>CANGNB010000001.1 GCA_947454545.1 Oligoflexaceae bacterium
AGCAAAGACCAAACTGCTCAAACAGAAACTCATCAGGAATCCAAGCAGACACGCTGACTTCCTCATTTCACTACCTTTTTCGTTGTGTTATGCCTATTTTCTGATAAGCTAAGAGTTGTTCTCACTTCTATTATACATGAGACTTGCTTTGAGCTGATTCTTTTAGAAGCAATAAAGTTGCTTCGTCCCTGTGGTCAAAGTCACAAAATTTCACAGTTTTGGCTTCCAAATCATGAATCAAAACCAGACTGTCCCGCATCAAAAGCAAGTACGCTCCCAAACTTCGGATTGGATATTTTTGCTTTGGGCCATACCAAGCCTTTGGCTTATTCTCTTAGGACTCGACTCTGTCTATCCCTTGGTAAATCAAAGAAGCCACTGGGAATTACAAACAGCGGAAAAACTGGTTCATAAATTTGTTGAACGGCATAACGAACTTCCCACTCGCTTGAGTCAACTGCGACCGCTAGCTCATGAGCTTGATATACGCTTCAGTCCTTACGATCGATATGGCGAACGCTTGGGATGGACAGCATTAAATGAAAAAGCCTTTATTGTTCAATCTTTCGGACGCGAACAAAAGGCCAAAAATCTGCTCCTTCAGACGGGTGACTTTGTCCTAAGAGGGACTGAAGAAGGCACTCTCGGAGTTCAGGAGCTCACCTCAAAGGAAAGCCTTCCCATCCTGTATCAACCAGCTTTCCTTGAAGGACTCCTTTCGCCACGCGGCTACCTACTCGCCCGGCTCTACACTCATCCCAAACAGTTGACGCGACACCTTGTTGTCACTGCCCCCAAAAACCATGAATGGATTCAACTCAGCCTGCACGATAAAGTGAGTGAATTTTTGTGGCTTAAGAGCGGATATGAAATCATTTTCACGGCAGAAAATTCAGCTCACTACGATGGCGGTCTCTACTATTGGAACCTCACGACCGGGGAAGAAATTAATCTATGGCCAAAATTCACAAGATCCTTTTTTCCACAGGAAAAAGACGATCAAGAGTTTTTCTTGAGCCTTTCTCACGTGAGTGATGACCCCCCACTCCTTTATTTTCTGGCAAAACCAAAACATGAAGACACCGTAAAACCAAAAGATTTTTATAGTTTTGCAGCACTTTACGCGCTTACCTTAGAGCCTCATATAGGGATGTCTCCGATCTTTCACAAGATTGAAACCAACCTATCCTATTCCATTTTTGACTATCCCCTACATCAAGCTCAATGGACGAAGGGAATTGAAAATGCACGCTCTAAACAGCAAAAGTGGGCCAAACTTCCCCTCAAAGGCGACCTTGAGACAGTATTCAATAGTTGGCAAGAATATGGTGTCGTCGAGCATCCAGGTCCGATGACCCCCTATCACCTTTGGTGGTTAGCATCACTTTATAACGATGCCTTTCGGATCTTGTTGTCTACAAATCCCGCACAAGCACGTGTCGTTCGTAATTTTGGAATAGAAATGGCCGACGCTCTCCAAAATTTCCCCTTGGCTCCGTCTTACCTTCAAGCTATGGCGGGATCTTTGAAGAAATCGCTTCTTACGTCCAAGGCGGCGGAATACAGTGTCACCCAAGGGAACCTAGTCCCCTGAGTCTCACGAGAGTAAATGTCTTGCGTATGAAGTAGTTTGCAGATGAAATTTCAGAATAGCTTATAGCTATAGATGACCTTTAAACCCGTAGAGTAGTAAATCTGATCATCAATGACGACAGGCTGCTGGGTCAAAACCCCTTTAAGATCATCATACCAAAGAATGCGACCGTCGGTATTGTTGAGAGCTGTGATACGCCCCTCACTTCCTCCAAGGAAAATAGATTTCTCTCCGAGGGTTATGGACTTAACAGCCTGCCCTAAACCAACTTTCCATAGGACACGTCCGTTGCTTGCCTGCAGCGCCGACACATCCCCATTCACGCTCGCGAGATAAAGAGTCCCGTCACGGTAAGCCGAAGCTGTTATCGTCGGATAACTTTCTTGCCACAAAGCATCACTAGGCTTTTGGACTGTCCCGTAAGCAAACACCTGACCATCTAAACGCGTGACATAAACCTGACGATTGCCCACTGCAATTTCGCCAACAATGTCCCGATAGCGAGAATCATCTTTGCCAACTTCGATCTTCCAATTCTCCTTGCCAGAAGCCAGAGAGATTGAAAATAATTGACCGTCGCTGTTGCCCAAGAAGACTTCATTGCCTGATGCCACTGGCGCGGCGGCACTGCGCATGGTGAGACTACTCGGTGTTCCCGCATCGAAGACCCATTGAGTTTGACCAGTTTGGAAGTCTAAAGAGAACAGCTTTTGATCGACTGTGTAAGCGAGGAGCGAAGAACCTGCGAGACTGATACGAGTCGCTAAAAACCGACTTAGGCGAACATCCCACAAGACCTTACCAGACTGGCTCTCAACTTTTACCAAACGCCCATCTCTAAGTGGCAAAATGGCCCAACTACCAAACACACCGACAGGCGCCGTCAGATCTGCCTTGGCAGGAAACCACCAGGCATACTTCTTGTTCTTCAAGTCGTAGGCAGCGACCCACTCTTTCCGCGGAGAACCGAGGAGATACGAACCTGCAAGACTCCAACCAGACTCATCAATGGATCCCAGCGGCTTAATCGCATCAAGTTCGGGATCTATTTTTATAAAACCAGTGCGGAAGGGTCGACAGGTCTCGGGCGCTCCGTCAGGATCGCATTGAGAAGCATGTGTCTGTGTCTGATGCGTGCACGAGGCAAGCAATAAACAAACAATTCCAAACAGTCCTATACTGGCTTTACAACCCATCACAGCATTCGCCTTTTATTGAGCTTGTTGGGGAACCAAAGCGAGTAGACTGCGCGCTCGATCCGCTTCCATTGAGTTATCATGTTCCGATACCAGCTGATTCAAGGTAGCCTGAGCTTGAGAGAAATCTTTTTTCAAAAGTAAAATTTGCCCTTTGGTGAGCAATGCCTTGGCTTTCAAGTCAGGTTGCACGACTTTCAAAAACTTATCGGAATACTCTAAGGCCTTGTCCAGCTGGTCACGATCTTCAAGAACCGAAATCAGTAAAAGGTATGTCTGGACTTTAAGTATGGAGTAGGACTGGGACGGTTCAGCCATAGCTTCGAGAGCCTTTTGAGCCGCTTCGAGATCACCCTTTTCAGCCGCAAAGCTCGCATACTTCAATCCAGCCACCAAACCCTCAGCAGATTTTGGATTTTGATCGTAGTACGCTTTGTATTCCTGCGCTGATTTTGAATGATCTGCTTTGAGTGCTTGAATGCTGGCATCTAATGCCTTGATCTCAGGAGTCTCCGCCGTCGCTTTGTCGGATCCGTTTGGCAAAGCTGCACGCAAAGTGTCACGCTTTTTTTCGAGATCTTCGCGCTGTTTACCGAAGGACTTCATTTCGTCTTCGAATGTCTGATCGATTTTTGCCAGCTCATTCGCACGCTTTTCTTGGCTCTTATTCAGGCCATAGCGAACTCCAACCGTTCCACCAAGTGCGACCACGAGGACTGCGGCCCCAATCCCAATGACTTTCGGATTATTTGCTAATTTTGCTAAAATCTCCAAGACCTGCGCTTGGAAAGCATCGATGCCGCGAAGTGATTTGCTCTGTTCGCCAGCCATAGCCGAGCCCCTTTTTACTGCCAAAATAACGTGGAAAAGCACCTTCGAACAAACTGTGATACTATAGTTCTTATTGATCTTTGCCTAGTACATTCCTCTGGTTCCGTGACGTTGGAGAGGGTCAGCACACGAGCCCCCCCACAATTCTCGTAGGGCTCCAGATCTGCGCACGCGCCGGACAGAGCACGCAAACCCAGCACTGAAGGGAAGGAACCATGGGCGCTTCCGGGCTTGGCAACCTGCTCGTCAAAGAGGGCTTTCTCACCGAACAAGATCGCCAGACGATCGTCAAAACATGTGGTCAAGGTAGCTGGGCTTTCGCCAAGAGTATCCTCACGATGGGACTGTTGGATGAAGACGAGCTGGCGGCATTTCTTGCCGAGCGAACACGCTATGTCGTAGCACCTAGAGATCTGCTGGACCGGATCGACCCCAATATCACAAAAAAGATTGATAAGCGTCTTCTGAGTAAACTGGAAATACTCCCGATTGAAATGGACCACTATCGCATTACTGTCGCGGTAGCCGATCCCCTTGATAAGGCCACTCTGCGCCAACTCGAATTTTTTACTGGCCTTGAGGTCGTACCCATCATCGCCCCTATCTCCCAGATCTACGAAGGTCTCATGCGTCTCAATCCAGACTTCCGTCCAAGTCTGACAGCCCTCACCCACTTCCTTCGTAATCATTCTGGCTCAGCATGGGTTAAGCAGAAGATTGTTGAAAACCCAGACGCCCAGCATATCGCACCGCTGCCTCCTCCAGACCGCCATGGAGCTCATACTCCGAAAGCTCCCGTTAGGACTGAGGAAGAGTTTGAGCTCGAGGATCTACCCGAACCGACTCACAAGCACCATCAGCTCAATCTCGACGATCTCGAAGCCCCAAGCTTTGACTCGGGATTCCGCGACAGTGACTTCAGTGACATTCCGATCGATGCAGGGGCGGATGCTGATTTGCTTGGAGAAATAAGCGACACACCGACAGCGACCTCTGGTGGCGTGGGCTTCGGTTTCGATTTTGATGAACCTGCTTCAGCTCCTTCGACTGGACAGTCCTCAGGTGCCGACCTTGGCCTTTGGGGTGACGAAGAAACTTCTGACACTCCCCCCAAGGATGATGAAGGACGTGATGAACTCGGACTTTGGGGCGACGAAGAGCCGGCAACCTCAAGCCCGGCAGCCAAGCCGAACCAGACTGCCGCCGATGAGAGCGACGATGCCCTGGATGTTCTGGGTTCTATGGACTCAACGGAGGAATCTTCATTCTCTGCAGAGGAAGCTGATACCGATATTGAGCTAGAGGAGCCCAATGAGGCGGAAGCTTCGTCTAGCTCCGATTTCGATGACGAAGCTCCCGCACTTGAAGAAAGTGTCGACTTCACCCATGAACCCATGGCCACCGAAGAAACTGTTGATTTTGATAGCGACTCGACGGCCACCGAGGAAACTGCAGATCTTGATGGCGAATCCTCAGCTTTTGAAGAGATCGCTGATCTTGATGGTGAAACACCACAGGAAGACAGCAACGAACTTGAAGCTGAACTTTCTGCGAGTTTTCCAGACCTGGAGTCTGAAATTTCACTAGAAGATGAAGCCTCACTCTCTGCGGAGACGGAGTCGATAGCGACTCAAGAGGAATCGGCACAGTCTTCCGATGAAGCAGTCAACGAAGAACTCGATCTTGAAGAAAGTTTCGATCTTGAAACTGAAGCTCAAGCAACTCCTGACTCTAAGGATCAAGAGGCAGATGAAGCTTTAAATTTCAACGCTTCCGAAACAGAAGACTCGGCAGACCTGAAAGTTTCAGATTCTTCTGAAGAGTTCCAAGACCTTCTTCAAACGGAAGGCGTGATGAATGAAGAGCTCACGAGCACAACTGAAATTTTGGACTCCATTCTTCCCGAAGGGGAGCTCCCCCTCGCACTTGAAGAAGACTTAGAAATCGATGAGATTACTTCTCACGATAGAGAAATCAAAGATAAAAAGACTGTCGACACACCTTCAGAGATCTTTGATTTCTCATTTTCTGATGATTTTGAGTCAAACTCTGATGGCAGCTATCAACGCAAAACTGTCCACCAAAGCGACCCGCTGCCCATGGAAGCTTTGGGACTTACAGCTGATATTGATAGCTCCGTTCCTCTCGCCGAGCTTTTGCAGGACCCAGGACAAGCAGAACTCTCATCTCTTGAGCCAGAGCCTTCGGCACAGGGCCATGTGCTTGACACTTTAAGTGACGATTTAGCTATTTCCAATTCAGATCATGACTCAAGTATACTGAACTTAGTCGAGCAGCATGGACTCAAGGATAGCTTTGAAAGTGCGCTTGACGTTGACCTGCAGCTTGACGAAGAACAAGCACCCGCAACACTTCCGCTTGACCTAAACCCTCATGAAGAAGTTCTGGAGAGAGTCGACGAAGACAGTGATCTCCAGGCTCCAAAGAATGTTGGATTCTCTCCAAGTCCTTCTGATTCTTCACACTTTGGCGGCTCAGATTCGAATCTCTTATCGATTCTTTCCTTTAATGACTCAACGCCTCAGAACCCACATCTAAGCGCTCAAGAGCAAAAGATCGCTGAAGCTCGAGCCTCCGAGCCTTTCGTGGCTGATGATGATATTCAACTCAGCCGAAAGCAAGCTCGCTCCGTGGACGACGATGATGTCCCCGCGCTTGTTTCTCCGAACAGAAAAGGGGCTAAAGCTCTCGAACGACGTTTACCTCCTCCACTTCCTGTTGGAAACATGATCGATAGAACTCATCAACTCATGTCTCAACTCAGCCTTTGCTTTGATGCAGGTCAGGCCCAGACACTCTTACGTGAACATCTCCCCCATCTCACTAAAGAGGGGGCTCTCATCACCTTTACCCCGGATCCTCAAATACTCTTGGTCTGGAAGGACGGGCAACCCGGAGTTCAACTCTCCGCACCTTTCCTGAAATTTATAAGAAATCTTCGTCCTCAGATTCGCCAAGGAACCTGGAGTCAAATTCAAATCCCTCGCTCTGCGCAATGGATAGGCAAATCGAGTGAGCTCAATCTTTATGCCTTGACTGAGGAAAGTCAGCTCTATCTTTGGCTATCAAGCCCAGATTCGGAGGCAAAAGAGGAGCGAGAACTCATGGTAGAACTCATCCACCAAGTGCTCCGGAAGAACTGGTCCCCTTAACTGGGCAGCTTGGGATTTTTCGATTTGCTGTATTGACCCCTCACCCCCCTTATTTGTTAAGTTAGCTTACAAACATCAAGCTCGATCGCAACCGGCAAAAAGGGGCTTCACTATGCTGAAAAAACAGCTACTTATGAGTGGTCTGATGCTGCTTCAGACTTTTCAGGGGCAGGCTCATGCTTCAAGTATTCCTAAAAGTCGTGCAAAATTTTTAACTCTCAGCACTCAAACCTACGGGACAGGCGGCATCGGTATACGATCGTCTTCAGAACAGCGTGCTCCGTCGCAGGCCGACCTTCCAGAGGTCACTGTCTCTGCCAACGGCCTCATTATAAAAACTCAAGCGCAAACGATTTCGGTGCCTACAGGTAATGAAATGGCTGATCGCTTTCTTTGGCTTTGGTGGGATTTGCATAATCCTAAAAACGCTTATTTCAGCCGTTTAGATGTTCCTTACCATGCAGCCGAAACCCTCATCGTCGAAGCTCCTGATAACGGTCACATGACAACCAGCGAGGGTATGAGCTATTGGGTTTGGCTTGAGGCCATGTTCGGTCGTTATACGGGAGACTATAGCCTATTAAACTATGCCTTCGATCGCATCGAACGCTTTGCAATTCCAAATTTTCAACCCAATATTGGCAGCTACCAAGCTCAATCACCAGCGACTTATGCTCGTGAAAACCCTTTACCAGAGCAGTATCCATCTCCCCTTGAATCTTGGGTTCGCCCAGGTATCGACCCGATTGCGAATGACTTGCGTTCGACCTATGGAGATAGCATTTATGGCATGCATTGGCTGATCGATACGAGTAATTGGTATGGCTATGGCTCTCAAGACGAACCGACATTTATTAATACTTTTCAAAGAGGCCGACAGGAGTCTGTCTGGGAGACAGTGCCGCACCCTTCCATTGATGACATGAGATTTGGTGCAGCTTCAGAGGGTTTTTTAAGTCTTTTTACTCAAGACTCTAATGGCTATAAGCGCCAATGGCGCTACTCGAATGCACCGGATGCCGATGCTCGACTGGTACAAGCAACTTATTGGGCTAAGATTTATGCAGAAGAACAGGGGCACACAGCGCATCTCGAGCCTGTCATTGCCAAAGCTAGCAAAATGGGCGATTTTCTTCGCTATAGCTTCTTTGATAAATATTTCAAGACTATCGGCTGCCATAATCCCAACTGCACACCGGGGCAAGGTTATGATGCCGCTCACTATCTGCTGAGCTGGTACTATGCATGGGGAGGCTCTCATCCTCAAGATGCTGGCTCTTGGTCGTGGCGTATTGGAGGCAGCCATGCTCACTTTGGCTATCAAAATCCCTTGGCAGCTTTTGCCCTTGCTCAGAACAGCGATTTTCAGCCCAAGAGCGCACAAGGAGCAGGGGACTGGAAGGTAAGCCTTTCCCGTCAGCTTGAGTTCTATCGCTGGCTTCAGTCCGCAGAGGGAGCCATTGCTGGTGGTGCCACCAACAGCATCGGAGGCCGCTACGAAAGCGCTCCTCAAGGAACGAGCGAATTTTACGGACTCTCCTACGAATCAGATCCCGTCTATGCCGATCCAGGTTCCAACACCTGGTTTGGCTGGCAAGCTTGGTCTATGCAGAGAGTCGCAGACTATTATGCACAGTCCGCAGATGCATCCGTCGTTCCCCTGCTCGATCGATGGGTTACCTGGGTGCTTGGTGAAATCAAGTTTTCCAATGATGGAAGCTTTCTGATTCCCTCGACTCTCGAGTGGACAGGACAACCGTTTTCATGGAATCCCAGTGCCCCTCAATGGAACTCTCAGCTTCATGTTCGTGTCACAGATTCTAATCAAGACGTAGGCATCGGAGCTGCTCTGGCCAAAACATTGATGATCTATGCAAAAGCCAGCGAAAGACATCAGGGAGTCGCACGCAGTGAAGTCATAGCCAAAGCTAAAGGATTACTTGATCGTCTGTGGCTCAAAGGTCGTGATGAAAGAGGACTGTCTTTTCCTGAAATTCGAAAAGACTATGCACGATTCCTAGATCCTGTTTACGTACCGAACTCTTTCCAAGGTAAGATGCCCTCCCAGGCTCTCGTCAAGAACGGTGTAAACTTTTTAAGCTTAAGGCCCCAGTATCGCGACGATCCGGATTTCGCTAAGGTCGAGACTTATCTGAAGGGCGGAGAAGCTCCTACCTTCCATTACCATCGCTTTTGGGCCCAAGTGGAAGCAGCCCTCGCCTATGCTGAATATGATCGCTTGATTCATGATTGAACGGACGTGAGGAACTCTCCTCGAGAGAGGAGAGAGGGATTCTGGCACAACTGATAGGTTAGGTTTCAGCAGGAGGAAAAGGAAGTAATTCAGCAGCAGCAGGGATAGTTTGAAGCGTTTTCTCAAACCAGGGTGACAGTAGAGCCAGAATCCTCCCGGGTGTAGACCCGGATATCATTCTTATTGCAGCTCGTGTGCCAAACGCCTAACTATCCGAAAGCCCTCACCCCCCAAGCAAGCAACTTTTCTAAATCCTATTTTTCTCAATTATTTCAATATGTCTGCTGTCTTATAAAGAGTCATGTGACTGTTTGTCTGACAGCTCCTGTCCAAGCAACTTGTCGACAAGCTCCATGTAGTACTGAGCATAGGCAGGATCTTGCAAGACAACGGGAACACCTTGATCAGATGCTTCACGAATACGACGATTCAAAGGTATGCGGGTGAGAATTTCAATCTTTCGCTCCGCAGCAAACTCTTCAATCTGCTGCTGTCCGAAGATGTCTTCAAAATGTCCGCAAGCTCCACACTGAAAGTGCGACATATTCTCAACAAGACCAAGGACAGGGACTTTGAGCTTTTCGAACATGCTGAGTCCCTTGTGTGCATCCAAAAGGGCGACAGCTTGGGGTGTAGACACAACTATGCCCGCATGCAAGGGAAGACTCTCGATCATAGTCAACTGCACATCGCCTGTGCCCGGAGGCAAATCAAGGATCAGGTAATCAAGTTCGCCCCATTCAGTCTGGTAGAAGAGCTGTTCGAGAGCTTTTGCCACCATGGGTCCCCGCCAGATTACTGGATGATAGGGATCCGACATAAACCCAAACGACACCACCTTCACGCCATGCTTTTCGAGAGGGACCATCTGCTGATTTGCAGATACGGGCATGATGCCCTCTATCCCCATTAAGAGGGGTGCTGACGGTCCGTAAAGGTCGGCATCCAAAAGACCGACCTTATAGCCTTGCAATGCTAATCCGACAGCAAGGTTCACTGACACTGTCGATTTACCTACACCGCCTTTGCCCGAAGACACAGCTACGATCTTAGCAACACCGGGGATAGGCTTGCGCTTCCATTTTACGCCAAATGGACCTGTCTGGGGGGAAGAAACACTTGGCCCAGCGGATGTTGGCCCAACCCTGCCCGACAAAGCTTGAAGACGCTTGAAGTAGACCTTCAAACCAAGGCCTTTTGCAGTGGCTTCTCCGACCAGAAACTTTTCAATCTCAGTCTTTTGATCGAGTGTGAGACCATCCGAAGCAATATAAGCTAAGTAACCGTAATCTTTATTTTCAATATCGATCAAGCGAGCTGCTGCCGAGGGGATTTCCGCGTTCTTCGCTTCAAAGCCCTTCTGCGCGAATGCTTTCTCGAGTAAACTCTGAATCAGTGGGGACAATTCCTTAAGGACCGTTTCCGGGGTCATGAGAATTTCCTTTGCTGAAGGGGCACGGCATGTGCTGCACGAGTGCGTCATAACCAAGACCTTTTCCCTCTACTTGAATTCAGGAAAAAACGCTATGCGAGATATAAAAGTCTACACAACCCGTGTCTGTAGTTATTGCCAAGCAGCCAAACGTCTCCTTGAGCAGCTCGGCCTTCCTTACGAAGAAATCGGCTTAGATGATAAACCTGAGCTACGTCAAAAATTATCAGAAGAGAACGGCTACTATCGCACCGTACCGATGATCTTTGTTGACGGCCAGTTCGTGGGCGGTTTCACGGACCTGCAAGCTCTTCACAAGCAGGGCAAATTGCTTGTCTAATTCGCGGCAGCGCATTCGTCTCTTTCTGGTCCTTATAGCTTTCCTCGCTCTTTCTCAGGACGGGGTGAGACCTCACATCTTAGCAACGGTATCGCAGTTGGAAACTTCTCCCCTGCGATCAGCTCCCGATCTGACAGAGAAAGCTAAACCTACTTCAGAGACGCTTCATCTTGATTCAGCCCCTCAAGAGGATGGTGAAAGTAAGGCTGCCGAGCAAACTCTTCGCAATCTCTTTCGTGAGGCGCACTTTTCCGAGGCCATTCTCATCGCGCAGAATCAACTTCGCAGCGAAACTCTATCTGTAATCTACAAAGAATGGCTTAGGGAACAATTGCCAACTTTAAAGCTTGGGCTTGCTTGGCAGTTTATTCGACAAGGTCGCTGTGAAGACGCTCAATCCTACCTAGAACCTGCTCAAAAAGGTAATAGTTCCGCTTTGGCTTTGAAAGGTCTCGGATACTGCGCCCTCAAACGAAGGGATAGCTACGCAGCCCTCGATTACCTCCAACACTATGTAGAAAAAAATCCAATGGATCCTGAGTCCTATATTCTTCTTGCTGAAGCAAAAGAATCGCTCGGCCTCATGGATGAAGCATTACAACTCACGCAAAAAGCCCAATCTCTTGAGACTCTAACAGACGAAGAGCGAGACGAGCTCCAGCATCGAGAACAAAAGATTACGGCTAAGTTAGATGAAGTACCTGCTCAAGGAGAGATAAGCGCAGGGTATTTCCTGCTGCGATTTCAAATACAGGAGAATCAAAATCTTGTTCAAGGCAGCCTAGAAATTCTACAAAATCATGTTCAAAATCTGGTGCAAAACCTTGGATTTGAGTACCCTACCAATCCTATTGAAGTGATCTTTCATCGCCAGGACAATTTTAATCGCTCCACCCACGGCCCCGAATGGTCCTCAGGGATCTACGATGGACGTATGCGCATACCCGTGCAGCCCCAACAGATTTTGGACGAAAATTTAGCCCGTGTCCTGCGTCATGAGTTGACTCATGCGATGCTCAGCGAACAGGCTCGCCACCAATTTCTGCCTCGCTGGTTTCAAGAAGGGCTAGCTCAATTTGCCGAATGCCCTCAGTTCTGCTTGTCTTATCGATTTGCGGCCACATCCCAGAGATTTTTGAATCCTGAAGCATTCGAACAAAGCTTTCAACAGCTCAGTGATATGGAAGCTCAGCTTGCCTACCGCCAGAGTCTCTACCTGATTCTTACCCTTAACAGGCAATATCAGGGACTTTCAGGATTAAAGCAAATCATCCAGCAACTTCCTCAGCTGAATGTCATGAGTTCCGATCAAATCCTGAGCCAAGTGGGAAGCGACTATCGCTCGCTCTACACTTTGGCCAGTGAGGGATGGACCCAACAAAAAAGCTTTTAGACTTCTCCAGGCTCTTCTGCCTGAGCTTAAAAAGCAGGCTCGATCACGGGAACCTTAGTTTCTCCGGAACGGGCTGTTTCCAGAGCTCGATCCCTAACCAATCGACGCAAGATTTTGCCGATAGGACTCTTGGGAAGGCTTCTACAAAAGTGGATCGCGTGAGGTCGCTTGTAATTGGTCAAATTCTTATGAAATGCTTCTTGCAATTGCTCTTTCAAGCGAAGGAGTTGCTCTAATGAAAATTCCCCAGCAGCTAGGCCTGAGGGAACACAGTAGACAACTACCTTCTCCCCCGAATGAGAATCGGGCACCCCGACAGCGGCAACCTCTGCAACAAGGTGAGTCTCCAGCGCAACGGATTCAATTTCATCGGGATAGACATTAAACCCTGACACAATAATCATTTCTTTAATACGGCCGACGATATGAATGTAACCCTTTGCGTCAATGACACCGAGATCTCCTGTGCGCATCCAACCATCGTCGGTAATCATAGCTTTTGTTTCGCTTGGATTATCAAGATAGCCTAACATCACCTGAGGACCCTTAATAAAAATCTCCCCAACAGCTGTTGGATCTCCAAGAGGCAAGTCATCACCTGATTGGGAATCTCTTAATTTCATTAAGGTACCACCAATAGGCAAACCGCAGGAACTTGGCATTGGTCGATCATAGGGATTGAAAGTCGCCACAGGAGAGGCTTCGGTCAAACCAAAACCTTCAATGATAGCTTTTCCGACCCGCTTCTCCCACTGGCGATAGACCTCTGCTGCCAAACCCATTCCAGCAGAAAGAGTATACGTTCGCTCGAAGTGGGCTTCTTCGAAATCAGGACGGCTCATCAACGCCACAAAGAGAGTCTGAATTCCAGGCATGACATCAAAGGTTCTCGATTTCAGGGTCTTCATAAAAGATTCAAGATCACGAGGGTTGGGAATAAGTGACACAGCTAGGCCAGTCGCAACTGTAAACAGAAAAAAGCAATGCAAAGAATAGATATGATACAGAGGCAAAGGCAGGGCAATCCAACCATGAGCTCCATCGTTTAGGACCTCAAGATCTCTATATCTCAGAGTCATGAGACCTGAGTAGTATGCTGAGACTACATTCGTCGTCATACCCCAATGCGAAAGCATAGCTCCCTTGGAGCCACCGGTTGTACCACCTGTATACTGGTAGAAAGCCGGTTTTTTGCAGTCGCACAACTCAGAAATGTTCCTGAGTTTCTCAGCCCACGCCTTGGGATCTTTGCGCCAGCTGTGCCATCCTAATGTCAGAGCTCTAGGGAATCGAACATGAGTCACGGACTTTGGATATGAATGAGCAGGCACCATTTTTTTCACATAGCGCACAAGAGTATTTTTCAGGGCTCGCTTCAAAGGAGCTTCTAGATCAAAAAGATCGGTTTCTATAACTTTTTTAACAGCGGTTTCTTGGACCACTCGAGCTAAATTTGAAGCTGTGTTAGCCAAGCAGATAACGAGCTGGGCTTTTGAGTGATTGAGCTGATGCTTAATTTCACGTTCTGTATACAGGGGATTTACATTCGTTACGATCATCCCGGCTTTCATAATAGCGAGAACAGACACAACATATTGAGAAATATTTGGCATCAGAATCGCAACGACATCTCCTGATTGCAGTCCAGATTCTGTCAAAAGATATGTTGCCAAAGCATTTGAAGCTTCGTCAACCTGACGAAAGCTCAGGCTTTGACCCAGAGTTTCCAGTGCTATAGAGTCCGCAGACCTTTGCAGACGACGATTCCACAGCTTAATCAGAGTATCGTGAGGAGAGGACGTCCCAAAATTGAGATCGATATCTATGCTACGGCCTATTTCTTGGAGCTTTGGTTCCCAAAAGGCTCGAACCTGAGAATCACTCAGTTGAAATATTTGTTTAGCTGACATAGCTACCCCACATTTAGGATGAGAAAGAAGTTCCCTCTATCATAAACCTGGACTCACTATTTCTACACTAGTTGATCCCAAAAATTTTGCATGTCTTCAGGTAAGGGGCAGCGCACCTCATAAACTTTTTCATCTTCGGGATGGATGAAAGTCAGGGCATGAGCATGCAGGAGGCATCTTTTGAATCCTGTCTGTTCTACGACTCTATCCGTGAGCCCCTGCACAAACCATTCTAGAAAAACCTGCTCATCAGGATGAAAGAGTCTATCTCCGACAAGATTGTGGCCAGCATAGGCTGCGTGAATTCGAATCTGATTCGTACGTCCCGTCTTTGGAAAAGCTTTGAGCAGAACGTGCTGAGCCTTTTGTTCCAGCAATTGAAATCGAGTCTCTGCGGGTAAGCCATCGGGCACCACCCACTTTTTGATACGAATTTCGCTCTGAGTCAGATCGCCAATAGGTCCTTGCTCTGTCCAGTGAGCTTCCTGGCAGTGGCCATGAGCTATAGCAAGGTATTCCTTCTGCAAAGTGCGGCTCGCAAGCGAAGCCGCTAAGGTTTTTCGAACTTCGTAGGTTGCCCCACAAAGGACTATGCCTGAAGTTTCGCGGTCTAACCTATGCACAGCAGCCCATTCAGGGCCAATTTCTGTTTTTAACAGCTCTGAAAATGTATTTTTTCGATAGGGGCCATTTTCATGCATAGGAAGGGGGGCAGGCTTAAAAACAGCCATTACGGCACCCACACGCCAGAGAGGATAGATACCTCTATCGACTTCAGGCTCTACACTCGGGGGATGGTAAAGTGCTAACTGTTGACCAGGACGAAGCTTATAAGAAGCATCGACGATCGCTCCATCCACTCGTAATTCACCAGACTTTAAACGTTTTTGCCAAGCCGCTCGTGACAAAAAGGGATAGTTTTGCGCCAAATAGGCATCCGCTCGCTGCCCTGCACGTTCCGTCAGGAGCGGTCCCCCTAGGGCCCGAAACTCGCCATCGTAATCAATATTTTCAGCTGGACTTTTAATCATTTGCCTTTAGAGTGAACCCGTTGATCAACTGCTAGCCTTGAATGGAGAAGCTCTTAGCACACAATGGATGAGAAGGGAATCAAAGTCCTTGGGTCAAATCGCAGGGCGTTTCATGAATATACTATCTCCGACACCTGGGAAGCTGGGATTGCGCTTCAGGGTACGGAAGTCAAAGCTTTGCGCGACGGCAAGGTAAATCTCACTGATGGCTGGGTCGATATCACTGGAGGTGGTCAGGCCATGCTTCGCGATGTGCACATAGGACATTATTCGCACGGCAACATCATGAACCATCTGGAGCGTCGCTCCCGAACTTTGCTGCTGCATCGCAGGGAAATTGAGAAACTCATTAGAGCTACTCAAGCCAAAGGATACACACTCCTTCCTCTCAAAATTTATTTCCGGGGACGCTTCGTTAAAATCGAAATTGGTTTGGGTAAGGGCAAGAAATCCTACGACAAGCGTGATACTGCCAAAGAAAAAGATGCGAAGAGAGAGGTGGATAGGGCCATGAAAGGCCAGAGGCGCTGATGCTGCTTTTCGCTTTCTGAAGCGAAAAGCAGCATCAGCATACCTCTCCAGAACTATGTTCAATGCTGAATTATTTGCCTTTGATTTTTTTTGCTGCTTCGCGAGAAACTTCTCGAGTCAGTTGAATATCTTCAAGCCACTTCGATTCTTCGAGACTCCAAGTCTTAAGAGTCCGCGCACCATCATCAGCCAATGAACGAACGATAGCAAAAATCGACTTTCCATCAAGTGAGAAATTCAAAGTTCCGAAATACGCATCATTGCTAACTGTTAACTCAAGGGCCGGGGTGCTTTTCGACTTTGAATAGACCAGAGCCTTGCGATACTGAGGTGTGAAGCTTCCCCGACGCGCTCGAACATCCTTGGCCTGAACAAGAGCAACCCCAGTTTGGGGACTGACATCAAGCTGCACCTGATCTCCTACCCAATCCTTAGGAAGATCGAGGTTTTGAGTTGTGAAAGTTTCTCCAGACCATCCTTTAATCGTTCGCAAGATCAGCTTTTGTGCATCCAAGCCCTGTTCCAGAAGTCCAAACCATTCCTGAGATTGTACCAACTTGGAACCTTTTTTGAGGACGAGAATACTTTCAGGTTCGCGACTTCCCCCTGCAAAACGAAGCAGCTCGCCTCTTTCAGGGGCTAGAGCAAAAACCTTTGGGGGCTGAAACTCCACGAAAAGCGGGACTAATTTACGATCAAATGTCGCAAGTGTACGCCTTTGTAAACTTACAAAATCAAAGCCCAAGACATTGCCTTGATCTAGGTCAGCCAGAACAGTCCCCTGATCTGAGGGTACGATTTTATAATGGGCATTTGGAAAATTCTTGATGATACGCTGCTGTTGATTCCACTGCACTCCCGTGCCACCTACAAGTCCTTCTCCACAGCTGGCTTCAGACTTCTTAAGATCGAGTATTGTAGCCCCATCCAGGGGTTGACCATGCCCGACGAGAGCAGGAAAACCATCTAATCGAACGCCGACTATCCTTCGACTCGTTCTCGCTTGGATATCGATTTCATAGATATAAAACTTGGGCTCTGCTTGGATAGCTTCGCCCGCTGTTCGACTCGCAAAATAGATGAATTTCCCATTTTGAGTCAGGAAAAAATCCCCCTGCCTCGGATTGCTGAGGTACGAAAAGCAATCGGAAGCTCTAAGCACATTCTCCTGACCGGTCTTGATGATTTCTTGGGATGATCCACCTTGCTTTGTGCCTGAAGGGTTGGAAACTGATTCCACTGAACGAACCGCACTATGAGCGGCAGAGCTGCCCTGATTCACAGAGGCCTCGGGGGCCTTTGAAGGAGCGGGAGCTGAAGGCACCACGACCCCCGGTGGAGGACCAGGAATCACGGGAGCTTGTTGATTGGGGAGCTTTGGGCCTTGACCTTTTGGAGCCATGGGTGCCCCTGCAGGTACAGGCACCCCTTCCGGCGGCCCTGGAGGCATTGCATAGCCCTTAGGAGGAGGAGTCATTCCCCCCTGATTTTGAGCCACATAAATCGCAGAATGCGTTGAGGGTCCTTCAGAAAGGTTTTGCGCCCGCAGACCACAAGCCCATAAAAGTGCTCCCCCAAGACAGCTTCCCCAATAGATTCTCATATACCCATGACCCCTTCTTTTCCGAGTTCCTCCCGCTTGACCCTTTTCATGATACGAAAAATTTCCTTGGGTGGCGATGCTAAGGGGTCTCTTATATATTTAGGGAAAAGTAACCAGCCTTCCTTAGGGACGGCTAGAGCTCCTGACCTAGTCCTTCCGATAGCTTGCCCTTGCTTGAGTTCCTGAAAGTTGACAAGCCCCTCATCAAGGAGCATACCTTCGGTGAAAGCGACAACTTCTTTCCATGTATAAATTTCTGAAGAGTTGTTCTTTTGCTGGAACCTAGCACCATCTAAAAACTTAGCCTGAACAAAGGAGAGAGCCTCGAGTGCCACCTGCAAGCCTACTCCGCTTTGGTAAGTATCAAAGCCTTTCTGTCCAAGCTCGAGCGTTATTCCAACACCGCCCTTATAATTCACGTACTCATCGGTACACATACCATCTTTCGAAAATGAAGAGCCCCAGTGAGTCACAACAGGGATCTTACTGTGGAGCGCCTGAGCAAAGTCAAAACAGGCTTCTGTATAGGGAAATATAAAGAAAGGCTTTAAAGTTGGCTCAATTGTCTGATGAATATCAAGGAAGAAAGCAGTTTTAGCCAGCAAAGGTTCCAGTTCGCGCGCTCGCTTATCCTCATCGTCTTCCGCTGTTTTACGCCCAAATGATCTATTTAAATCACGCAAAAGAAAACGACGATTAGCTTTTGCTGCAAAAGGATTTCCCAACGCAAAACCGATTGAAATCGAGGGAGTTAAGATACCACTGCGGAGGAGCTGTGCTGTGCTCAGCAGCACGTCCATTCCTCCAACCTCGTTGCCATGCGTGATAGCCTGTAGGGTGAGGTGCACAGGTTTTTGACTGGAGTTCTCCAGAGCTTTGGGAGGATGCCAAACATAGGCCAGAGGAGCTACTTTCTCGATAGATCCAGGGCCTTGCCCCCAAAGTTCAAAAAAAGTTTCAAAAGAATTGATGACGGCAGAGATTGTCTCTTCCATACCTTGGCCAAACCTCCCTCAATGCAGGGCTTAAAGATCCCATGAGTTGGGCATTAGGCCCCAGGTTACACGAGGAGAGAGGACTTGTTGAAGTCTTTTTACCGACCCCCTACGAAGCTGTCTTTTCCCATTTTTTAATTTGTTCCGTGACCTGTTCAAGAGCGTGTTGGGCCTTGTCAAAATCGCTTTTTAGACGCAACGACTGAGAAAGATAGTCACGCGCCAACTTATAATGATCAGCATTCTTAAATGACGTGTGAGACAGAGCCAAGTTGAAGAGAATTCGGTAATTTTCCTTGGACTGAGGAAAATACCGAAGGGCGCGTTCATACTCACGAATAGCCTCTTCGACTTTCTCAGATTTTGCCAGAGCCACCCCTTTATTGTTATAATGGCGCACCACTTCCCGGGGGTCGGAAGTTTCTTTACACAGGCGAATGGCATGATCGTCAAAACCATGCTCGTACAAGCGGGAAAACATGTCGAATTTTACCTCTGGTTGATCCGCATGCAGCTGAATCATTTCCCGCATTTTTTCAACAGCTTTATCCGGATTTTTGGCCAAAAGATAAGCACTGGCCATATCATTGATCCGATCGATATTTTGAGGTGCTTCCTTGTCAGCTTCCTCCATAATCTTCAATGCTTCTTGATGCCTTCCCAACTTTAAGAGTAAACGGCCTTTGTGATTTAACGCCGGCAAATACTTGGGACTCTCTTGGAGCATGCCTTCCACAGCTGCCAATGCTTGTGGATATTCATGAGCTTGTTCATAAAGCTCACGCAAGAGATCGTAGCCCTTGAGCCCTAATTTTTTAATATTAGCCTGCACGAAAATCTTAGCTTCGGCATAGGTCTCCTGCGAAGACGCCAAATTCCTTGCCTGTTTGACGATCTCCGTGTAGCGCAACTTTTGATTGCGACGCAGATATGCTTTTTGCAGGAGGCTAGTGAGTTGCGCTGGATTGATGGGCTTGGCTATAACATCGATATCTTCGAGCTCTTCCATGAGTTTTTTTTCTGTAGCTTCTAGCTTACGCCGATTGCCTAAAACCAAAATAAAACCTGTCGCTTTCTTGTCTAAATTTTCCGAGCTTCGCCACCTTTGAATAAGAACAAGCGCCGGCAGCTCGGCAAAATCAATATCAATAAGCACTACAGGGTAAATATTTTGTTGAAAAAGATAGAGAGCCGTACTCAGATCTGGTGCTGGTTCCGTGCGAATCTTCATATTTTCAAGGGGGCGTTTAAGCTGAGTAACAATCGACTTATCCGCATCAACCATCAAAATTTTGTTGGGTAACTCTTGATCCTGCATTTCCCCTCCAAGATCACTGAAGCCAAACTTTGACAGAAAGAAAATATCCACATTTCTCTCCCCAAAGCAGCTCACTCAAGTGTATCATGAGGCTCCGTAGGTTATCTAAGAATTCAAACTTTGGGATACGGAGGAATACCCCCTTGAAGATTGGACTATGCACAGGTGGTGGGGATTGCCCAGGACTCAATAGTGTGATTCGCGCGATTGTCCGCTACGCAGTGGGCTCCCTCGGGCATGAGGTCATAGGCATTGAGGACAGCTTCAATGGATTGCTGTCGGACCCTCGTCGCATCCGCCCTCTGACGCCCCATGATGTTTCGGGGATACTCAATCGAGGGGGGACAATTCTTGGAACAAGCAATACAGGGAGCCCCTTTAAGCGCCGAAAGCCTGAGGACCCTGATCCCGAAGAAAAAATTCAGAAAGTAGTAAGTTCCTTCCGAGACCTGGGATTGGATTGCTTGATAGTGATTGGGGGGGATGGAACCCAGGGCATTGCCTATCAATTCAGTAAGCTTGGCCTCCCCATCATAGGCATTCCCAAGACAATCGATAATGACCTCACCCAAGCAGATGTGACAGTTGGCTTTGAAACAGCTATTGAGGTGGCCAGTGATGCAATTTTGCGCCTCCAGTCCACAGCTGAGTCCCACGAACGCATCATGGTCCTAGAACTTATGGGGCGCCATGCTGGCCATATAGCCTTGCATAGTGGTATGGCCAGTGGAGCTCATATCATCCTAGTTCCAGAGATCCCATTCACCTATGAGTCCATCATTCGGAAAATCCAAGAGCGACAGAGTCATGACAAGCACTATAGCGTCATTGTGGTTGCTGAAGGCGCTATGGAAAAGGGCGCTGAACCGACCTATAGGCCGTCCTCTTCCGGAAAGCTCCAGTTGGGTGGCATTGGCACAGTGGTGGCTGATAGATTGTACCAGATGACAGGAATGGAAACTCGAATCACAGTTCTCGGCCACATTCAGCGTGGTGGTCAGCCCTGCCCAAGAGATAGGATCTTGGGATCGCTCTATGGCGTGAAAGCTGTCGAGTTGGCCATATCAGGTCAATTTGGTCATGTGGTCGTGATGCGCGATCACAAGATGAAGGCTGTGCCTTACGAGGCGGTCGCCAACACATTTCGCCCCATTGCAGCTGACGATATGTATCTGAAAGCAGCTGAGGCTATTGGTGTGTGTTTAGGTCGCTAAGGGTCCCCAATAGCAAAACCCCAAGACACACAATGGAGTCTTGGGGTTTTTGCAGAGCTTCAAAGACGAGAACGGCCAAAAAGTCCGTTCTACGCTTGTTATCTCACTTTTCCACCGCGTTTTCCATGAGGGGAAGCGCTGCGGCGACGGAGGACGCGCAGTTTCTTCTGAGCGCGAAGACGCGCGGTTTTACGACGCTTACGAGCTGGTCTGTTTTTGCGAACGATCGACATAGCTATATCTCCAGTGATGTCTTCGACATGTGCTGACTTAGAGTGCGAGAGCCTAGAGCGAGTCTTCTGCTGGTCGCCCACGCATATTGACCCCAATAAGAGACAGCGAGACTAAGGCGGAAAGTCCGTCAAGTCAAGAGCTTTTTGACAAGCTGGAAAAACCTGATACAATGCCGAACAGCTTAGCAAACTCATATTTTTGTCCCCAGATCTGCCGTTTTCACACGGCACCGACGCCCATCGGAACGATCTGAATAACTCGAGGAAACGTTCGTCATGGATACGTCCCAAACTGCATTGGAAAGTCTGCCTCTAGACTTTTCTGCCATCGAGCTCACTCACAGCTTCCGACTTGAACATCTTCACCCCAGAGATGAAGAGCCCGTCGTAGACATGATCAAACGCACTCTCATGAAATTTTCCGATGAAGGCCAGGTTCTAGCCAGTACTGTGCGACGACTGCCTCGCTTTCACGAAAGCTATCAGCGACATGGTGCAAGCTATCTCGTCATCAAGGACGGGGCTGCTCGCTCCCTATTAGGTGGGGTTGGCATACTTCCCTTTGCGGGACTTGATCCTTCTGAAGGCATAGCTGAAATTCGAGAGCTTGTGGTCGACACGCCATTCAGAGGCCTTGGTCTTGGCCGCAAGCTCATTGAAATGGCCATACGGAAGGCTGCAGCCATGGGCTATAAGCGTATTTATCTGGAGGCCACCTCCCAGATGAAACATGCCCAAGCCCTATTTCAGCGCTCTGGATTCCGACCTATCGACTCACCGAAAGACTCGAAAACACAAAACTCAGACTTCCCATGCTATTTCGTCTTGGAAAGTCTTGCTTTGGACGTTTAGAGCCTGACGCGAGCTCCCAAAGCCAAGGTTGGGACGTTGTACTGAACCCCATGGTCGCCCAAATCTGCAAACTTGAGCTGAAGCGAACGCCAGCTGAAGCCTGCGCTTACATCAATAGTATCGGTTGCTGGAAAGACAGCATCCCAACCGACGAGGGTCACTAAGCCGGTGTCATGAGCTCCCTTGAAACTTGCTTGGGCGATACCTACACCAACGCGAAAAACTCCAAAGGCGTGATCACCCAGACTGTAGCCGTAACCTGCCTTAGCAACTGCTGAAAGATCGAGACTCACAGTGGCATCGATATTCTTGTCCTTGTTTTCGAAACTTAGGGAGCCCTTGCCAAGTTCTACACCCAATTCGATGCGATTCCAGGTATCGCGCTTTAGGCCGACACCAAGATCCAACGAACCAAGCCATGCTGGACCAGGAGACGACGCTCCGCTCGAGCTAGCCTGGCCAATCTGAAAGAGGCCACCGACATAAGGACCTCCTACATTCTTATCTACTGGCTCGGACTGAGCGAGAGCGCTTGCAGAAGTCAAGATGCTTAAGGAACCCACAATCACCCGGAAATACTTCATAGTTTTCTCCTTGCCGCAGGACCAATGCTTGATCCCTGTCTATGCCCAGACTACACAGAACCGAGCGGATACCGCAAACTATTTGGAATGACCTTGCCAAGCAGCTCGTTTTCCTCTAGTCTCCCTCGACCTAATAGACTTAGGCAGACCCAGTCACGAGGTATGGACAATGGCATCACCAACCAAAAAGTCAAAAGTTCGTCGCGCAATCAACAAAGCTCGCGCAGGCAAAAAGCGTAAAAATAAAACCCGCATTCTTGGCTCTACACCAGCCAGCTTGCCGCTCACTATGCCGAACGCTCACGAGCTTGCTCAAGCCGCCAAAAAAGCCTAAGGCTCTTTAGGGCCGCTCGGTATCACCGCAGCGGCTGGCACGAGACACCAAACCTGTCCGACATTCACGTGTCGTTCGGGTTTTGTTCTTTTTTCAAAGAACTTCTCATCTGCAAGCACCCCCTCACAAATCGATAAAGGAACGTTAAACTTCCCCTTTATCGTCAGCCGTAAGCTTCGTATAGTGTTGCAGTTATCACATACGATCCGCACATGCTTAGGGTAAGAGGTTCTCTCACATGGTCACACACGACCTTCAGGTCCAAGCTGTCTCCAATTCCCTTGCGGGCTGGAATCTCGATCTCGTAGTTTCAGGCTCAATCGGCGCTGTCGAAAGCGTTAGATTTATTCGGGCACTTCGCCGCTTAGGTGCTGAAGTTTACCCGACAATGACGCAAGCAGCGGGGATGTTCACCACACCAACCGCTTTATCATGGGCCGCAGCAAGACCCGTGACACAAAATTTTGATGGAAGCGCATCGCATATTGCCTTGAGAGACGCATGTATCGTAGCTCCAGCTTCAGCGAACATGATCTCAAAAGTAGCGCAAGGCATAACAGACAGCCCAGCGACGGCACTCATTGCCTCTTACTTAGGCCAAAAAAAGCCTGTATTCTTCGTTCCCAATATGCACGATAGCCTGCTTCACTCCCCTCTCATTGCCAGCAACTGGGAGCGTCTCAAAAGCTTCGTCCACGCCCTAGAACCAAGAGTTGAGGAAGGCAAACAAAAATTCCCAGACCCCGCGACTCTTGCAGATGAAGTCTCTCACCGTTTACGATTTCGCAAAGACAGCAATCGTATCATGCTCACTATGGGGACAACTCGAGGCTATATTGATAGCGTTCGCTATGTTTCGAACTATTCTTCTGGAGCCTTGGGTTCACGTATTGCAGAAGAATTTTACCGAAATGGTTTTGCCATCCATGTCATCTCAGGGCCCAGCCCGATTCAACCGCGAGTCTTCAGCCAAAAAACAGTCACAGAAACTCACGAGGAAATGGCTGAAGCTGTTACCAAAGCAAGCGTCACTGATCTTTCTGGAGCCATTTTTGCTGCTTCTGTTCTCGATTTTGTTCCAACACAAAGGATTGCACGCAAAATTCGCTCTTCTGAAGAGCTCGCCGTACAGTTCACTAAAACGTCGAAAATCATAAGTATCTTACCGCAGCCCTTGCCCTTTAAAGTTGGTTTTAAGCTCGAATCAGAGCTCACGACTGATAGTCCTGGAATTGCTCGCGACTATCTCCAGCGATACCAGCTTTCCCATCTGATCCTCAATGAGCAAGGTGCCGTCACTGAGTCGACACACAAAGCCTATGCTTATACGAACAGAGCTTCTGAACCCTCTCTTCTTGAGAGTAAAGAATTGATTGCGCGGTACCTTGTACAGGAAGCCGAGAGAGCATGCCGTAAGAATCTTAGTATTGAGTGTGAAACTAACTGAGGATTTGAGGAAACACATGAAATTTATTCGAGCTATAGTTTTTTGGTTCAATTTTGTTGTGTTCACCTGCATCCTCTACGCTCTCCTTTTACTCGTCGTTCTGTTCCACGAACTCTTCGCAAAAGACAAGCGCTCCGAGGGTGCCCACTGGGTCGCTACAGTCTGGGGAAGAACTCTCATGGCTTTAGCTCCAGGTTGGAAAGCTAGGGTTCACGGGCTCGAGCACTTACCGACTCCACGCAAAGATCCTCCGGTTGTGATGGTTGCCAATCATCAAAGCGGCGCTGATATTTGGGCCTTGTATCTGACCGGAGCGCAATTTCGTTGGCTTTCGAAGGCAGAAGTCTTCAAACTCCCACTCATTGGATCAGCCATGCGCTGGGCAGGTTATGTTCCCATTCATCGCGGCGATCGCGGCAGTCATGGTGCAGCCTTGCGAGCGAGCGGAGAGTGGATCAAACGCGGTATTAGCATGGTATTTTTCCCAGAAGGGACTCGCTCAGAAGACGGGAATCTAAAGGAATTCAAGCCTGGAGCATTTCGTCTGGCCTACGAGCATAAAGTAGCCATTCAACCGATCATCATTCGGGGCACCCGCCACATGATGCACAAAAAATCTTTGATGCCCATGCCTGCGCAGCTCGAGGTCGAAGTGTTGCCACCGGTTTTCCCTGGAGAAGCAGAAAGTATTGAAGATTTTACACAACGCATCCATGGCCTCTTCCAAGAACGTCTTCAAGAAAAAATGCAGACTCTTGAAAAAGCCAGCCCTGACCCCTTACAAGGCTTAACTCAAAACTTAGAGCTTAATTGAAAAAGCTCTCCCTTGAAGGGGAGAGCCTAGTTGATTTCCAAGGGATTTTACTGCTTATTAACGTTTCATATTCACAACTTCTTCAATCATGCTGTCTGTGGTTGTAATCGAGCGAGAGTTTGCCTGAAAGCCCCTCTGACTTCGAATCATTTCCACAAATTGCTGAGCCATGTCCACGTTGGATTCCTCTAATGACGAAGCATAGATGGATCCACGGACTCCAGTTTGAGGGAGACCGATCCTCGGTGAACCCGAATCGAGCGTCGCGAAGAATTGGTTTCGACCTGCTTTCATCAATCCATCGGTATTTTCGAAACTTGCCAGTGCCAAGCCACCCAGAAGTTTCTCGATACCGTTGGTATAAAGACCTTTAACTTTTCCATCTAAATCAATTTTTATCGATTTAATGTTACCTGATTCATAACCATTCTGACTGTGGAAGACCGTAATGGACTGGGCTGCTGTAGAGGTCGAAGCCCCCACACCATTGCCACCTTCCGTAGAGATATTCTTTCCAAAATCGAGTTCTATTTTCTGGTCCGCGACTGCCCCTCGGGTGAAGTTCACACTAAAATCTTTGGTTTCTTCACTTAAGAGGTTACCCTTGCTATCAAAGCGTACAGTGCCGCTTCCGACTTGTTTGATGGGAGCTCCATCCGCGTCAGTGACTTCTTTGCCATCGACGGTTGCAAACCAATTCCACGAAATTCCGTCTTTGTCATCAGCGCGTCGGAAATATGTGGTCAAGGGATGTTTGTTCCCGTGACTATCAAAGACGTTCACTGTCGTTACAAAGTCAGAGGTCTCTACCGGATTATTGATATCGAACTCTCCCTCTCGAACTTCCACTCGAGAATCTAAGTTCAAATTCATGAGGACCTTATTCGTTCCCTGAGGAGGAATGTTATTGGTCGCCAATCGGACATCACCCAGCTGAGGTGATAGCACGCCTTTATTATCGGCTGTATAGCCCTGGAGATGGCCCCCCGTCGGATCCGAAAGATAACCGTCTTTATCAAAATGGAAGGCTCCCACACGGGTAAAAAACTGGCCTCCCGCTTCTTGTTTTTCTCCCTTAGGATTAGAAACAACAAAAAAGCCATTTCCCTGAACAGCTAAGTCCGTAAGACGATCGGTAACAGACAGACCACCCTGAGTGTGAATCGTTCTCACATTGCTGAGGCGTGCACCGCGTCCTAATTGAGCTGTACCCGAAGCACCTCCAAGATCAACCGAAAGGAGATCATCAAATTCCACACGATCGTACTTGAAGCCCTTTGCATTCGCGTTGGCCAAATTGTTAGCCACAACTGACATACTATCAGACATGACGGACAATCCAGTCACTCCCGTGTACAGCGCCTGAGAAATCGGCATAAAACCCCCTAAAAAAAGGCCCAACATCTTGAAGCAAAGATATTGATCTTTTTTGAGAGTAACACGCTCACTTGGCTCGCGAAGAATGTTGAGAAAATGCCGCAGTGTTCGGGCGCTAGGCAGACTTCGTCAGGCAAAAAAGTCTTTACTGACACGAGGGAAGGAGAGAGAGGATCGAACACCTCTCTTCTGCAGATCACAAAAGTCTACTATCTTACGCCATGTTACGGAGTTTGCTCGGATTGACTTGGGGAGAGTTAGCCTCCGCCGACAACGGAACCTTCGCCGCAGACTGCCCATTCACTTCAACCCATTTACGATACTCTTCGGGCTGAAGGGACGGGGACGGAACTCCATCAGGTCTAGGGTTCTCGACGACATCTTGCCAAGCAACGTACAGAGTTCTCAAGAGATTTTCGACATTTCTGAGACACTCTGGGTCGTTCTTGATATTGCCCTCAATGAGCTTATCAATCATGAATACGTAGAGATTCTCGAGATCGATAGCGAGCTGCCCACCAACCTTAAAATCTAGGGTTGCCATGAGCTCAGAAATAATCGCTGTAGCTTTGCTGATATATTTGCCTTTTTCCGCTATCTTCTTAGCTTCCATGGCTATAATTGCTTGCTTTGTAAAACGGATGGCTCCTTCATATAGCATCAGAAGGATCTTGCCACGGCTCGCCGTAGTGATCTGGGTTTTCTGGTAATTCTTGTAGGGATTGTTCATCTTGAATCATCTCCTTACTTTTACCGTCCCAGGGCCATCCTCAGTGGCCGGTTACTCTCCTCCGCCACCACCCTGGAAACGTTGTTTCAAAAAATCGCCTTGAGCCTTGAGGCCAGAAAGTTGACCTTCCAACGCTGTGAAGCGCCGTTTGATGTTCTCTTCCTTTTTACCGAGCTGAGCTTCCTTGTTCGCAATCTGTTCATCTTGGCTTTTGATGATGCTGTCAAGGGCTCGAGTTCTGGATTTAAGAACACCACTTTGGGCATCGCGAAAGCCTTTGATTGTATCGGAGAGACGTGCTGCCACGCCTACCGCTTGTTCCGTTCTCACAAAGACTTTGGCAACTCCTTCATAGTCTTCGGCCAAGGCTGCCCGAACTTTAGCATCAGCGAAATCAAGCTCACCTGTCTTGGGGTTGGTCGTTATTCCTATGTCGGCAAGAGTTCGATACTTTCCTGAAGAATTGATCGGCAATCCCAAGGAGCCTTGAAGCGATCGCATGATGCCTTTGATAGAACTATCACCGGCAAGAATACCCGCTTTTCCGGTCTTCGGATCGACCTGAAACTGACCGTTAATGAACTTTGCTAACTCATTGTATTTTTTAACAAATTCATCGATCGACTTAGCCGTCGTATCGAGGTCATAGGTCACATTCATCTGGACTCTCGTTCCGGGCTCTGCGCGCTTGACATTAAACACCACCCCATCAACCAGAGCCTCGAGAGTATTATCCTCATCTGTTACGGGAACATCTTCGAAGAGGACATCCAGATTTCTCCCTGCAACCTGTTCTTTGAATTCGAGAAAGGTGGTATCCTCGTCGATAAATATCTTTGACTCTTTGCCACTTTTTTCACTCATGACCAAAAGGCGAAAGGAATCAGGTTGATACTTTGTATTCACGATCATGGCTTTGAGACCAGCATCTTTGCCATTGATGGCGTTGGCCACATCTTCCAAAGTCGATCCTGGTTCGATGGTGAGTTCGAGGTCTTCTTGCCCCTCTCTTTGAATCAACATGTAACCAAAGCCTACAGGGGTTTTGTCCTTATCTGGAAAACCATAAGCCAACTGCTTTTCGGATTTAGCGAGACCTCTAACTTCAAATTCGTAGTTACCAGGGAGAGTGTAACCTTTTACCGTCGCATCCATGATGTCGGGATGCGACGATTCAATTTTCATTTTGTAAAAATCAATCTTGGTTTTCAGCTTATTCAGCGAAGTATCCAAGCCTGCAACGAATTCGTTGAGTTTACCAAACTCATCCCGCTCACCTTGAACTTTTTCTTTGCGCTTCTTTGCATTCTCGATGGGTATCTTTTCAGCTTCGATCAAACCCTCTACAACTCGAGGATCAAACAATCCAGAAGCAGCACCTGGACCGCGCACACCCATAACTATCCCTCACACTCTAGGAGTTCATTGGCATGAAGCTCATTCATCCGACAGATCTAGTAACTCTTGAAAAGCGTAATCACATGCTGTTTGAGGCATTACGTACTCAAGATTCTGAGCTGCCTATTGAAAAGGAATATCCTATTGTTCTCTCTGCAGAAAATTTGAGATATAGCTACTGCCTCACCGATCAAGACACCATCTGTTCTCATGCAAACCTATGGCCAAGAATTCTCCAAGACAGATCGCATGTTGAAACCATCCCGGTTGGCCTTGTCGGGAATGTTGCAACCGCCGAATCGCATCGTGGTCGCGGATTGATGAAAGATCTCATGGATACCCTTGAGCAGGAAGCTCAAAAAAAAGGTCTCTCTGCCTTGATTTTGTGGAGCGACCTTTCCGAATTTTATCATAGATTGGGCTTTGAGTCGCTAGGCAAGGAATTCCACTTTAGTTTCGAGACTATGGATCTCGAGCCTCTCACAGACATCCAGGTGAAGCAGACAAAACTGCAGGATATCGATCGGACCTTACTGCAAAAGCTGCTTGCCCTCCGGTATCCCATTTCCAGAACTCTCCAAAGAAGCCTCTCGGACTATGAACAGCTTATCCACATTCCTTCCATGGAGCTTTACACAGCTTGGAAAAATGATAATTTGTGTGCCTTTGGATGGATAGGCAAAGGGGCAGACATGTCGGGTGTGATTCATGAATGGGGAGCTCAAGAGCCTGAGATGATGATCGATCTCAGCAGTGAAATTTCAAAATCACAAAAACTTCAACAAGTTATGATTTTGAGTCCCCACGAACTGAGAGACGACTGGCTCCAAATCTTTTTAGAGGAGAGTTTTCTGAGCGAGGTTGTGCCTATGGCTTTCATAAAAATTTTGGATGAAAGCAAGCGTGAGGCTCTAGAAGATATGTTCATTTGGGGCTTAGATTCGATCTAATGAATCCAGCCCCTATGAATTAGCTTTGCTGCAGAAGGGTCAATGCCATCTTAGGAATCGAGTTTGCCTGCTGAAGGACAGAGGTTCCTGCCTGCATGAGGATGTTATTTCGCGTAAGTTCTGACGTTTCAACCGCGATATCAACATCTTTGATGCGAGACCCTGCAGCTGAAAGGTTTTCAATCGAAACCGAAAGGTTGCGAATGGTACTTGTCAAACGGTTATCAATTGCACCTAACTCCCCACGAATCGAGGAGACTTCCTCAATTGCTGAGTCGATAAGCGAAAGGCTTCGCTGTGCGTTTACTTTCGAGTCAATGGAAAGCTCTTCGAGACCTAATTTATCTACGTTAACGTCAGATTTGAAGGCATCGAAAGAGATACGGTCGACACCCAAAAGGTTTTGGCCGCCAGTATTTACTTGAAAATCTAAGCTACCGCCAGTTCCGTCGAGGAGCACGGTACCATTAAATTCAGTCACGTTTGCTACGCGATCGATCTCTTCCTTCAGAGCTTGATATTCCTCATTGAGGTAGCGGCGTTCCTGCTGCCCGATGGTATCACTGGCCGCCTGGACTCCAAGTTCGCGGAGTCGAATAAGGATGTTCTGAATTTCTTCTAGACCACCCTCTGCAACCTGCACAAGAGAAATACCGTCGGAAGCATTTCGCTGAGCCTGCACCAAGCCACGCGTCTTAGCACGAAGCTTTTCAGAGATGGCAAGGCCTGCAGCATCATCCCCAGCCTTGTTGATACGATAACCGCTCGATAATCTCTCGAGAGAGCGATCGAGGAGGCGCCGTGTGTTGATCAAGTGGCGCTGAGCTGTGAGAGACGATACGTTGGTCGCGATCCGCAAACCCATGAGTTAACCTCCGACACACTTTACAGACGAAAGAACCAATCGAACTGCTGAAAGTGACTTGGACTGCCGCTTTGCTAGGGAATTTCCTCACCTGATCTCATTCTAGCACAGCAAAATTTGACGGCACAAGGCGACGTCAAAGGTTTTGACAGGCAACAATTGCCCATGAATACTCCCGTACAAGACTTTGGGAAAAGTTCTTCAAAAAAGCCTTGAAGTCGCGCCTGGTTCTTGCAAGATAGCTCAGTAAAAGTGGTCTTTTTTGGGCACTCGAAAAACTATAGCAAAAGACAAGGAATAACCTATGGCAAAGAATCGTGTATTTCGATTGAAAGTACGACCGCAAGGCGAAGCCAAGGCTTCCGACTTTGAGCTCCGTGAAGAACCCCTTGAACTGCTTTCTAAAGATCAAATCTTGGTTAAGGTCAAGTACTTGAGCCTAGATCCTACGAATCGCATCTGGATGAGTGATATGCCCCAGTATATGCCACCTGTTGAAGTTGGCGATGTGATGCGAGGCCTTGGCATTGGTATGGTCGAGGAAAGTCAATCTCCGAACTTCAAGAAGGGTGATCTCGTGTCCGGCCTCTTAGGTTGGCAAGAATACTCGAAAGTTGAGGCTGCGAGCTTGAGTAAGCTCCCACAATGGGATGTACCCCTTGATGCTCACATGGGTCCCTTAGGCATGACGGGATGGACAGCTTACTTCGGTCTCTTAAATATTGGCCAACCCAAACCGGGTGAGACTGTTGTCGTGTCCGCAGCAGCAGGGGCCGTCGGATCGATTGTCGGGCAGATTGCTAAAATTCAAGGTTGCCATGTCATTGGCTTAGCAGGCTCTGATGAAAAATGTCATTGGCTTAAAGAAGAGTTAGGCTTTGACGGCGTCATCAATTACAAAAAAGAACATCTTGGAAAAGCGCTGGATCGCCTTTGTCCCAAAGGTATCGATGTCTACTTTGAAAACGTTGGGGGAGAGGTCCTCGATATGATCCTTCCAAGAATGAATCTTTTCGGAAGAATCCCACTTTGTGGCCTGATCTCAAGCTACAATGCAGAGGATAAAGTTCCTGGGCCCTATCAATTTTCGCAAATCCTCATGAAGCGACTCAAAGTTCAGGGCTTTATCGTTTTTGATTTTGCCAAGGACATCCCTGCAGCTACGGAGCAACTTGGACAGTGGCTTAAAGATGGTCGTATTCGTTATAAATCGACTATCGTCAAAGGCCTTGAAAAGGCTCCAGAAGCAATGAATATGCTCTTCAAAGGTGAAAACACAGGCAAATTATTCATAGAGCTCTGAGAGAAAAAAACTCCGTGCAGACGGCACGGAGTTCTTTATCTATATCTGAATGCTACTCAAATCATTTAACAGAAGCTCTACCTTATCTTTTTCAAGACCTACCGGAATCGGCAAATTCTTCGACTTCATCCAGTAACGTGATCCAGATTCACCCTTTTGTTCAAAGAGACTCAAAATATCGAGTTGGCCTTTCTCTCCCTGAAACAAAATAGAAAGTTTAAGTTCAGCCTGTTCAATGCCTTTGATTTCATCCTCTTTTGGATAAGATTCAATTTTAAGTTTCAAAAACTTATCCAACCAGTTTCGAAAAGCTTCATCGACGATCTCAGGCTTCTCTTTTCTAACCCACTTTTTAGAGTCACCCTTTTTTAGCTGTAAATATTCGGTTGATTTAGCTTGATGACTGATCGTTGCTCCCGTGACGTCTTCTAATTTGAAGCTATAGGGCTGAACTAAAGCCAGTCTTGCTTTCGGTCGATCCAGAGGACTCAAAAACTGCCTATCCAAAAGCAAAACAGTATTTTGACCCTCATCTAAAGCAAAAATCTCTGTGGACTGAAAGCTTCGTTTACCAAATCTAAGAGACAGGTTTTTACCATTTCCGTAAGTAACTTTGAGGCTATGTGTAGTCTTATCGAGGCCAAATTCCTCGAGCTTAAGCCCCTCAGCTTTGCCCAGGACCTTATTGACACGAAGGGGACTAAATCCTTCAAAAACAGTCAAAAGACTATCACTCGCAAGAAATCGGTCGCTTTCCTTAGATGCCTCGGCTCCAGGTTTTGGGGCAGACCTTACATCCAGCCAATACCGATCTGAAGAAGTATCTTTACTTACATTCAAGACCTGCTCATCACTTTGCAGCGTTAATGCTTCAATCGTTCCTTTACCAATTTGAAGCCAATCCTGCCCATCCTGAGGCTTATAGGGATTTAACGTACTGGCATAATAAGCATAGAGAGACGCAAGAACAAAGAAAACTGCATACGGAATAAGCTTATTTTTCATGCTCGACTCCTTCTCCGACGATTCACCCAATATCCCATGCCTAGGATAATGATAGGAAAGGCGTAAATAGAGCCCATAAAGACAAAGAGTTCACGTCCCTTCGAATGCTGAATTTTGACGTCCTCTTCCGATTCAATAGCTCCGGAAATGTCCGCTCGATCACTCAACCAACGGAAACTATCAAGCGCCATAAGTTGATTGCCTCCATTCCCCATCAGAGGATCGGAAAACATAGTTGCATCAGCAAAAACCAGAACTTTTGCTTTCTTTCCGTCAGGAAGATCTTTCTCTACGGCTACCCCTAGGGGCAGGGATTCTTTCTTCTCAAGGCCTTCATCGAAGGAAAGGTTCTTATTCTTATCCTGATAAGTGCTTCGCATACTCATAATGGTTGCTGATGTCTTCCATTGATCAGAGGATGGCACCACAGCTAGCGCACCTGAATAAAACGTGAAGACACTTAATTTGTCATCATTCCTGGTAAGGGTCGATACGGATTCATGAGAGCCAAAGACATTCGTATACAAAAGCAGCTTATCGAGTTTGCTCCCACGACCCTGATTAATATAATCCTGATCACTTACAAGTGGATCACGCCTGTACTCCACTCCCAGCTCTCTCAAAAAATCAGTGAGTTGTGCCTGCTCCCCTACCTCAATACCTTCTGGCCTCTCGCCTCCGAACTCAATGTCGAGAATCACCAGAAGCTTTCCGCCTTTTTGCAGATAAGATCTCAATGCCTGCACTTCCTCGGGCAAGACATTGGAAATGGGACTGGCTAAGACGACAATAGCAGCATCGTCAGGGATTGAGGCAAATGCTGTTCCAAGCGTTCTAGGATTTAGATTCTGAGAACGCAAGACAGCCTCTAATCCACGAATGGTTCGTGGAGGAGAGTGTTTGTCTAAACTCCAACTCATTTCACCATGATTCGCCAAGAAATAAACATTCTTTGGCTCTGCAGTGAGCGTAAGAAGATTTTTTTGAAAGTCTTTGTCCAAACTCTTCAATTTTGATCGTGCGTTCTCGAGTTTGTCGCCCAGATCAATGCGCTGGCGACGGCCATCGCGACTCAAGACGATTTGTCCGTTTTTAGAAACTCTATATTCTTCTGCTTGAAGAGGCTGAAAATCTTTGTCGAAGTATGCTATTTCTAGCTGTTTACTCTGCTTAGCAGCATAATCGAGATACTCTTTCACATAAGGCAAAACCTCGCTGTCTTTTGAGAAAAAGACACCAACCTTTACAGGCTGCTGAAGCCCGGCGACGATCTTCAAAGTAGACTCACCTGGTTTGGTAGTCTTGAAATAGGAGACATCAAAAACTTTGTCTTGCTTCTGAGAAGCATAATTCAAGGCAAAAAGACCAAGCAGCAAAAAGCCAAGTCCCATCCAACGAAAGAAGCTTTCATGCAATCGCTTCGGTTCTGCAGTTTCACCCTCACCACTGACACGATGAGAAAGTTCGACTCCGACACCAGTCAGAAGTCCCAGTGATAAAAAGCTAAGATAGAGCCAGAGCAATACCTTTGCACTCAGCTGTTCAGGAGCTGCAGCCCCTGCCAATTGCCACTTATAGAGAAAGTAGAAGCTCACTCCAAATGCCACCAAAACTTTCCAGGCAATCGTAGAGCGCCAACACGAAGCTTCGGCTATCTTGCCATCCTTCTGAGCTTTCCAACTCAAAAAGACGCTCAGTGTGATCCCAAGAATACCCCCCAAAATGCCCAGACCTAAAAGATATCCGTAGGGAGCCTGAGATGTGAAATAGCGTTCTGCGGAGAAAATGGCCATGAGGCCTAAGACAAAAACCCAGACACGAATGGCTTTCAATTGTTCCATTAGCCTTGCAACCTCCGTGTTTCCAAGACTTTGATAGACGCTTCAAGGAAGAAGAAAATCAGACTTCCGTAGTAAACAAGATCGCGCGTATGAACAATACCGATAGAAAAAGGGCGAAATCTTTCGTTATGAATAGACATATACATAAACAGATCACGGAAAGGGACATCAACGCGGTAGGCGACTAACCAGAGTACCAAAAATAGAACTGTCAGCGATGTAGCCAGAACACCAGCAAGAAGCTGATTGGGAGCTAGGCTCGAAGCAAAGAGGGAAAGACTGAGTACAGCACTCCCTAAGAGCATGACTCCTAGGTAACCTGAAGCCAGGTGTCCTAATGATACCTTTCCTTCCAATAGGATGAGGCAAGGAAGATAGATGCTTGCGGCTTGCATGATCAGATAGACCAGGAATACAGACAGAAATTTTCCATAGATGAGCTCACGTTCTGTGACCGGTGAAGTATAGAATAACACCAATGTGCCCGTTTGTTTTTCTTCTGCGATGAGGCGCATCGCAAACAAAACGGCAGCAACCATGCCTATGCCGCTACTGAAATAGAAAAAATCGCGCAAGACATCTGCAGAAAATTTTGGCGAATCACCAATGGCGTAAGCGTTGAACAAAATACCTTCGAGCAGAAGCCCTAGAGCCAAGATGATATAGCCCATCCAGGTCGAAAAATAGGCGCCAAGCTCACGCCTGGCAATGCTCACGATTTTTCCCATATTATACTCCTCCTTTCACAAGTTTAAAGAAGAGCGTTTCCAGCTCAGCCTCTTTTCGGCCCATACTTAGGAGTTCCCCATTTTCTTGAACCACTGTCTGAGCTATGAGTGGTCGTATATCGTGAGAACAAGATATATCCAAGAACCCCTGTGATGCTGCGCTCTCATCAATTTGTAAGACACCTGATAGGCCTCGCAATGCCTTGACGAGTTCAGGTGTCGAGCGTGCTAGTTCAAGGCGGACATGAATACCTTGGGGAGCTTTCCCTCTAAGTTGGGATTCACTGCCTTCGGCTACGAGTTGCCCTTTGTCTATCACTAAGATGCGATCGCAAGTTTTGGTGATTTCTGACAGGATGTGGCTTGATAGAATAACCGTATGCTGACCTTTAAGTGACAAGATCAAGTCGCGCATTTCAATGATTTGAACAGGATCAAGGCCGTTTATAGGCTCGTCAAGTATAAGTATTTTCGGCTTGTGCACCAAGGCTTGAGCTATTCCTACTCGCTGCTGATAACCATGGGAAAGTTCCCCTAGGCTCACGTCCGAAACCTCGAGTAGATTGGTCTTTCGCATCGCATCATCGACATACTGAGGGATGGCATTGGCAGAAACATTTTTCAGGCGAGCCACAAACTCGAGGTAAGCGCGCGTCTTCATTTCCTCATAGAGCGGTGGTTTGTCAGGAAGATAGCCGATCAAGCTGCGGACAGCTTGAGCATTTTGTGCTACAGAGTGGCCTCCGACCCATGCGTCTCCTTGAGAAGCCTCGAGAAAGCAGCCAAGAATTTTCAGAATTGTGCTCTTACCTGCCCCATTCAGACCCAGGAGGCCAATAATCTCGCCTTCATGAATCGTAAAGCTCAGGTCTCGAACCGCTTTTTTGTTGCCAAAAAACTTACTGACCGAACGAACTTCAATCATGTCTTCATTACCTCGATTGAACCTTGGTAGGAACATCAATCCTTCAAGATAGCAAATCAAGGATGCAATGCAAGAAATGGATCGAAGAGAATGCGCGGAAGTGGAAAAATGAAAATGGGATGAGAGCTTCTAGGAATGATCGAGGATCTATGGGATGCTCCTTTCAGAGCATCCAGACGAAGATGAGTACGGGTTCTATCAATGGATGTGAAGCAGTGGGGTCCTCATTTCGTAACGCCCCATTTCTAAAGTGCCAGCCCAGCTCGTATTTGCACGGTCTGCAAGCAAAGAGGTGCCGACCATCAAAACTCCTTCACGTCCTCTGGGTGTGCAATCTTGGGTCGCACAGTCCCCCATGGCTTTCGGCAAGTTCTGTACTTCCCACCGTGCTTCAGAGCTCTCTTTGATCGCTCTTGCTGCGGGAGTTGCACTGACTGGCTTCTCCTCGGAGGTGGCGCGTTCCTCTCGAACGACCGCCGGCATCTCAACCGGCTTCTGAGCAAGTTCTTTTTTCTTTATATTACGGATATTTATCTTTTTCTTGGGGGAAGCTGGAAGCGGCTGCACCACAGGCAGAGCTTCTGCCACGGCAGGTTCTGGGACAGGTTCTGTCTTTTTATATCTATCTGATTTATTTATAAAAAAAGCCAAAATTAAGAGACCAAGGGCAAGGACGGGGAGAAGGCGCTGTTTCATAAGAGCTCCGCAGGAGGTTCAGGACTCACAACCCCTTATATGCCAAAAAGACTTTCCCCAATGAACTCTGAATGCGCTTTCTCAGGCTAAACTTGCCAGATCTTGAGGATTCTACAGGATTGAAGCAAAATTCAGGTGCAGTCTGCCTCTGGTTCTGCTACTAGATGGCGGATTTGTCGGTATAGGTTTTCGCAGCTCGCTGCGCGAAGAGCAGCATTCCGGACGAACGTCTGAACAGGGAAAAACACGGCATCATGACACATATTAAACACCTCTTACTCACCCTCCAGATGGCGACACTCGTCTTCATAGGCACCCTCACAGCTCACATCGATCAGGCTCTGGCTTACACAGATATGACATCAAAGCCTGCTCTTCACGAAAACGAATCGATAGCCGAACCAACTCCTCTTATGGACAAGAGCATAAGTTTCGATTTATACAGCGCCTCCTTTTTCAAGGAGCAGGAAAATATTCTAAGCCTCGGAGATACCTACGAGATTTTTAAAAATCTAAAATTTCCGAACACACTCCTCGAGCAGGACGACCAAGTCGCACGTTTTCGATTCCGGGGCCTGACCCTAAGCTTTGCAAAAAGCACTTCTAACCTTTGCTTCAACAGTCTCGCTCGGCCCCTAATCGACTCCGATGTGCTCACTGCGATCGAACTCACACCGGAGTATCAGCACCGGGTCATCCTTGTGCTCCCGGCATCAGGCTCCATTTTGGAGCTGAGCCTGGCCTCAGGTGAAGGCAAGACTGGAAGCACGGAGAGCTTGGGTATCCTTTTGAAGAAGGCTAAGGCACTTTTTGAAAAAGAGTTTTCTGAGACTAAAACCAAGGTTTTGACCAGCCAGATTTACAATGCCTCCCCGAATCAATTGACATATGAATTGATTTTTCAGTCGACAAGCACGAACCAGCGCGTAATCATGACTGCTGACACTCAACGTGGAAATTTGAATCTCAAGGTAGAAACCTTAAGCAAGATGCTGTGACACCCTAAGACCTGAAATTGAGTTTGGGCTTACGGTGAGATGGGGAAACCTCATGAATCGAGTCCAAAGTCACGCAGGTTTGTGTGTTGCACTCTTTGTGCTAAGCTTTTTTTTATGCTGGTCTTTCGGTGGCATTGAAGCTTACCCCTGGGAGCTCCTGCATCCCTCCCATCAGTCACAATCTTATATTCTGCTCTTTATTCGTCTGCCTCGCATAGTCTGCGCTTGTCTTGTTGGGGCAGCTCTGGGTGCTGCTGGTGTCTTAACTCAAGGGCTCTTTCGCAATCCTTTGGCAAGCCCCTCCTTGCTCGGCATAAGCAGTGGCGGCGTTCTAGGCGCTTGTCTTGCTCTTTTTCTTGGATTTGAGAGCTGGAATAACTGGCTTCACCCCCTCTGCGCATTTCTTGGCTGCTTTTTAAGTCTCCTCTGTGTCCTCTCTATGAGCCGTCGCATTCAAGCCTATGCCACTGAAGATCTTCTTCTGATCGGTTTTGCTTTGAACGGCATTTTGAGTGCAGCTAGCTCCCTACTCCTTTCCATCGCCCTTCATGAACCAAATAAAAGTGCAAGCATCATGAATTGGATGCTCGGAACTTTAAGCGGCAAAACCTGGAATCATAACATGTTTGCAGTCCTGCCTATAGCCATCGCACTCCTTGCTGCCTGGAGGCTCGCCTATCCGCTCAATGTCCTAGCTTTGGGTGCTGAAAATGCCTGCTCTGTAGGCTTGAATATAGCAACCGTGCGACGTCAAGGTATGCTCGTCATCGCGCTTTTAGTGACTGTTTCTGTAACACTGGGAGGGTTACTTCCTTTTGTGGGACTCATTGTTCCGCACGTAAGCCGTCTGCTAGTTGGTCCGGATCACCGAAAACTATTACCCCTTTCGGCCCTTAATGGGGCTACGCTCGTCATGAGCAGTGACCTTGTCGCTCGAACACTTATAGCACCTCTGGAAATTCAAGTGGGGGCCCTCATATCACTCTTTGGTTCTCCCTTTTTCCTTTGGCTCTATTTTCAGGAAAGGCGAAAGACTCAGCGATGACTACACTTTTTAGCGGCCTCGAGATTTCGCTCAAAATTGCTGGAAAAACTTTGCTGAATAATGTCTCGCTTGCGATTCCAGCAGCTCAGATCACGGTGCTCATGGGACCTAATGGAGCAGGTAAAACTCTGCTTTTAAAGGTCCTTGCTGGAATGCTTTCTCCGCATGAAGGGCGATTAGAAGGAGCCGATGGACTTCCACTGCTCCTGGGAGATGAAAAGGAATGGGCCCTGTGGAGAACTTGGGTACCGTCCAGCCAGACGCTTCCCTTCGATTTTAAAGTCATAGATCTCGTGCAGATGGGACGCTTATCTCTCCATCAGGGCTTTCCGGGAGCAACTGATCTAAAGGCTTCTCTGGAAGCGCTTCGCAAGCTTGGCATTGAGCACCTGAAGGATCGCAGCTTTAACTCACTGAGTAGAGGTGAGCAAACGAAAGTTGATATTGCTCGAGCGATTGCCCACACAGCTTCCCTGTTAATCTTAGACGAACCGTTTGCAAACCTGGATATAGATTCTCAATTACATCTCAGCAAAGTTCTCCGATCTCTCGTAAAAGAAGGTCGGACTGTCTTATTATCGCATCACGATCTCTATTCTATTCCAAGACTCGCCGACAGTGTTGCCTTTATAAAACAAGGACAGTTGATCGCAGCTGGACCGAAAGCCGATGTATTCATACCTTCACTGATCCATCAAGTCTTTGGTGTCCAAGTCACGATGTGTCAGCATCCAAAAGGCCAAACGCTGCTCGTGACCGACATGCAAGATATGATGGAATGAGTGAATTTATGAATCTTTTCCTAACTCCATAGATCTCAAGGTAGCTTTTTCAACTGCATTCACAAACATAGAGCGAAGACCACGCTCTTCAAGCTCGTGCAGGGCAGAGATTGTAGTACCAGCAGGAGTCGTGACCTGATCTTTCAAAATTGCGGGATGGAGGCCTGTATGCTTCACCAAACCTGCTGCTCCCAAGACTGTCTGAGTCGAAAGCTTAAAGGCTAAATCACGGGGCATTCCCATCTTTACACCACCATCTGTGAGGGCTTCAATCACCATGTAAATATACGCGGGTCCACTTCCTGAAAGCCCAGTCACCGCATCCATGAGAGATTCCTTCGTCCAAAAAGCCTCACCCACTCCCCGAAATATTTCTTCCGCTTTGTGCTTATGAGCACCTTCACAATGCTCGTTGGCACACATTGCTGTTGCAGCCTCTCCGATCACTGCAGCAATATTTGGCATAGCCCGAATGATCGGCCCCTGGAATTGTAGCTCACGACCTATAGTCCCTGTCTTCTTACCGGCTAAAATCGAGATGACGAGACACTCAGGCCCCAACTTACCTGCCAACGTTTGGACAATACCCGAGAGGTCCTGGGGCTTCACACAGAGAACGAGCGTGTTGTGGTCTAACTTGACCTCGGACAACGATTTGAGCCCAAAGACTTTTTGTCCATCAACAAGACTATCGACACGAGCTGCATCGACATCAAACACATCAAGAGGAAGCTGGAGCTTGCTTTTAGGATTTTTCAATCCGCGAACCAGCGCCCCACCCATGTTACCAAGACCTATGATAGTCATTCGCTCCATATTAACTCCATTTGACGTGGCAAATCCTCGCATTATTGCTTATGCTGGAAGTAGGCTAAGAAGGCAAAGTCGTTACCTGACGGAGTTGAACATTGGTCCGCCTAAGCTTGATGAGACCCTATACCTACATTCTACCGATACTGGTCAGCACATCGCTGACGTCACCATCTTATGCTCAATTAGTTTCTGATAACAGCTCCTTTACGGGAGAACAAGAAACCAAGCCACTGACTCTTGCTCAAGCGACGAAATCGAAGCCTTTACCCCCAAAACCAGCTCCCTTAAAACCAAAAGTACAGCAAAAATCTTCGGGAAAAGCTCAACATGGTGACAGCTTTTTTCCGTGGTTTGATGACTTCGATGATTTGTCTCTACCTTTTTCGAACAAAAAATATAGCCAAACTGTAAGCTTGGACTTGATGGCAGAAAATATTGGACCTGGCCTCGGGCTAAGCTACGGCTTGATGCTCAGCGATAGGCTAGAAGGTAGCGTGGGATTCCGAACAAATCAAGCCTCTCTCAAGGGAAAATCTGAGGATTCTGTCCAAGAATCTATTAGCATCTCAACTCAGACACTTGATACTTTTCTATCCTATAAAACTAGCCCTTGGATTTTTCCGTCTGCCGGACTTTCCATGCGTTTTTCCAGAGGCCAATATGGATGGCGAGGACCCGATATATTCGGAAATTTTAATGCCAATCTTCTTACAGCAGATGCTAGACTCAGTAGTGAGTGGGTCTTTCATGAACGCTATCACGCTGTGATTCATTGGCTCGGGATTGGATTTCCCATGTTTGGAACATTTGCAGTTGAATCTACGGATGGTCTAGAAGACGTCACCAAGTTTTATACTTCAGTTGCACCTAAAACCAGGATTTTTCAAGAATTAAAATCACAGATCCTACTTAACTACTTGAACCTTCAACTTGGCTTTTCTTTTTAACTGACAAAGGTCACACAACCACATACTTTTTGAAATCCAAGATTCTGATAGAGTCTGTTAGAACTTGGGTTAGACTGATCAGCGTATAAAAAGACCGTTTGAACACTTTCTTTTTCAAGAATATCCTGCGCCATTTGACTAACAAGAACCCGAGCATAGGCTCGCCCCCTCAATTCTGGTGGAGTATAGACATACGAGATACACCTTGCATTTGGGATACTGCGCGTTTTGGCTGCGATTGAGAGCAAGCGACCCCGATGAAAAAGACCATAAAAGCAATGTTTCTGATAGCTCCTGTTGACTTCATCTTTTTTTACTCTTTTCCGCATAGTTTCACGGATAAATCCTTCAATACTTCGATAGACTTCACGATCCAGGCGCTCAATCTTTTTGAAATAAAATTGAGGTTCCTCGATTTTTGTGAGCGTATCTTGATCGACTTTATAAAGATGAGTTGTAAGACTGACGTGATCTAAGTAACCCATACCCTGTGCAACTTCTTTCCATTGCCCAGCAAAGGGTTCATGGAGAGTTAAAACATGAGCTTTAGGAAATTGTTTCCGCAAAATCTTGACCAGATCGATATCAAACACAACTTTATCCCTATGGCACATCATAAGTTCAAATTCCGACTCCAAGACACAGACTGGCACGGGATGGGATGGTCGAGAAAAAAGCCACATCTGAGGCATGCTATACGAATCTTGATTTTGTGATTCCGAGGTTTGAATGAAAGAGATGAAACGATTATTGAGGAGTTCGAACTCTCGCAAGTGCTTTTTCCAGTCATCAAAAGTGACTGAATCCTCAATGAGCCGAGCAGCCCACGGATTTTGCTGCAACATTTCAGAATGCTGAGTTGAAATACTCACAACCAAATCCATCAGAATCTGCTGCTATTTATGTTTAAATGTAAACACACCGTCCCATTTTGGACCTGGAGATTCATCACGATAAGCCTCTATCCGCTCGATATAAAGCATGGTCGCTTTGTCATCGGGTTTAAGCTGAAGACACTCATGAAAGCAATTATACGCAGCATTCCAGTCCTGTCTAGTGTAGGACTGACGACCCGATTCAAAAAATTCGATAAATTTCTCTATAAGCTCGGGGCGAGGTAAAAAATCCCTTCGCATCAGTTGGTAGACTTTTACAGGTTCATTTTTTCCTTTCACGCGAATATCATCTAAATCGCGACAATAGAAACGACCTTTGGGAAGAGCTCGGTAAGTAAATTCACTGATCATAATTTTGATGCCGTACTCTTTGGTCAAGCCCTCTAAGCGCGAGCCTAAATTTACTGCATCACCCATTACTGTATAAGCAAATCTCTCAAGAGAGCCCATATTACCGACTGACATGGGTCCCGTATTGAGCCCAATTCCAATATCGATATCAGGAAAACCTTTTCTCTTGAATTCACGCTTCAAAACTTCCAGTGCATCCAACATATCCAACGCTGCTTGACACGCAGTTTCTGCAGGATTTTCTAAATCCAAAGGAGCGCCCCAGAAAGCCATCACAGCATCGCCGATATATTTATCAAGCACGCCTTTGCTTCGCAAAATGATCGAAGTCATAGGAGTGAAATACTCATTCATAAACTCACACAGTTTCTCTGGAGAGAGGGATTCTGAGATCGTGGTAAATCCTCGAACATCAGAGAAAAACACCGTCAGCTCTTTTTTCTGGCCACCTAATCTGAGGTGATCGGGATTTTGAAGAACTTGATCAATCACCTCAGGACTCAGATAGTGCTGAAAAACACCTTTCACGCGCTTCTTCTCTCGCTCCTCTGTCATATATTTGTATATAGTCACAACGATGAACATGAATATGATTTCTACAAAGGGAATTGCCAAATAGGCCCAAATCCCATTTTCAAACCATAGATACTTGTCAATATAGTAGTAGACCAAAAGGAAGAAGAGTGCTGCCACCCCAGACGTTACTGCTGAAGTAAAGACCAGAATGAGCATAAAGGTTAAGCCTACTCCCAAAATGACCAATCGTTCGATCAAGAATATCGAAGCTGGTCTTTGAAAGAACTTGCCCGTAATAATATTGTCAATCATAGCCGCATGGTTTTCAACACCATCGATCGAAGAATCCAATGGATTTGGTCTGATATCATTTGTACCTGTAGCAGTAGCCCCAAGCAGAAGAACACTTCCCTTTAGAGCTGCTTTTTCCTGAACTGTAAATGAATTATTGTAAGCATCAGCCAAACTAAAATGATGAAACGCTCGCCCTCTCCCCCTATGATTGATGAGAGCTCGTCCTTGCCCATGGGCATCGATAGGTATTTTGATGATATCGGATTCATCAGTTCGCTTGACTAGCTCCAAACTTTCGATACCATCGCCATTACAAAATACAAAGATCTCCCTATCAAGATATTCAGCAACTGTTTTTAGTGCCAAAGAAGGCATGAGCTTACCGTTAACGTGAGCAACCAAAGTGATCCATCGATTGATGGCATCATCATCCGCATCGTTATTAAAGAATGCGAAATAGGGGGTAGCCTGAGAGATGTACTCATGGTTGCTAACTATACCATAAGCCTTTGCCAACAGGTAATCATCCAGCGTTCGATTGCTCGGTATATCCAGGTTTGCGATAGAAGAGGATTCCATCCTACTGAATCCTTCAAATCTAGGCCTTTCCCCAAGATTATTCACTGCTTCACGCTCAGTACCAAAATAAAAATAGCCTAAAACAATATTTCCAAATTCCTTCAATCCCTCGTAAAAAACCTTATCAGAAGGGCTCAAAGCTCGCATTTTTTTAAATTCAGGCATGGCTCGACCCAAGTCTTCAGGCTTCATCGAAGCTTGTAGATTCAAGAATTCGGGTTCAAAATCTTCTATTTTAGCTTTTTCCGCCTCTACATAAATTGAGTCAAAACCTATCCATTGGACACCTAGACTTTTCAAGTTTCGTAAAGCTTGTGCATAGTACCTGCGTGGAAAAGGATAAGAACCAAATTCTTTCAATGATTTTTCATCTATAGCCAAAATACCGACTTTGGTAGGTTCCTTTCGCTCTCCCCTTAGTCGCATCTTGAGGTCAAAAATTTTGCTTTCTATAAGGTAGACATAATCTTGCTGATGAGCACTTACAATAGCCCGACTGAATCGATAGTAATGTGCCATGAGAAAGTAATAGCTCAGCCCAATAACAAGAGAGCATATAAGAACAATCGGCAAATTCCTTTTGGAAAATTGAATGAGGCTTGCCCTTAAATTTTTCACCTTTAGGCCCTCTGTTTTTGACCATAAGTAGTTTACAATTTAGCTAGGAATCGGCAACTTTTACCGAAACTGAAGACAGGCGGACGACTTTATGGAACTTCAAAGAGAGCCCGTTATTGAACTGGAACCCCAAACTCAGCCAAAGACCCTCAAGGAATACGCTACTCTTCAAAAGATGACAGAGAATCAAGTTTGGGAACTCATTGAAGAGGGCGAGCTATCAGCCCGTTTCCTCAACGAAAGCATCTTTGTTTTTCAGGAACCTAAAATAGCCGATGAACTCCCAAAAGATGCTGATTTATCGTCCAATTTTCTATCTTTATCTTCTGAGACCAGTCCCTGTGAGCCAGGCATTTCTCCTTCACAACTACTAAACAATGCTGAAAGCATCCCTAGTGAGTTGCAGGATTCTGAATCCATCCAGCACTTTTATGACTCTCTGGCGCTCACTCGCGAAGCCCACCAGCATGCTTTGGAAGTTTACCAAAAGCTTCTCAAGTCAAAAGACGAGATAATGACTCTAAAAGATGAGAAAATTGCTGCATTAGAAGCCCAAATTGCTGAGGGAAACACTATCATCAAGCAGATGCAGCGTGAACTTGAAAATTACGCAACTCTTCTCAAGATATCTAAAAATCCTGACATCTTAAGAACTGTCTACTCAGGCCCATAGCAAGCCTCAATTTCCCATCATCGTTGACTCGAAAGTTTTTCCTCAAGGAAATTTCGCCATTGTCGATAATTACCTAGAAGGTAAGATTCCGATTCAGGCGGAGATTGCATCTTGAGACATGGACTTATTAAAACATTGTCACTCTTGGTTCTCGGCTTTTTAGCGAGACCTCTCTCTGCTCAGGAACTTTACGAGCCTTTCATTGCCGTTCGACCTTCAGCTGTTGGAGGTGCTTTCACGGCAATCGCCAACGACGAAAATGCTACATGGACAAATCCTGCTGGCATTACTCGCATCAGAAAGGCACGCTCCCGAAGAAATATCGACTTAATCTCAGCTCCTAATCTGATTTTGGGTGCCAATAGTAAAAGCCGTGAATTTGTCACCGTTCTAAACTCTGGCAGTAGCGCAGGTGTTGAGCAGGTCGCAGCGCAAGCCGATAGTCTGGGTAGCAAGCCCTTTTGGGCATATACCGGCCTCGCTCCCATGTCCTTTTTGGAAGTCGATGATGTCCCCATGATTGTTGGTCTTTACTCCGCTAACACCCTGAGCTCAGCACTTTCTGCTGTCGACAGTAGCGTCGCTGACACTCATGTATATTCAGACCTTGGCGTGATTGTAGGAGCCGCCTACGACCACCCCAGCCATCGCTTAAGTCTTGGCATAACGACTCGGTATATGACTCGCTATGCTTTCGAAGACAAGATCCCCCTTACAGTCTTAAGTGATCCCAAATCTTTGCAGACTGCTGTTAAAAACGGGGCAAATAAATCTGCTGCCTTTGCTTACGATCTAGGCTTCCTATGGACGCTCGCAGATTTTTGGTTCCCTACTTTCGGTGTGGCTATCTTAAATGGCCCAACAGGTTGCAAGGGCGACTATTTAAATCCTTACAGCAAGAAGAGAGAAAGAACATGCGGGACCAAGTATTCGGGGAGCTTTGCTAATGCCGAAGCTCTCTCGACGCTTGACCCAACGGATATTCGAGTGGGGCTTTCGATCACTCCCCGATTTGGGAGGAGCTTTGCAACAAAGATTGCTCTGGATGCACACCATCTTGCCACGATGGTAGGAGGAAGTTCCTATGGTTTGCAGAATATTGCTGCTTCAAAAAAGCTTCATGCAGGAATTGAGTTTTTCACAGGAAACCCTCTTACCCCACCTCCGTTTTCCATCGGGTTTGGTATGAGTCAAGGGTTTTACACCTTTGGAATGAAAACGCAGATCAGTAAGATGTCTCTCGAATTTGCGAGTCTTGGGAAAGATATCTCCGCTTCAGCCGGCCCTCTGGAAGATCGCCGCTATTTAGGCTCCCTCTCCTTTATGTGGTGACATCACTTCAAAGCAAACATTTAGGTAAGTCCGCGCTATCGTCCGCTGTTCTCACTGGGCAGATGTATCGCACTCGTGTATAAAGATATGCATATCAAACGCTTTTAGGATCAGGTGTTTGGTGTTTTTGACCTAGCGTGACAGGTACACTATGAAAGCCATTCGCAATTCTATGCTTTGTCTCTGGTCGTTTGCTGCTCTGAGCTCATGCGCAACAACGACGCGAACCCCTCAAAAATTGACCCAAAACAGCCAAGGGGTAGCCCGGAAACAGGGATTGGCAAAAGAAGGCCAAAAAGCCTCTATCTCCAAAACTCTGAACACGACCGCACCTGTTGCCTCTCTTCCGAAAACCGCCCAGGAAAGTTCCTCGGCCTTAAGTCCCGAAAAGCTGCTTGAGCACCTTGCCGATCCGAGCCTCCCTGTTCCGGATGCTGAGCTCCAGGAAGCAGCCAACTCCGCAGGCTCGCCTCCAGGAAGCCTGGGCCAGGCCATATTCATAGCCGGACAGCTCCGACTCATGCGCCTAGACCTTGAGCATCAATCTGGGTTTCAAGAGAAAGACCCACAAGGGCCTGAACATTCTAACAACGCCGCACCTCAGAACTTGCCCTCTCTAGAAAAGCGCTTTCAAGATTTGCAAGTCGATTTTGTCACGGCTCTTTCCCAGAATCCGCATCTCAAACAACCCAGCCTCTTAAGTATGACTGAAGATCTGCTTGATCGAACCCAAAATTCGGTCGCATTTCATCAATCCTTGGCTCCCCTCTTGCGTTCCCCAGTGGACACAAAAAACGTAGTCCCTGCGAATCAGGTCTCTACCTCGAGTGAAGTGCTCCCAGCCGCAGCGAATACTCCTGCCCCAAAAGAAGAGACTGCCCGACCGAGTGTTCCCGAATATGCTGAAAACAACGATATCAAGACAGCAATGAACGACTTGAAAAAATCTGATGTCGCTCTCCTCTTTGCCCAAAAGCTCGCTGACAAGGGTGATTACAAACAAGCCATAGATCAGGTCGAAAAGATTGAGCGGACTGATCCTTTCTACGAACTTGCCAAAGAGAAGCAAAAATCTTTTAGCAATCTGGCTGTGCAAGACCTGAGAAAACAGGCTGCCGAAGCTTTTCAAAATGCCATGCCTATTCGTGAACCCAGAGCTAAATTAGCCTACCTTAATCAGGCGAGAGATCTCTTGGAAAAGGCATTGAAAGACTTTCCTGTCGCTGATCAGCTGGATCGCGTGCGAGAAAATCTTAACGTCATCAATCGTGATCTTTCTCTTTTAGAGCAAGAAATCTCACAAAACTCTCCGAGCTCGAACTGAATATATGCTGGCAATCGAACAACTTTCTAAAAACTTTGGCGCAAGATCTATATTTGAACAGGTCAATTTTCGCTTTCCTGATGGCGAAAAGCTGGCTCTTGTTGGTCCGAATGGCGCAGGAAAGACCACACTGCTCAATATCCTAACTGGCCACGAGCAGCCTGATGGGGGCCACATTGTTAAATCTCAGAACCTTCGCATAGGCTATCTGCCTCAAGAGCCCGAGGCACACCCTGAAGAGTCCGTTCTGCTTGAGTGCATGAAAGGCCATCAGCGAACCTATCAGCTGAAGCGCATTATGGATCAAGCCTTGGAGCTCCTTCAGTCAGACAACTCACCGCAAAGACTAACCGCTTACGAACAGGCCGAATCTCAATTTCGTCAATCCGATGGCTACAGTCTCGAAGCTAAGGCATCGAGTATTTTACACGGCCTCGGTTTTCATGTGAGCTTGATCCACAGAAGCCCGCTCACTCTTTCGGGTGGATGGCGTATGAGGCTAGAGCTAGCCAAAGTCTTCATCAATGAACCTGACGTCATGATACTTGACGAACCTACAAACCATCTCGATCTTCCGAGCCTCATGTGGGTCGAACGGTACCTTCAAACCTATCGCGGAACACTGCTCTTTGTGAGCCATGACCGAGCCCTTCTCAATCGATTAGCGACGCAGACGATACTCCTTAGTCATGGTCAAGTGCGCTGCTATAAAGGTAATTTTGATCGTTTGCTCGAACAGCGTGAATTAGAACAAAATCAGAATGAAGCTCGTAAAGCAAACTTAGAGCGACAAAGAGAACAACTTGAGGACTTTGTCGAAAGATTTGGTGCTAAGGCAAGCAAGGCTAAACAAGCCCAATCCAAAGCAAAGCAGATCGATCGACTGCGCGAACTTGAAGATCAGATAGAAAGTCCCCTTCACTCGTCGACACTGCATTTGAAGTTGCCCGAAGCTCCTGCCTCAGGCCGGGACGTCCTGACTGTTGAAGATCTCAGCATAGGCTATCAGAGCCCTCTTGCGACTGGGATTCAGCTTAAACTCGAAAGGGGATCGAAGGTTGCCATCATCGGAAGTAATGGGATTGGCAAATCGACATTCCTCAAGACTCTCGCTCGGCAAATTCCAAGCCTCAAAGGCAACTTTCAATTTGGCCACAATGTTAAACTCGCCTACTGCTCTCAGAATCATGAAGACATTCTCAACTATGAGCAGACGATTCTTCATAATTTACTTCAATCGAGAGCTGATCTCGGGGAAAAAGAAGCCCGACAGATTTTGGGTTCCTTTTTGTTCTCTGGAGATGATGTATACAAGCAGGTTAAGGTCCTTTCAGGGGGTGAAAAAGCCAGGGTGGCTCTATGCCGTTCGATGATAGAACCATCGAATTTCTTAGTCTTGGACGAACCCACGAACCACCTCGACATGAGTTCCGTAGAGGTCCTCATCGAGGGTCTCAGGAGTTATCAGGGTACTCTCCTCTTTGTAAGTCATGACAGAACCTTTATCGAAGCCCTAGCCACACATATATTTGTGATGCTACCCGATGGCAGGTCGGCCCTATTTCACGGAAATCTACTTGATTATCAGCGCCTTGCAGCGCAGCAAGGGTTCCCAAATGTTCTCGATCCTCAAACAGAAAAAGAATCGGCGCATGAGGAACGTGGAAATCGAGCATCTGACCAAAATCAATCTGAAGAGCAGGCTCGACAGTTAAAGAAAGATCGAAGCCGGCTTCAAAAAGCCATGGAAAAGCATGAGAAGGATCAGCACAAGCTTCGCCTCCAAATTCAGAGCATCGAGCAAAAACTTGCCACTTTAGACCCTCAAGCTTACACGGAAGCTCAGAAAGTTCATCAGGACTTGCAAGCAACCCAGGATGCTTTGCTAGCAGAAGAAGAAGCCTGGTTGGCAGCAGCCGAGCAGTTAGAGTCCGTGGAATCTCAGCTACAGACCATGGGCAGACTCGTTGTTTCATGAAAAAAGGGCTATCATCTTTTCGATAATAGCGCTTAACAAAGCGTACCCATTCAATATCAATAACGCCTATTTCAAAAACTCTAGGATTCAGGATCCGATTCAGTGTCATCCACTTCGCCGTCTTCTGCATCTTCACTTTTATAGATGCGCGAGCGCGTGCACGGAATCGGTTCACCCGACTTGATGGTCTGCACATCTGAGCTCAGACTCTGGGGCGAAGCCTTTCGCAAGAAAGCGACGGCATCTTCTGGAATCGAAAAAAATTGGTAATCCGTGTAAGCATAAGAGAGCAAAAACTTCTTAGGCCCTTCCATCATGCCACAGAATAGAAATGGAAACTTCAGTCGCTTCCGAAGCTGAAGCAGCTCAGTCAATATAGTGCTGCACACTTCTTTTTCATCTTGGAAATCGACGATGAGATAACGAAGCTGGTGACTTATGAGCCAATTATGCACACCAACAGCCAGCTCTGAGCAAGCACGACAGTCATTGCCGCAGGAACAGATATCCACGGCATTAAGAACTACCGATCCATCGATAATTTCGGGAACAAAGTCCATATCTTCGCTTTCTCCCGCAAAAAACACCGAAGTTACCGCAACTTCAGCAAAAAAACTGTCGGAATATAGTAAAGCGCAATTTAAAGATCAAGGATTTTCTACTCTTTGGTGACCCTCGACGTGAACATCGAAGCCTGACTCAGACACTCCCCTAGACGCCTTCGCTTGGCTGTCTGAAAATCATGCTGACTGACATAGATGCCCGCTTTAAGACAAGCCTCTTTGAACTGAGCCTGGATCTCTCCAAGAGACTCCCCCTCCCAGAAACCCATTCTTTGCTTGAGCGGTGACACCGAGAGACCTTGCAAAAAATGAAGCAGCCGAGAATCCGTCTCTTCATTTAAAATCCCAGTCCGACACAGCTCTCCTACATCGATCTCGTGGACGAGATCGAAGGTCAAACTATACCGAGGGGCACGACTTGCTAGTGGGCCTGGTCCCTGCTTTAGTTCAACGGCGACGGACCAAAGCCCGCCAGATCGATCTTTCAGAACTTCGAAGGTATTTTCCCTGAGCCAAAGATTGAACTCCGCCTGGGCTGCCGCTAAACTGGGGACCACGGGTTTACGGATACCAAAGTCTCTTAGAGCACTTCCATGAGACATCGTTCAGACCCCCCAAGAGAAAGTCGAAGCATGATTTCTATTATAATGAGGCGGGCTCGGTTTTTAACTGGTTCAACTGGGCAAATTTTGCTTATTTTGACTGCTCTTTGCCAAGCCTGTGCCTACCAATTCTCTCAGCTTCATACGCAGATTCCAGGTGGCCTTCGTTCTGTCGCGGTCGAAGCTGTCTACGATACCAGCCGTGACATTATCCCACACGAGCTCTTGTGGTCTGCCATGCAAAATCAGATAGCACGGTCTGGTCATGTCCTCCTGACGCAACAGGAGGAGGCGGATGGTTTAGTGACCATCTGGCTCCAAAAAAGCTCTGTGAACCCCGCAGGTACGGCCAGCCGCGAACCGCTTGCGAAAGACCCGCCTATTTCAGCCCCAAGTAAGGGCAGACCCGATGAGTATAGAAATCTCAGAAGAGCAGGGAGCTGGACGACTGACGAAAGCGTGAGCTATACGGTTGATATCGTGCTTCATGATTTGAGGAATGGAAAAGTCTTAAAACGCCAGTCCTATTCTTTATCATCAAACTTCAAGAGTCTTCGACCTGTCACCATCACTTCAACTTCGAGCGGTTTTTTAAACTATGAAGAAGCGATGGAAGCCCGAGTCAAAGACCTTGCTACCCAACTTGCTCAAAAGGTAGTAAGCGATTTTTCGCTTTGAAAAATGGGCAGATTTACTCGCTTTTTAAGTTCTGAAAAAGCTAATGAAAAACGCTCTTTGAGATCAGATTCGGAAACCCGGACCAGATCACGACGCCAGAGAACCCAGTGTCCATCTACCATCACATGCTCCACCTGACGGTGAGCCGCTGAGAAAAAGATATTGGTGAGAGGGCGACTCTGCGGCTCCGACTCCAGTCCATTGCGTATGCACACGAGATCTGCAAGTTTTCCTACAGCTAAACCCCCTAAGTCATTGGGTGCCAGAGTCTTCGCAGCTTCATGGAGGACCATAGAACCCAGCTGTGATGCAGAGAGTTGAAATTTCTTTTGACGAGCAAAGAGGGCCATGGCCTTTGCCTCAAACAACAGATCTGCTGTGTCATGAGAAGCTGCTGCGTCCGTACCTAGAGCGAGACGGAGCTCTTCCTCAAAAAAAAGTGAAAGATCGGGCAGCTCTTCATAAATGATCTCCGAAACAGGACAGAGGCAAGCGAGAGCTCCTGATTGTTTGATGAGCTGTAAATCTTGCCTGTCTGCACTGACGAGATGGACAAGCAAAGAGCGCTCCTGCAAGACGCCAGCATCATGGGCATAACGCACAGGACTTTTTCGCTCTCGGCGCAAAACCCGTTCGCGCTCCCCATGGGTTTGAGAAAGATGCATGTGAAAGGGTAAGTTTCGTGACCTGGCAAAACTGCCTAATTCTTTGAGCAAATCAAAAGATACTGTGTCGGCAGCATGCGCATAGACGACAGGCTGTACCCGAGAGGAATAAGCCCAGCCATCGATCCAAGCACGCGTCTTCTTCCAAACTTCCCCTCCAGCGGGATGAGGTCCTCCTAAATCTGCGATATGCTCTCCGATAAAACCTCGCACACCCAGGCGATCCATGGCCTTAGCAACGCCATCCATAAAAAAATAAGCATCCACACAGGTCGTGCTTCCTGAACGAAGGGCATCGACTAGGTAGGGATAACTAAGAGCCTCGATCAGCTCTGGCGTCAGAGCTTTCTCAGCGGGGAAGAAAAAATTTTCAATCATGCTGGAATCAGCAGTCTTGTCTTTTGCATCTTGAGCCTGACCTAAGCCACGAAAAAAACTCATCGTTACATGAGTATGAGCATTGATGAGTCCTGGCATGATGGTAAAATCGGTGAGATCGAGACGCTCCGCTTTAGGGAACTGCTGCCGTAAAGAGTCTTTGGCACCAATGCCGACAATTCGACCTGCCTTAACTGCCAACGATGCATCTAAACCCTGCTCATGGTGAAGATCGACCATGATACGCGCGCCCTCGAGGAGAAGCCCCTCGCCTTTATCCTGCAACAGCCCGTCAATCATGCTAATTCGCCCTATGTATCTGATGCTAAAGGTCTTGTTCTCGCCTGGTCCACTGATTATAGTAGACAGCAACCTTGGATAGGAGATTATCATGGTTTTTAAATTACCCGAATTACCTTATGCAAAAGATGCTTTGGCTCCTCATATTTCAGCCGAGACTTTGGAATTTCATTACGGCAAACATCATCAGACCTACGTTGACAACCTCAACAAGCTTGTTGCCGGCTCGCCTCTCGCAGAGAAAAGTCTGGAAGATTTAATCAAAACCACAGATGGTGGGATCTTCAACAATGCAGCCCAGGTCTGGAACCACACGTTCTACTGGTACTGTCTTGCTCCCAAAGCCGGTGGCCAGCCCAAGGGTAAGGTTGCCGATGAAATTCAAAAGGCTTTTGGAAGCTTTCAAACTTTCAAAGAAAAATTCACGGAAGCGGCTCTCACTCAATTTGGATCAGGTTGGGCTTGGCTGGTGAAAAAACCCGATGGCAGTCTCGCCATCGAAAAGACACCAAATGCAGGCAATCCAATGACCAGCGGACTCAAACCCCTTCTCACCTGTGATGTCTGGGAGCACGCCTACTACATCGACTATCGTAACGCTCGCGCTAAATATGTCGAAAATTTCTGGAATCTCGTGAACTGGGACTTTGTTGAAAAACAATACTCTTAAGCCCACTCAAAGCGGCCTTTCAAAGGCCGCTTTTACTGTCCCGATGGCTCCGCCTTGAGAAAAGTGAGAGACAGCCAAAACCTTAACTGTCTGCTTAATTGGAATGTCCTGCCTGCCTGCTCCTGCTCAGAGCGCTGCTGTTGCAATTTAAAAACCTTGATGTATGCAAGGGCCACGAATAACAATGCCGCAAGAGCCAAGGTCACATTTTGCCTATAGAGGGGAATGAGGGGCAAAAGGTGGAATATAACTTTCCCTAGAACTTTCATGGAGAAGTTTCCTTTACAGCTGATACACGTCTTGACTGCAGAGGCTTCATACACACTGCATCTTTCGACTCTGGAAAATGAATCCAAAAATCCCAAGTATGAGTGCCTTTAGGCAGACGAGAGGTTTCAAAGAAAACGCCCATGCGCTTTTCACCCGGATAGCGACTGAGCGGCTTTTTCTTAAACCCTTCAACAGCAGGAATATCGCGCATCAATCGCGGAAAAAAGCCCAAATCTGCAGCTTTCCTGGTGATCGCAAAATTCAAAGAGAAAAGTCGCTGATGAAGTCGACCCAGGAGATTGTATCGACATACACTTGGGGTACAAAATTTTTCCAGAGGCTTCGATGGCGATTTTTTCTGTGAGGGATCG
>CANGNB010000002.1 GCA_947454545.1 Oligoflexaceae bacterium
AAGTAGCCAAAACCCGAAACATCACATTCGGGGCTTTAGCTCCCGACGGACACTTTCATCCCATCGAAGCTCATGTAAAAACCCTCGCGGAGCAGGTGGCATGGACCTGTCGCATGGTCGACACAGCTCCAAACCATCTGACGAGCAGTGTGTTTTCAAAGGAAATTCAAAGCCTCTTTAAAGACGTGAGCGGCGTCAGCACCAAGGAGCTGGTCGGCGAACGCCTCCTCAAAGAAGGCCTGCACGGTATTTATAATGTTGGCAAAGCAGCGGTCGAAGCTCCACGCATGCTCATCCTCGACTACAAACCGAAAGCTGCTAAGAAGACCGTCGTCCTCGCGGGCAAGGGCGTGTGCTTTGATACGGGAGGCCTCAGTCTCAAAGGCGGCGCAAATATGGTGGGCATGAAGAGTGACATGGGGGGAGCTGCAGCTGTCGTCGGAGCCTTCTCCATGCTTGTACAGGCACAAGTCCCCCATCGGATTATCGCTTGTCTGGGCCTTGTAGAAAATGCCATCGGACCCAACGCTTATCGGAACGATGATGTCATCGTCATGCATTCTGGCAAATCCGTTGAAGTCAACAACACCGATGCCGAGGGCCGCCTCGTCCTTTCGGATTGTCTTTCCTACTGTGCCCGCACCTATAAGCCTCAGCTTTTGATCGATGCTGCAACGCTGACCGGTGCTCAGATGGTAGCTACGGGGCTTTTGCATGCCGCCGTCATAAGCAATCGCGAAGAGCTCGATCGTCTTGCGATCAAGATCGGCAAAGAAACTGGAGATCTAGTAGTTCCCCTACCCTTTGCTCCCGAGCTCTATCAGGCCGAATTTAAAAGCCAGGTCGCCGATATGGTCAACTCGGTGAAGAATCGCTCCAATGCTCAGACAAGCTGTGCAGCCCAGTTTATCTACAGCCACATCGATGATCTCAACATCCCTTGGATTCACATCGATCTTGCCGGTCCCTCAACCACAGCAGCTGGTCTCGGGACCGGATATGGTGTGCAGCTCATCACTGGGCTCGCACGCGAATTCGTCTAACGAGGATCTTCTTCAGATCTGGGCGCTCAAGCCAAGGACTTAGCGCCGAGCGTCCGGTCTGATCGTGCCATTTCTATTGTTCAGATGTTCCCCATAGGCTGGCAGATCAGGTTTTGCATCCTGGGCATTGGTCACGCTGAAGTTTGCTGAAAATGGCACATAAATCGCTGCGAGCTCATGGGCACTCACAGACTCGGGATTGGGAACCGAGGTTTGAATTTCGTTAGTCTGGGGCGCCCGTTTGTTGGACGAATAGAGGTACTTAAGAATCAAAGAGGAGATCGGCTGATAGATGAGTCCTAAACGTGGACCAGATACCAACCGCACTGACCGTAAAAATCATTATTGTAAAAGTAATAGCCAGGAACTCTCTGAAACACCTCATAGAGTCCGGTGACGCCACTGTTTTACAAATCTTTTTGTTCGATAACAAAGACTGACATTGGAGCCTCAGCCAGACTCTCTTCTGACTTGGAAACTCCAGAAACCTTCTTGGATAGCTCAAAAATATCACCCAACGACAGATCGTCGTCTGGCTTGCTTTCCTCTGCATTCGCCTCTTTGCTTACCAGCAAAGCGAGAACACAAGCTGAGATAAAGCGTGAATGCCATCGGAATTTTCGCATAAATCCTCCCAGACTTTATCTAGATGAGCTAGTTCGGTATGTGATATCATTGATGGGATTTAGTCGTAGTGGCTAGCGAAATCCGTTAAGATCCGTAGTATAGCTTTGAGGAAACAGCTTCTTATGATGTTTCGCTTGTGCTTGCTCATCACTCTCCTATCGAGCTGGTCTCAGCTAGCTTTAGCAGAAAAGCGCCTTGCTATTTTTCTGCCCCTCGCTATTTCTCCCCGTGAGCTTGAAAAGACTCTCAAGTCCGATCCAAGTCTAGAGGGGATAGAGACCACTGTATTTGTCAAATTCGATGATTTTCAAGAATCTTCTCAGCAAAAACCTTTCGATTTTGCTATACTTCCGTCCTTTTATGGCAGCTACTATTCAGATTTCAAACCCATTTTTCGTCTTAAAAATGGCAATGCTGAGACCTTTCACTATTTGATCCTTAGCATCGAAAAGCAGTGGACTCTCGAAAAGATCAATGAGGGTACGGTCGGGATAGTCGATGAATTTGGCCGTGAAAATATGAAACGCTATATCAGCACGATCATCAAAAATCGCGACATCAAAAAGCTCAAGCGCGTGACCAAGTACGATGACATCTTTCCCCTACTCGCGATGGGAAACGCTCACTACACGATGATCCCCCAGAACCTGATGAGCTATCTCAAAGAAAAATACAAGTCGAACCCCATTGAAGTCGCTCAGTCTGAAGAGGTTCAAAACCCTGCTATCTATGCTCGCGTGTCCAGCGGAGACAGTAAAAATCCAGACTTCAGCAAACTCAGCAGCAACTCCCTCAAAGCGCTTGGCTTTGATGGGCTCGCTCGCCTACCTTAAGAGGCTGCTTCATGACACGTTGGATCCTCATCTTTATCCTAGGCTTAGCTGGGTTTCGTCCGGCTCTCGCCCGCGACATCCTGATCGCTCGTCGCAGCCATGATATTGTCGAACAGTTCGCTGATTCGCTGCAAAAAAAACTGAGCAAGAACTATAGTCTAAGCCAGTTTATATACGAACAGGACAATTCTAAAGCAGAACAAGAGCTATATGAGTCTATCCTTAAAGAAAAACCAAAAGCTATGCTGCTCCTCGACAACAAAGCCGTGAGCATGGCCAAGCACCTCTACGACAGCCACCCTGAGCTTATGCAGACACCCTCTGTCGCAACTCTAGGTCTCAACCTCAAAAACCTGATCGATAGCCAAAAATATCCGATGGCGGGCGTCGCCTATGAGGTCAGTGGCTTCTCTCTTGTCACTCAGTATCGCTATCTCTTCGAGCAGCCCGTTGACAACGTCCTCGTACTCTATCGCAGCAAAAATAGCCTACAATCTCTTATCGAAGATGCTCGCAAGCAGCTCGAGCGAGAGCGTATTTCTCTGATCGCAGTTGACATCGACAAGCTGAGCTCAGCCGGCACCGATCTCACCGACGTCATCAGCTCCCAGCTCAAGGAGGATCATCAGGGAAAAGCCATTCAAGCGGTTTGGGTTTTTTCAGATAATGGACTCCTGAAGCCAGAGTTTTTCAAGCAGGCCTGGGAACTCAAAGCACAAAAACTGCCTATCCCCTTTCTCTGCACGATAGAAGAGCTGTTAAAGCAGTTTCAGTTCTGTACTTTCGCCGTCTATCCCAACCATGAGGACTTAGCTGTCCAAACTTCGGATATGCTTCGCAGCATACTCGAGGATGGCATCAAACCTTCTGAACTCGGTGTCGAATACGTCATCTCGAATAAGACAGCCATCAAACAGGGTCTCATGGACCAACTCCACCTTCGCCCTATCGCTGAGCGCCTGAACCAGACTCAAGTGTTCCCTTAAGAAACTTAAATCAAAGATCTTTTTTCACACCCCCCCTCCCTTTAGGCTAAAGCTCTACCCCAAGCTTCCGAAACCCCAACCGGGTGGTTCTATTTTGCTTTGGGAGATGAGTTTTGCGGCACTTTGTATCGATACGCAAAAAATTCCAACTCGCCATCATCAGTCTCGTGGGCTTCACCCTGCTCACCCTGAGTGGCATCACCTATCTTGTTCTCGCAAAGCTGGCTCAGCAATTCGCAGAGCTGAGCGATCAGCAGAACCATGCAGAAGAGCTGCGCCTCCAAAAGGATTCCGAAGACGCCCAGCAGCACGTGATCAGTGTCTATCACGAGCGTCTTCGCAAGAAGGGCAGCAGCCTCCTCAGCAAAGATTCCATGGCTGTTCGTACCCCTTTTCTTGAAAACTCTGTGACTTACGTTCGAAGCTTTCTCATCGAAGCTCTCCAGCAGGATCCGGATCTCTACTCAGCTGCCTTTCTGGTGACCGATAGCAATGGCACCAAAGCTTGGCAGTATGTGGATCAGCAACACCCTCAGGGTTTGGGTTTCTCTATCGCTTACGACGCAAAACGAGCGCTGTGGCTTTCGAATCTTGAAGGTAAAAATATCGAACTCAAAGACCCCTTCGTCAAGGACACCCTCGAGGTAGCCCAAGCGGAAGTGAAGGCTATCACCCTCGATCTCAATGGACGCTCCGTCGATGCCTATCAGGCCACAATTCCCATCTATGAGGGCCAGCTATCGCAACTTCGGAAGCAGGGTGAGCCTGTGGCTTTTCTTCGCTATATTCTGAGTCTAGAAGGACTCCAGAAAGAAATTGCTCATGAGCAATCTCGTTTGAGCGAGCGTCTAGCCAAGCAAAAACTCGAGGCCGAAGAAACCAAACAACTCACAGCCGAAAAGAGTCGAGTCACTCTCCTCATCAGCCTTGTCGCCCTCCTCACGGGCGGCTTGCTACTTGCAGGGCTCGGCGTCGTTGGAGCCGCGCTCATAAGTAAGAAACTCACGGGATCGCTCAGCATCCTGATCCAAGGCACGAAACAGGTTGCCGAAGGCGATCTGAACAGCCCCGTGGAAGTACGAAGCAATGATGAAATCGGCTTGCTAGGCGAAGCCTTTGACCGCATGCGTCAAGACCTCGCCGAAAAAGAGCGCTCCCGAACCCTCTTCTTTCACAACACCTCTCACGAGCTTCGGACACCCTTGAATGGCATCATGGGGTACATCGAACTGAGTTGCCAAGGGCGCTTTGGAGAAGTCCCCCCGCTGGCCAAAGAACAGCTCCGAAAGGCCTTAAATCTTGCTGAATCTCTCAAGTATCAGGTGAACACAATACTCGACCTCGCCAAATCTAAAAAGGGCGAACTCGTGCTTCACAACGTACAGATCGATCTCGAATCACTCAAACAGGATACCGACAACCTAGCTGAGGGCCTCCTGCTAAAATCGGAGCTCTCATCCTATGCCTCGACTCTCAGCAATTCAGAACCTGGCAAGCCCTTCATTGGCGATCGTGAAAAGATCTTCACCGTCATCAGAAATTTACTTGGAAATGCCTTTAAGTTTCGTGACCCAATTCGCCCTAACGTGATTGAGCTCAGTATCCAAAAACTCTCTGACAGCCTCGTCATTTCGATCCGTGACTCTGGGATCGGTATTCCCGAAAGCTTTCGCGATAAAATATTCGAGGAGTTCTCTCAGGTCCAAGGCGATGCTCGTCGCCATTACGAGGGCACAGGCCTCGGTTTGGCAATGGTCAAAGGTATCGTCGATACCATGAGAGGCTCAATCAGCATTCAATCCCAGCCGGGTCAAGGTTCGACATTTACTGTCACCTGTCCCGACCAGGGTGAAGTCTCACTCTTCAATGCTCCTGAAGAAAGTATTCGACTCCTTGCCCCCACCGAACTCAGCACTTCAGCTCCTATAAACCATAGCTCGCCGAAGGCTATTGAGAAAGTTGGCGAGGGGTATTTTGTCTTGGTCATCGATGACAATCCCCACAACTGTGATGTCATTCGTGAAACCCTTGCCTTTGCGGGCTATCATTGCGAATCCTACCTCAGTGGGCAGACAGCACTCAAACTCATGGAGCAGAAAAAACCTGATCTCATTCTCCTCGACATGATGATGCCGGGAATGTCAGGGGAAGATGTCATCCACTTCATGAAGGCGAGGGAGAACCTCCGCGACATCCCCGTGATTCTTATCACAGCTCGCGCCAGCGATGAAGATCGCATTTTAGGCCTTAGAATGGGCGCTGACGATTACTTAGCAAAACCTATCATCCAAGACGAAATGCTTCTACGTGTCAAGAATATTCTGGAACGCAAAGAACTGACAGCCCACATTCAAAAGCAAGAAGCGAATGTTCGCCTCATTCAACTCGGCGAACTGTTTGGAGATCTCAGTCATGAGATCAAAAACATACTCCAAAACTCGTCCGACAATTTGCAGGCAAAAGATGTCTCATTTCAGCTTCTGGCAACTGTTGTTCCGGAAGAGCTTCGTGATAGTATCGCCGAAGGCCTCGTCATAGAAACCTCACCTCTTTACCTCGAGCGAATCCAGCGCTTGCCTGTTCCGTCGCAACTCCCAACTCGGGTAACTTTGCGCAAACTGCGGGCATTGGTGGCTGAAATCAACGTTCCAGACGCAACAATCGAAAAGCTGTGGGACAGCCTCGTGAAGGAAGACGAAACCAATCTTATGTTTCTTGAAAACAACTTGCGCATTTTCAGCAATTTCAAGCTGGCACTCAATCTCAATCGTCGGACCCGCGAAATGAGTTTAGCTGTTCTCGATTTTACTCGCGAGGATGAAGCCGTTCAAATCGCTCACTTTGAAAGCTGTTTGCGTCAGACTCAACTCATCATTCACACGAAAATCAATCGTTCTGCGACTCGCATAGAGCTTGCAAAGCTTGCTCGCGACATTCACCTCAATCTTGCTCCCGGTGCTTTGATGCAGGTTCTCATCAACCTGATTTCGAATGCTGTCGATGCTATGAGCTCATTACCCCAGGACCAGCGCCTTGTGACCATAGTTGTTGATGACAAGGCTCCTTACGTCGTGATTCGCGTCACCAACGCCGGAGCGCCCATCCCTGATGCCATAGCCGACCGCATCTTTGAGCGGGGATTTTCCACTAAGGGCGAAAAAGGTTCTGGCATAGGTCTCGCGGTTTCCTTGCGCCTGGTGCGAGAGGCGGGCGGCGACTTAACACTCGACAGATCAGCACCCACACCCAGCTTTCTGATCACACTCGAGGATGCCCACGCTCACGAAGAGAGCCTGCGTCTCGCTTAGCGCTTGGCCAAAACAAAGATCTCCACATTGCCCTCACGGCCTGGCAGGCGACTGTCGACACTCTGCATAAACTGAAGACCTTCGCGCTGCAGGGCATTCTTGGCCTGTTCTAGAGCTTTCGCGCGCACCTGTGGATCTGTCACGACCCCACCTGGGGGTACTTCTTCGGGAAGCAGTTCAAACTGAGGTTTCACCAAAAGCAAAAAGTGCACCTCTGCCTCAGGAGCTACCTGCACGAGAGCAGGTAAAAGACGATCGATAGAATTGAAGCTAATATCAGCCAAAATAAGCCGAAGCTGGGGATCTAATACCTGGGCTACCTGCCGCACATCGGTTTGCTCCATCACGACCACGCGAACATCCGTGCGTAACTTCCAAGCAAGCTGATTGGTCCCGACATCCAGGGCATACACTTTTTGCGCTCCCAGCTGCAAGGCACAGTCGGTAAAGCCCCCCGTAGAGGCTCCGCAATCGAGAACCACAGCGTTCTGGAACAGGCTCTTGACTCCCAAATCTTCAACGGCCCCCCAGAGTTTTTCACCCCCTCGACTGACGAAACGATCTTGACCTTTGATACGAACAGCCTGTCCGTCCCGCACCAAAAAACCAGTCTTATCAACACGTTGATCATCAACCACGACCTGTCCCGCTAAGATGAGGCCCTGGGCCTGCCGCAGATCCCCTGCAAACCCATCACGGACAAGTCTTTGATCTAATCGACATTTACCTTTTGAAACCAATGCTTCGCCTCCTGCGCCCGACTTCGCTTGGTAGGATAAAGTTCAATCTTTTTCAAGAGTTTTCATGATTTTTCGGCTTTTCCCTCAGTTTTTTCCGTAGGAAGGCCGAAGACCCTCATGAGGTTGAGGCCCAGTCGCGAGTGGAAAAGAGGAGCATTGCGGCCATGAGTCAAGGAACACTGAAAATCTTGTTTATCGACGAAAAGCAGATGACCTCCGATCTGGAGAAGGCCGGCTATCGTAAGGTGGGGGCGCATATCATCCAGGCGACGAACTTTGCCCAAGCCAAAGATCTTGTTCGCAAAGATACTGTCGACGTCATCGTCATCAATTATGATTATAAAGATATTGATGCTCTCGGCATCTGTGAAGCCTTCAAACGCCAAGATGAGACTTCTGCCATTCCCATCATCTTCACGAGCGTCCAAGCTTTGCCCAAACGAGTTGCCCAGCGCATCCCTGGTCCCGACCTCTTTATCGAAACGCCAGTGCCTCGGGAGTACTTCATCGAGCAGATTCGTAATCTTCTAGCTGAAAAAATCCGTGGTACCGAGCGCGTAGAGCACGAGGGTTCGGTCTCCTTCGAATATAAAAACAAAACCTACGAATGTTCGATTCAAGATATGTCCAAATCGGGACTTCTTGTGACCACCGATCTGCTGATCGAGCCAGGCACCAAAGTGAGTCTGTCCTTTTCCTTGCCAGGCTATAAAAAGCCCATCAAGGTCGAAGGTGAGGTCGTTCGTCATATCGCCGCTGACAGCCGCCGCGAAACCAAGGCTGGTATTGGTATTCGCTTCGATGAATTCAATGGCGACTCGCTCAAGCGTCTCGAAAAATATATCGCCAAAAGCCAGAACGACGACCCTAAGCTGGTCTACTATCTCTAAGATGCGCGATCGACAATCATCTTTCGATACTGATCTATGTAGTTCAAGGGATTGATGTACTGATCACGGAAGCGGACAGCCGTCACCATCACCTCCATCATGGATTTGTGCAGGGTGATATTGCGACCGCCAATCATGATATCGACGTTTGCATCCAGAGTACCTTTGACTGCTATGACCACATCCTCTGACCACTTCAGTTTATTGCTTAATGTTTCCATCATTTTCAACAAACGCTCACTGAGCCGTTTGCCTCGGAAAATTTTTCCTTCGATTCTCACCAGTTTTTGTGGATCGGCCCCGGGACGTTTTTTGAGTTCATCATATTCGTATTGGCGTTCTTGAAGGTAGCGTTTGATCCGCACATCGCGCCTTTCTAGAAGACTGATGCGATATTCCATCCGCCAGTCACTGCCGACGTGAAGTTTGGTCTTCTCACCGTCAGCAAATCCTAGATCGAGAGTGACAATACCCCCTTGGGCGACAATAGTTCCTCCCCCGATCACTCCTTTGCCACGTCCTAAAATGACGAGTTCGGTCCCAACCTTCACATCACTGTTGATCAAGGATTTGGCAACTTCGAGCCTCTTCTGTACCACGAGTCGGGAGTTTTCAATAAACTGAGCAAAGGCGGAACCTTCGACAAAGACGCTCCCCTCTTGCGACGAGACGATACCTTTCTCGACTTTAAGATCTCCTCCACAGCGCACCTTCGCTTGACCAATGCCCCCACGGACAATCAGATCGCCCTTGGCATAAACCCGCGCACCGTTATCGATACTTCCCCGAACTTCGACCGCACCATCGAAAAAGATATCGCCCGATTGAAGGTTCACATCACCTTCATGAACATAGACCTGCCGACAGGAAACCTGATTGCCCTCAATAAAAGGGACGCCGCGGATCAGGGCATAGCAGCAACCATCTTCCCGCGCATCGATACCATTGCCGATTTCCAGCTCATACACATCCGACGGCACTTCCGCGTGTATCGTCTTGCCGAAGATGTTAGTCCCTGGCTTGCCATCGGCATAGCGTGGTTCACAGATCAGGTCGCCAACGTCGACGACAAGTTTGTTTTGAGCCGAGCGTAGGTCAACCTGCTCTGTGCTATCCCCCAGGCTCCGATCCAGATAGCTCGGATGAAGATAGGGATGTTCTCCTACCTCGGGAGGAACACCGAGCGCCAAGACCTGACCGCGCAGACTCTGACCTAAAGTGATCATACTCAGCAGCTTGTTCAGGTAGGGCTCATAGCCAAAGCTGATTTTATTATCCGCCAAAGCCTTTTCTAACCAGGAGCGATCTGCTTCGTAATGTTCGTTGGCAAGCTTATCATCATCCGACCAGGAGATACGGGCTTCGAGACCTCGATCCAGTATCTTGATACGAATCACCTGCTCCCACGCTTTTGCACCGCCACTGGCGGCAGGCTTCGCAGAGGCTGGCTTTGCCCCTTGGGCAGGCGACGGAGCACTCCCCGGAGCTGGAGCTCGCTTCGGTGCTGACGCGCTGGCTGGAGCAGCCTGGCCAGCTTTTTCACTGACGGCAGCTTTCTGAGGAGCGCCCAGGGCTAGGGGTAAACACAGCGGCAAACCAAAGCCGAGGGATTCCGGCCCTCCCTGGAGATCTTTCATCACCTCATAGAGCTCGCGCTTGAGCACCTGCACCGAGGCAAGCTTTTCGGTGAGTTTAGGCACATGCACAAAGATGCGCTGAAGAAGCTCTTTCAGGTCAGTCGTCTCCTGCAATGCCTGACCATCGTAGAGGAAGAGAAGAGCGCGCCCGTGATCCTTGTCGAGGATCAAACGGGTTCCACTGCCACCGGCTGCTGCAATCGGATGCACAAGAGGAAAATCTTTGACCTCGAGGCCACGCATGCCCCTGGCTAAGCCCTCCCAGATGCAGCAGCGCAGCATGGGGTCCGCATGAGGCTGGAGGGCAGCCTGGGCGTAGATCTGAGCGACAACGCGATACCAACCGTGTTTGACCAGCACATCAGGCTTGGCTGGCAAGGTCAGCAACCAATACTTTCGCGAACCATCGAGGCGAATTCCTAATCCAGCAAGCTTGCGATAGCCTTGGGCTAAGACGAAGCTCAGGTTTTTCCCTTGCGGCACATCCTTGGTTCGCAAGAAGTCCCAGTAGGCCTGCAGCCCCTCTTCATAGAGGGCATAGGCCTCGATATGCCCCTTGCCCAACTCATCTTCGAGCTTGGCTTTGGCACGTTTCACCAGATCCTTGGGCACTTTTTTTTCGGCCCGGACCGTGTCAATTTTAAAGCTGACGCGTACCTGGTTGAAAGGACCACTGTAGGTCAAGCGAATGTCTAAATCCACGCGACATCCTCCACCCAAGATGGGCCGCACTGGGAAAAGTTCGACTCATCTTAAATGATAGGATGCCTGAAATCAGGAAGCAATGATCCCTGGCCTAGATGTCCTAAGTTTTTATGAAGGTAAGGCTCTATCTGCACGATCCGAGGACGGCGTATTCTTTATCACTAGCTGGCCACAGGCTGCTTCAATGTCCTGACCCTTGCTGTACCTGACCATGACCCGAAGGCCTGCCTCATGCAGTCTGTCACGAAAGGCCTCGAGACTTCCGGGCTCAGGTCCCTGAAAGCGGCTAGGTTCGACTTCATTGAGAGGGATCAGGTTGACCTTCACAGGCAGACCGACCAGCAACTCGATCAGCTCGCGAGCATGGCGCTCGCCGTCATTGACCCCACGAATAACCGTATACTGAATGAGGAGCGATCGATCCTTGGCTCGCGTCTCATAGTGAGCCCTGAGAAAGCTTAAGACCTCGCCTATCGGCCAACGTCTATTGATGGGCATCAGCTGACTCCTCTCACGCTCGGTGGTGGCATGGAGACTGAGAGCTAGGGAGAGATCCGGAAATTCTTTGAGAAGGACCGCCATACCCTCGAGGTGCCCAGCCGTCGACACCGAAATCTTACGAAGCGCGAGGTTGAGGCCCCATGGATCCGAGAGAATGTGTAAGGCGCGACTAACCTCTTGAACGTTGTCGAGAGGCTCCCCCATGCCCATGAAAACTATGTTGCTAAGCTTAGTGAAACTGGGAAAGTCTCGCTCTGCCAGCCATTCGGGATGCTGCGCGATCCATTGGGAGGCGAGCCAGACCTGAGCAACGATTTCTCCAGCGCTCATCTGCCGTTTGAGACCCATGCGGCCCGTATAACAGAAGGTACAAGCCTGAGCACAACCGACTTGGCTTGAGATACAGAGGGTGATGCGTTTTTTCTCGGGCATCAGGACTGATTCGACGAGACTGCCATCGCTGAGCCGGATGAGAAACTTCACTGTCCCATCGTAGCGTGAGCAGGATTCCTTAGCGATGCTCGCTTCATTGCAGGCATAGCCGTCTTCGAGCGTCTGACGCAAGCGTTGAGGCAGACTGGGTGGCGCCGAGAGAGCTTTCAGCCCCTCTTTATAGACAGCCCGGAACAGCGTTTTTGCATGAATGAGAGGCAGCTCAAGCCTCTCACAGAGGCCTTCCAGTTCATGGCGGGGAAGTGCGAAGAAATCTTGCATAAGTGTCCTGGTTTTTCCACAGCATCAAAAACCAGGCCACCCTAAAAGGAATTGTCGGCAGCTGCAAGGGTAAAAGCGGCATGTTCGGGTCTCAGGAGCCAGCTTTGTTTGCCCCAGTGAGCGATGCGGGACTATGGCGTTTTTGCAAGGTCTCCGCCATTTCATTCAGGAGATGGACGAGCTCCTGCATTTCATCGCCCTTGCGCGTCACGATCCTATGTCCGTATTCCCCACGACTGATATCCGCGACGAAGCGTTGGATAGACACAAGGGGCCCCTCATAGCGGTGCTGGGTTCGGATGATAAGGTAGATCATCACTCCGATGTAGGTCACGATCGTGAGACCTAGAAAAACTACGTTCCGAATGACGATATCGTTGACGACGAGCTCGTGACGAATCTGGCTATCGACCACCTGAAAGATCTCAACAATCTGCTGGTACTGCTGGTAGAAAGCCTCACCGATAAAGTAAGAGGCTAACGCCAAAAAGACCAGGGTAACTCCCACTACCTGGACACCAAACTTGGAATACACGAAAAAATTGACCAGGATCGGTTTGATACGGCGGCCGTCATCTGCATGCGTCTTCTGCATCCTTAGTCCTTTCCAAGGGGCACTCTTTATAGCTAACCAGGCTTAGCTTGGCAGCCCTATTTTTGGCATACTGACAGTGTGCCTTGCCCCTCAAAAAGCAGCAAGAAAATTCTTGCATTTTCTGAAACGCATCGCTAATCTCCCACTCTCTCGTGAATAACTCTTTCAGCGTGGAGTAGACATTGCACGGTTCAAGACACAGAAGAAAGCATCCTAAAGGTCGTCGTAAAGTCGGTCGCAAGAAGCGTCGTATGATGCGCCTTCGTCGGGCCCTTCGCACCAAGTAATATGCTTGAGCATCCTGCACCGCTTGGGTTGCCCTTCATGGGGTCCTCCAAGCTTGCTTGGTGGTGCGAAGCAAAGTCCCCAAGGTCCTCCCTGTATTGGGTTGGGCCTTTCTTTTTTTCCCCCGAACAAGAGCCTTTGAACCCTTGGCAAGTTTCCTTTGCTGATTTGCTAAGGAAGGCCTAAATTTCGTCCGCCTTTCCGTGACATGCCGTCGCACGTCCATGTCGCGCTGCGTCAAACACTTCCAAATATTTTGCAATTCGCCGCGCACCTCAGTAAGCTAGTTCAAAGAGCAAAAAAGCCCATAGCCACATCAAGGCGAGCAATCGCTTCGGTACTTAGCCCTTTTGTCCCACTCACAGGAGGCGACGATGCTGGATTTTATTTTGGAATTGGAACGCGTCCTCAACATCTGGCCCGACGGCGTCAAATGGAGCCTCGTGCAGATTGCTGAGCAGACTCGTACCAAAGTGCCTCATGTGGTGGACTTTCTCACCGAAGCTCTCAGCAAAAATCCAGATGTCCACGACCCGCTCACTTTCAACGAAGTGTCGAAGGCCTACATCATCCTGCGCGAGCGCCACAAGCAGCAGCTCGATGCACTGTACGAACGCTCCCGTAAGGCGACGCAAGCGGCTGTGGATTCCTTCGAGCAGGTTATGGAAAAGGTTCGCCTGATGGAACTCAGCAAGAACCGTCGCGGCGCTTACCGGACTTTAAACTATACCTACGGCAACTATCTTAATCTTCTGCCCGCGGAGCTCAAGGCTCGCATCTGTGATGACTGCCTTCGTATTGGCATCAAAGAGGCAATCAATTTCCAAGAGCTCTCGCAATGGCTCCAACGCGGCATCGTTCACCTGATGGAATCAGCCAATCGCGATTCGGTCGAAGACGCGCTTGACTTTCTCGATGCCTATGGCGACTATTTTCTCACCGAAGCACAAGGCAAGGGCGAGAAATTTCTCACCAATCTTCTGCTTCGCCTGAAACCAGCGGCCATGGAGTTTGATCTCTCTCCCAAGTTCAATGAGCTCGCGGGTGAGTTTAAGCTTATGGAAGTCATGGATGTCTTCGTCTAGCGATGATATCGTGGCTCATGCTGCCCCCAAGCCGTCGCCCGTGGATGTCCCGACGACGTGTTTTGGAGACTGGCTCAGGCGTGTTGCCATGATCATCGGACCCGGAAGCAGTCGCAAGGTGCTTGCGCAGGCGACCGGTCCCCTAGCGGAGAGTAATCCATCTTGAGTCGCTCGCCAAAAACTAAGACCCCAAAGAAAAAAACGGTTCAGAAAACCACGAAAACCACGAGCAAAACCAAAGCGACCCAAGGAACTGCCAAGGTCACCAAGGCCCCCGCGGCTCGTGCTCATGCGCCTCGACCTCTAGAGGCCAGCGATGTCTATGCACACTGCTCCACCAAAAGTTTTAAATTCAAGACCACCAAGGAACTCGAAACTGGTCATGACATCATCTCCCAGGACCGTGCCATTCGCGCCATCAATATGGGGCTTTCGATTCAACGCCCCGGCTATAACATTTACGTAGCCGGCATAGACGGTACGGGAAAAACCAGCGTTATCCGTCAGTTTCTTGAGCGTTGGTCTGCCGACTCGCCTCCCCCTTCTGATTGGATCTATCTCTATAACTTCACCGATACCGAAGTCCCGCGCGTCATCAAGCTACCGAGGGGCGAAGGCAAAAAGCTGAAGAAGACGATGGAGCAATTCGTCAAAGCTCTGCGCTCGGAGATCCCTGTAGCATTGCAGAGTGAAGACTACGAAAATGCCGTCAATACCTATATCTCGGCCGCTAATGACGTGAAGTCGAAGCTCTACAGCGACCTTGAGCGTACCGCCAAGGCTAGCGAGTTCGTTATCAAATCGACGCGCATGGGCATCGAGACTATCCCCATCGTCGATGGCCGCCCCCTCACCGAACGCGACTACTCCAAACTCAAGGATGACGAGCGCCAGCTGATCGAAGAACGCCGTTCCGTTCTTGAACCCGAAGTGCTCGACTTTGCACGCAAGGTTCGTGCGATCGATAAGGAAACCAGCGAGCGCCTTGAGGGCCTTCGCGACTCCATAGGCGAGCAGATCATTCAGGCGCTTCTCGCCCCCTTGTCCGAGGAGTATGCCGAGTTTTCTGAAATCCTTGAATACCTCGAGCAGGTTCGCGAGGACATCAAGGAGAATCTCCTCGAATTTGTTGAGGAAGATGGGTCCAATGGCAACAGCAATGAAGAGGCCATGTACCCTGAGGACAAAGATAAGTTCACCAAATATAAGGTCAACGTCTTTGTCGACAATAGCAAAATCGACAAAGCCCCGGTCATCATCGAGAACAACCCGACCTATTACAACCTTTTCGGTAAGATCGAAAAGAATGTCGAGCACGGGATGTACCTGACGGACTTCACGATGATCAAGTCGGGCTCGATTCATCGTGCGAACGGCGGCTACCTTGTCCTTAATGCTCTTGACATCTTTCGTACCGGCAATACCTGGGAATCCCTCAAGCGCATTCTCCGCAATCGCAAGGGCTTTATCGAAGATATGGGTGAGCAGTATTCACTGCTTCCCACCTCAGGACTCCGTCCTGACCCTGTTCCTCTCGATCTCAAAGTCATTTTGATCGGTACCGATGAGATCTATCACCTGCTCTATCAGCAAGATGAAGAGTTCCAAAAAATCTTTAAGATCAAAGCCGATTTTGACTTCAAGATGGAGCGCACTCCCGAAAACGTGATGGCTTACATCTCGTTCATCGCGACGCGAACCAAGCTGGAACAGCTCCTCCCCTTCGATCCTTCCGGTGTTGCGGCCGTTGTCGAGTATGGCTCGCGCCTGATCGAGGATCAAAAGCTCCTCTCGACCCAATTTGGTGAACTCAAAGACCTTACGATCGAAGCCGATTTTATCGCAAAAGAAGCTGGCCACAAGCATGTGACACGCAAGGATGTCGAGACGGCCCTCGATCAAAAGCATTATCGCCTCAATCTTCAAGAAGAGTATCTCCTCCGCCTCATCAAGCAGCAGGATATCCTCGTAAGCGTTGCAGGCAGCTGCATTGGTCAGATCAATGGTCTGGCGGTCTATGATTACGCCGACTATTCCTTTGGCAAAATCAGCCGCATCACCTGTACGACTTCTCCCAGTAAGCGCGGGATTATCAATATCGAGCGTGAAGCTCGCATGTCCGGCAAACTTCACAGCAAAGCTGTGATGATTATCAGCGGCTTTTTCAAAGCGGTGTTTCCCCGCGATCGCAGCTATAGCTTTGGCGCAAGCGTCTGTTTCGAGCAGAGCTATGGTCCTATCGATGGGGATAGCGCAACCCTTGCCGAAGTGATCGCCATCATCAGCTCTTTGGCGCGTGTGCCGATCAAACAAAATCTCGCCATTACGGGTTCCATGAATCAGTTTGGCGATGTGCAAACGATCGGTGGCGTCAATGAAAAGATCGAAGGCTTCTATAAAATCTGCGAGCTTGCTGGCAAAGAGTCCGAGTATATCGCTCTTATACCCAAAGCTAACGTTCAAAATCTCATGCTCCACACCACGACACGCCAAGCGGTCGAAGATGGCAAGCTCAAGATTTATCCTGTGGCGCATATCGCCGAGGCTTTCGAACTTGCCACGGGCGTGCCCCTGGGTGTCACCGATGTGCATGCAGGTCTACGTCCCAGCAAAGGCAGCGCTCTCGACAAGGCTTTGAACTGGCTCGACTCCGTACGTCAGACAGAAAGATAGGCTATGACCCGCTCTTTGATCGATGTCCTGAAGGCACGCGCATGTCTTCAGGATGCACTTCATACATTTTTTCGAAGTCACCAGTATCTATCGGTCGATGCCCCCATCCTGGTGCAAAGCCCGGGGACAGAGGTGCACCTGCAGTATTTCGCGAGCACTTGGCGTGATTACCGAGACCATGAGCATGCCCTGTTTCTGCGATCGAGTCCCGAACTCCACCTGAAACAAGCCTTAGCTCTAGGGCTCGAACGCGTCTATCATTTAGGAAAATGCTTTCGCAATGGCGGCGAGATCAGCCATTGGCACCATCCTGAATTTACGATGCTCGAATACTATGAGAGCGGGATAAGCTTAGCTGCGTTTATGAATCGTACCGAGGAATTGATTCGAGCTGCAGCCGAAGCTCTAGAACCCTTTGGAACTCCTGCGCAAAGGCTTCCTCAAATTATCGAACGCATCAGCGTCTATGAAGCCTTTGAACGCTTTGCTGGCCTGAGTCTTATCGATGGCGATAGCTCTCTGGCCCACAAAGCCATCGCTAAAGGCTTTGCCTCTATCCAAGCGACCGATGATTTTGAAACCGCTTACTTTAAAATACAGCTGGATGTGATCGAACCTGCACTGGCGCGCCTCGGGGCCGTCTTTCTCTACGACTATCCCCCTTCGCAATGCGCTCTCGCCCGTCTCGAGGCCGGCCGGGCTCAGCGCTTTGAACTGTATCTCGGCGGCGTTGAACTCTGCAATGCCTTTGATGAGCTGCTCGATCCCGTCCAAAATCGTGAGCGTATAGAGGCGAGTAACAGGCAACGCAGACAGCTCGGGTATCCAACGATTCCCGAGGACCTTGATTTCTACGAAGCCTTGGAGCAGGGGCTCAAACCCTGCTGCGGCAATGCTCTCGGCTTTGATCGTCTGCTCGCCCTGCTGCTTGGTGAGCCGAACCTGGATCGCTGCGTTCCGTTTCGAAGCAATCGCCCCTATCGCGCCTTGCTCAAGGGGTGATTAAGGTCAGGCTCTCAGTTCTGATAGCCTGGCAAATGCTTCGCTTCCTTACTATGAGCCAGCGCGACCGCGGAAGTCACCGCCTGGTCGAAATCCTCTTGGATCTCAGCCTTTTCCATGCGACTCCGAAAGAAATTTGCCCACATAAAATCAGCATGAGGGACGGAGGTTTCATCGTAAGCCCCCGCTTTCCGCACACCCCAAGCAAGGGCGCGATAGGGATCATCCTTGAGGACAAAAAGACTGTTAGGCAAGGTCTTGTAGGACAGAGGCCCTTCACCCTCTTCGTTATAGAGCCAGGTATAGTCTGCTGCACTCATAGCGCTCCAGAAACGATCAGAGCTATAGCTCGCCCAGTTTTGCACAACCTCTGCTGAGAGCTCAAAATCATCGCCTTTAAGCGCTGCAATCGCGAGCGCAAGATGGTGATGATCCGTGATATAAACATCTCCCTTCGGTCCGATGACGACGGGAACCAGATTTTTTGACAAATACTTTTGGAGCTTTTTTTCGCTCATGTCAGCAAACTTTTCCGAACGACGCTGGACCTCAATCGCACCAAAGGTCAGCTGGGTAGGCTTCAGCTCGCTGATAGCAACATCACAGTTGCTGCCCGCTTCACTCTTTAGTCCACAAGGCTTAGCGACAGCAAGTTGGGAAGAAACAAGCAGCGATCCGAGAAGCAGTAGGCTTTTGGGCATAAGCATGCAGACATCCTTGTTAAAAATTCTTACTTATTAAGAAAAACCCTACTCAGTCCTGACGCTTAGGGTCAAATGAATCTTTGGTAAAACTAGGCAAAAACAGTCCAGTCCTCCCCCTTAGCACGTCCCAGCTTCTGCTCTAAACTACGAGTGAGCCTTTTTTTAGCGAACTGCTCAACGGTTCGCACCACCTGAGGACCCCACTATGCTCAAGCGCCTTACGTATCCCTTGATCTTACTCGCAGCCTTTGGCTGCCGCACCGTCGATTCTTCCAAATTGCAGGGTGATGAATCCTCGCGTTCGGGAGAATATATCGGTGTTCTCATGGCTTCCCATGGGGACATTGATGACTACAAGACTGAGCTCGAATTTTATGTGAAGACCGCCTTTCGTAAAAATGTTGGGATTCCCTTCCCCTTTTGGTTCCGTCCTGCGATTGAAGATGTTGCCTATAAGCTTTCGGTGAATAACGTCACCGAGCAGTACAAAAAAATAGGACCAACGCACTACCGTGCCAACGCCAAGCTGCAGATGGACGCCATCACCGCTGCCTTCCAAAGCCGCGGCGTTCGCGCCAAAGCCTATTACGGAGCTAACTTCACCCATCCGCTTATCGAAGAAACTCTCGAAGAGATGCAAAAAGATGGCGTCACTAAGCTCATCGTTTTCAATAAGGGAGCTCAGTTCTCGTGGGCCTCAGCCGGTGAAAACATTGGCGATGTGCGCGAGTATATGAAGCAGCACCCCGAGTGGGATGTGGAAGCTATCGGCTTTCACCAGTATTCACGCGATCCTCGCTTTCACAAGGTCTGGAAAGACGCTATTTTGCATGATGCCAAAGACCTGTTTCCTGGCGTCCCCACACGCGATGTGTGCCTCTTCATCGGCTCCCATGGTCTTCCTGTTATTATGACCGATCGTGGTGATCCAGCGGTCTCCTTGATGAAGGAATCTGTGGCCTGGCTCAAAGAAAATACCCCAGAATACCCTATTTACCACGGTTTTCTGAATGATGACTTTATCCCTGGCGCCAAGTGGGCCTCACCGCGCTCTTCGGTTATGGCTCAACAGCTTCGTGATGAAGGCTGCAAAAATGTCTTGATGGATGGCCGTCTCTCCTTCACCAACCACCATCGCGCGACACTCTACGATCTCAATATCGAAGCTCGTGGCATCCTTGAAGATCCAAACGGAACGGTCAAAGGCAAAAAAGATCCTAACTGGAAAAAACCCAAGGTCGTCCTTGCTCCCCAGTTTGATGGCAACCCTGCCTTTGGCGAACTGATTGCCGATCTCACCCTCGAGGCCTTCGAAGGCCAGGGTGACTTTGAAGCCATCAAGCACAAGGGTAGCCCCATGTTGCCCCGCCCCAGCTATCCGGTAAAATCGGTTTACATCGAATACTGATCGTCCTGTCCAGGCTTCTTACCAAGCTTGACTGAGCGGATGCGGGTCCAGAAATGGACCCGTAACTATTTGCATTCTTTAAAGATTTTATTTTACCCTTCCAAGAACTTCCCTCCAAGCGAACCTATCCCTCGAGGAAAGAACAGAAAGTCCGGATTTTTTCTTCAACTTGACAAAATATGCTCAGGTTTTCCCCTTAGCGATCCGATGTTAGGCCCGTTGACGCGGGATTTTTAAGCGCCAAAAAACAGGGACTTGTCCATGTGCACAGGACCCCTGTGCTTGGCCGAGCTAGGGAGTCGACTGTGAGCAGAAAGCAAGGTCCTCAACATGCACTCGCTATCGTGGGTATGGCCTGCTGGTATCCAGGGGCTCAAAGCCTCAGCGAGTTTTGGGAGAATATCTTAGCCAAACGCCAGCAGTTCCGTAGAATGCCTGACCAGCGTTTGCCCTTAGACCAGTATCACCATCCCGATAAGCACACACCCGACAAAACCTATGGAACGGAAGCCGCGGTCCTTGATGGCTTTGAGTTTGATTGGAAGGGCCGTCGTATTCCAAAGCAGGTTTTTGAGAGCACTGATATCGTCCATTGGCTTGCCCTCGATGTGGCTTTGAAAGCTTTGGATGATTCCGGTTTAGATCTGCAGCGCCTACAGTCCCTCCAAACTGGTGTGGTCCTGGGCAACACTCTCACAGGAGAATGGACCCGAACCAATGCCATGCGCATGCGCTGGCCCTATATCGAGCGTGTCCTTCAAGAAACCGCGCAGCAAAAAGGTCTGAGTGGCGAGGCCTTCAACGCCTACACCAAGGTCGTCGAAGAGGCTTTCAAATCAGTTTTTCCAGCTCCCAATGAAGATACTTTAGCCGGCGCTCTCTCTAACACCATAGCAGGACGCATCTGTAACTTTCTGGATCTGCATGGAGGCGGTTATACCGTCGATGGTGCCTGCTCTTCATCACTCTTAGCGGTGATCACAGCAGCCCGCAGCTTGATCAGTGGAGATTTGGATGTCGCCTTTGCTGGGGGTATCGATATCAGTCTCGATACCTTCGAACTGATCGGCTTTGCCAAGACGGGCGCACTCACCCCCGATGAGATGCGCGTTTACGATAAGCGCGCCAATGGCTTTATTCCCGGCGAAGGCTGTGGTTTCGTGGTGCTGAAGCGTTTGGCTGATGCCGAACGCGATGGGGATCGCATCTATGCTGTACTCAACGGCTGGGGCATCTCATCGGATGGCAAAGGGGGCATCACGGCACCGTCTATCCATGGACAGGCCGCTGCTATTGGCAAGGCCTACGCGATGGCAGGTTATGGAATCGAATCCTGTGCCTTTATCGAAGGCCACGGGACAGGTACGACAGTCGGAGATCGGGTTGAGATTTCGGGCCTGACCGAAGTGCTTGGGACTAAGGTGCCTGAGCGTCCTATCGCCCTCACCTCACTCAAATCAATCGTCGGTCACACTAAGGCTGCCGCCGGTATCGGAGCCTTCATCAAAACAGCTATTGCTGTCAACCAACGCGTCATTCCCCCCATGGCGGGTGTTGAAGAACCCAATCTCATCTTTCAGGACAAAGCGCGGTGGTTTTATCCCGCTATCGACGGGCGCCTCTGCGATCCCAAGCAAAACATTCGAGCCGGCGTTTCAGCGATGGGCTTTGGGGGCATCAACACCCACACAACCCTCGAGAGTTACGGTCAACCCGCTGAGCATCTCCAATCGTTCTTGGCGGACAGTCTGCTCTTAAGCTCTCACGATCGCAGTGAGATTCTCATTTTCTCGGCTTCTTCACAGGCACAGCTCAAAAAGAAAGTGGAGACAACGCTGCGCTCGGTGCGCAAAATCAGTCGCGCGGAGCTCACAGACCTTGCTGCCGATCTTGCTCGCTTCAGTCAGCCTCAAGATCCCTACCGTGCAGCCATTGTGTGCCAACGCCCCGAGGAGGCGTTTCAAGCGCTACAAAAGCTCACAACTTGGCTGGAGGCTCCCTTAGGGACTCAAACTTCACGCGAACTCAAGGAAGGCCAAGTTCATATAACGCTGGGGCATAGTACCAAAGCTCCAAAGCTTGGCTTTCTCTTTCCTGGTCAAGGCTCCCAAAAACCTAACATGGGGCGAAAGCTCCAAGAACGCTTTGCTTGGGCCAAAGATTTAGTTGCTCGTGCCGAGAGCTCGGCAAGCGACCTTGGTACCAAGGACCTCCTTGCCAAAGCCAGCTGTGAACTATGGGAGGACCGTGAGGAGCGCCTCAAAGCTCTCACCGACACAGCCTACGCACAACCTGCAATCAGCCTTTGCAATGCCCTCTGGTTCGAATACCTTCAAAGCTTAGGCCTCACGCCAGCTCTCGTAGGTGGTCACAGCCTCGGCGAGCTCAGCGCACTTTATGCAGCAAAAGCGCTGAGCTTTGAACAGCTCATCCAGCTGGCAAGCAAGCGCGGCCAACTGATGGCGAGCCCAAGCGATAAAGCGGGCTCGATGATCTTCATCGGTGCTGATGCCAAAACTGTCGAGGCTATGCTCACAAAAGTTTCCGGTTATGCCCAGATCGCAAACCGCAACGCTTCGGATCAAACTGTGATAGCGGGCGATCCTTCAACTTTACAGGCGCTGCTTGATCAAGCTAAAAGCAAAAACCTACGCTGTGGCCCCCTTGCTGTTTCGAATGCTTTCCATTCCCGTTACATGCAAGGAGCTGCTGAGAGCTTTCGCAGCTGGCTCGAAACGATCACCCCTGCGCCAGTGCAGATCCCCTTTGTCCGCGGAACGGATGGCCAGATTTGGCAAAAGGAAACTGCTCTCCGTGACTATCTCAGTCAACAGATTGTTGAAGCCGTGGACTTTATTGCTCTCGCAGAAACCATGCAACAGGAGGTGGACCTCATCCTCGAAGTGGGTACCGGCCATGTTCTCTCGAACTTAGTACGCCGCATTCCAGCTCGGAAGGGCGAAGCCAAGGCAGCCTTCTGCTGTGAATCGCGACCTGGACACGACGCAGATCTGAAAAGTACCTTAGCTGCTTGCTTCGTTCGGGGAGCGCGCATTCGCTGGGATGAACTTTACCGGCACAGACTCGTGCGTCCCTATCTGCGCCCTGACGAGAGACTCTTTATCGAAAGCCCTACGGAACGGACCCTGCACTTTCAAGCAGGAGCTCCCGTCCAGATTCTATCTACAGCAGGAGTTGTGGCTCCCCAGGTTCTCGCTCCCCTTGCTGCCGCTGCAGTGCCTGCGCCTCTGGTCCAAGCCGTATCTTCGGGACCTGCTCTTGCTGCACAACTTCCAGCGAGCCACCGTGAGCTTTCGGTACAAGCTATCAGCATCCAAGCCTCTCCGCTTCCTGCTGCAGCCCCGAGCAGTTCGGAACCCACAGTCGAACAGGTCCTCGCTCGCATCGTCGAAGACCTGACAGGTTTTGAAGCGGCGACGATACATCCAAACATGAAGGTCCTCGATGACCTGAACATGGACTCGATCAAAGCCAGTGAACTCATCTCCAATGCAGCGATGCATTATGGAATTGCAGGAGACATAGAAGCCGTTGGCTTCACCAACGCCAGCTTAGGCGAAATCGCTCAAGCGATTCGCGCCAAGCTTCCTGAAGGCGGCGTACGCAGCCCAAAGCTACAGCCTGAAGGCCCTTCGCAGCAAGCCCTTCAGGTCGATCGCAACGCTGCCCCTATGCTCCCTCCTTCACAACCCAAGCTTGTGGCGCGTCCAACTTTGGCCACCGAGCCTCAGCTCCAAAAAACCCATACACCTCCTCCACAAAACGCCACAGTCATGGAGCCATCAGCAAAACAACCCAAAGTTGCCGAGATTTCTAAGGCCAAACTGCTGACACCTTGGGTGCGCAACTTCAGTGAGTCTTTCGTTCCCTTCGTTCAGAAAGTTCCCCAAGATCTCACCGCGTGGCAGGGACTCAAACTTGTCCTCATTGCTCACATCTCTGATGAGATCTACATCCAATCTCTGGCTGAAGCGCTCCATGGTTTAGCGCAGACAGTCCAAGTCCAATGTCTCGATGGACATGAGGATAAAAAGCGCCTCGATCTTGGCTCTGCCGACACCAGTCTTGTTCTTCTGCCTCGAGAGTCTGAGATTCTAGAAGATCATGTTCAGCTCCTTTCCACCATCGCCCAGACACGCTGGCCTCGCCAGCATAGGCTCATATTTCTCCAGTGTGATGATGGTCTCTTCGGCCACAGCAAGACAAGCACTTCGAGCTTTAGCACCAAGGCCTTTGCGCAAAGCCTTGCCCAAGAGCGCTCAGATCTAAAAATCCAGAGCTGTTCGATAGCCGCAGAGCTTGCTGCTGAACCGCAGAGCGTATTAAGTCGCATCGCTCACACCTGGACTCAGACCAAAGCCCCTTTAGTCCAGGCGTTTGCTCACGATGGGCATATCCTTTCGCCTCAGTGGGTCTTAGATCAACCCCTTGGCTACGAAAGCCGTCAACTCACGTGGCATCCTGATGATGTGGTCTTGGTCACTGGCGGTGCCAAAGGGATTACAGCAGCCTGTGCCCTTAAGGTGGCCGAACATCTCAAAGTTAAGATGGCCTTGGTCGGCTCATCGCCTCTGTCGCCTGAAGATGCGCACAATCCCGAGCACCCCATTGGGGCTACCCTAGCTGCATTCGCTAACGCAGGACTGAGCGCTCGCTACTATGCCTGCGACATCACCAAAAGCAGCAGTGTGAGTCAGCTCTTGCAAGATATCGAACACGATCTAGGCAAGATTCGTGCTCTCGTTCATGGAGCCGGCAGCAATCAGCCCAGACCGGCAGCCACTGTATCCACAGTGGAGGCGCTCAAAGAAATGGGCCCGAAAGTTCGCGGTATCCAAAACCTCTTGGCAGCAATAAACCCAGCTCATCTGCAGCTGATCGTGGGCCTAAGCTCGGTGATTGGTGTGGTAGGCATGCCCGGTAACGCCTGGTATGGTTTTGCCAATGAGTGTTTGGATCTCACACTCCGACGCTACCAATCACAGCATCCCCATGTGCAAACCCAAACCCTCGCCTACAGTGTTTGGGCCGAGCTTGGTATGGGCGCACGTATGGGCAGCGACAAAAACCTTGCCGATAAGGGCATCAGCTCCATTACACCCGAAGAGGGCATACAACGATTTTTGGGTCTATTTTTAGGCAAAAGTCAGGATCAGCAGACCATTATATCTTCGCGCATGAGCCGTGTACTTCCCACTCCAAGCACAGCAACCTACGCTATCGCGTTTGCTGACTCGATCCTCCACTACCAAGCCGATGTCGAAGTCATTGCTCACACCCATGTGACAACAGAAGGCCACCCCTATCTCAAGGACCATAACTACAAAGGTGCCCTTCTCATGCCCACTGTCTACGGGCTGGAAGCCATGGCTCAGGTGGTAGACCGATTGGTTCCCTTGTCCCGTTATGACAGTCTTCATCTCGAAGACATCAAACTCACTCGCCCTATCACTGTCGGTCCTCAAGGCTGCACGCTCGAGATCTATGCTGAGCGCCTCGAAGATCAAATAGTGGGTGAACCCATCCGCGTGCGTGCCGGCATTCGCACGGCTCTGACCGGCTATAAGTTCGACCACTTCGCTGCCATCTTTGTACTGAAAGCTTGCGAAGAGGAGCGTATTCAAAATCTCCCAGCATATCAAAAGCAGATCGGACTTGATCCGCACAGCCAACTCTATGGCAGCATCCTGTTCCAGGGGCCGCGTTTTCAGCGTCTCAAAACCTTTCAGTACCTTGAGTCCGATAACGAGACGGCAGGTTGCACAGTCTTCACAGCTCTGGCCAAAACCGATGATCTGCAGCTCCATCGGCTGGGGGATCCCTACTTTCGGGATTCCCTCTTGCAATCGGCTCAGGTCATCATCCCCCAGAATCAGTGCTTGCCCATAGAAATCGGTCGCCTCGAGCTGTTTCGTGGCTTTCGCCAATCTTGCGAGCGTCATATCTTTACCGACGTGCACAAGGCGGACGAAAAAACCTATCTAGCAACAGTTAGTGTGTTCGATGCCGAAGGTCGCTTGCTCGAAAGATTGGTCGATTATCGTCTGCAATTTTTAGAAAAGCGCCCTCAGTTTCCCAAGGCCATGGATCTCATTGCCAGTCCGGTTCTGGACCTCATCAAAGCGGAACCATCCCTTGCCGTCGCCAGCGAAGAGGGTGATCTCCTCGCCCCCTATCGGGCGATCGCCGAGCGCCTCAAAATCGATGCTGAACCCAATGGTCCTCAAGGCCAGTCCGTCTTTGTTCATCGTTTCATCCCTGATTTTAAGGCATTTGCCAACTTAGGAAGGTCCATATACTTTGCCAATTTCTTCAACTGGATGGGCAATGCTCGCGAGATGTCTTCGCTCCCTGTGTTGGACAAACTGCGGGCTCTCACCGAGACCGGCCGTTGGGGTCAAGTCACCAACTGGGCGAGCATCGAGGTCTTTGGAGAGTGTCGCAACAAAGATCGGGTCGTCGAAGCCCGCCTCTGGTGTGGACGTGTCACAGGATCAAAGCAGTCGTCAGCGACACTCGCCTTCGACTGGGTATCCAAAGGGGAAGATGGTATCGAAGAACGTATAGCTTCGGGTTACATGGGCTTTACGTGGGTGGAGATTCTCGATCATGGGGTCGTCGCACCAGCAGAATTCCCGCCCTACTATCGGGATTTTATCGCGAGCATGATCGCTAAAGATGATCGCAAAGACAGCTTTTTGCCGGCACGCGAACCCTATAAAAACCTAGACAAGGGAGAGCTCCTCTTTAAGGTTCCTGAAGGACCAAAATCCGCCATTCGATTGAGTGAAAAGATTTTTGAAACGAGCCTCTACGATAGCAACCTGGTTGGCAACCTCTACTTTGGGAATTATTCCATTTGGATGGGTAAAATCCGAGACCACTACTTCCGCGACCTTGCTCCCGAATACTACCGAGGTATCGGGGAACAGGGCGAGCTGATCTGCACCAAAAGTCGCATCCAACATCTTCGTGAGGCCATGCCCTTCGATGAAATCTTAGTGCTGATGAACCTCAAAGCACTCTATACCCAGGGTGCGGAACTGAGCTTTGAATACTACAAAGTCGGTGAAGGCACTCACCTTGAAAAGCTCGCTATCGCTGATCACACCGCACTCTGGACCAAAACCGGTGCGGATGGTGAAAAGACCGGTAGCAGCTGGCCAGACCTTATCCTCAAAGCACTGTGGGAAAAGATTCAAGCCCAAAGTGAATCGCGCCCAGAAGATACAGCTCATGAGAAAATCGGCTAGTAGCCGCGACATCTGAAGGTTTTAGAAAAGGCTAAACACCCTCAACAAAAGGGTTTTTAGCCAGCCTTCAACAACTCTTTTCTATAAGCCGAAAAGAGGGGTGTAGGTTTGGTCTTTGGGACAAAAAGCCTTAGCTCTAGGCTACTCGCACTCAACTTTGGTTACTGAAGGAGATCCCATGCGAACGCGGAACATAAGCTCAGCCCTCTTTGGTATGAGTCTCCTGATCTCCTGCACTCAAAATCCTTCCGCAGGCAAGCCTAGCAGTGGCACTCGTCAGTTTGCCAGCTCTGATCTCCAGGGCTTTGCAGAGATAAGTGATCTCAGCCTTCAAAAAACTGAAATTCGTTCAGATCTCAAAGATCTGTTCTGCGTGCATGTCTATAAACTGCCACTGAAAGCTGACTTCAGCAGTGAACTTGGTGTGCTGTGCCAAGATCAAAAGCCCACACCGAGTTTTACTGACTTCGATCGTCACGCAAGCCTGGTCGGCTCAAAACCTCGCGCCATTCGGCTCGATCTGAGTCAGGGTGATGATGGCTATACCCGTGGCCTTTTTGGAGTCGTCTATCGTGTTCCCATTCAACCCAAATGGGTCCGTAGCGCCCGCATCCCTTGGTACATGACGGATACCAGTGAGTTTCCCTATCTTAAGAGAAGCGGAAGTGTCGTTGCGGATAGCAGCAACGATCTGGGAGGTGATCTCCAGTTTGGCAAGTGGGATCTAAGCTATCATGCTGACATCCAAACACCTGCTCAGACGAGCTTCAGCAATGAGCTCAAAACCCAGCTGAATAGTTTTCAAGTCCAAGGGGGTAATTCAGATATCGGCATCGGCACCGAACATCTCGTCGACGCATCTGTTTCCGGCACGCCCGACTATCGGGTCTACAATACCACCACAATTACCATCGGCAACGAAGATAAACTCAGCAGCACACTGATCACTATCGTTCGCGTGGAAGTGAAGAACAATGGCTTTCCTGAAACAGCAGCCAAAGTCATCAGTGATTCGGTTACGGCACTCGCTACTCAGGTCCATGACGGCCTTATGGCTGAGCTGGCCGCGGGCCATTTTAAGCCATAAAAAAAGGCGGATTGAAATCCGCCTCATCCTACTCCACTCGATTCAAATCAACTGGCTTCTTCGTGCTGATGTTTAAGTTTGGGATCTTCAGCACTCTCGAGCATAGCGCTCCGAAACAGCTCAAGAGTCTTCGCCATGCGCCGCAGCTCCCCAACCTGGAGTTCTTCGGGCATGTCTTTGACTAACTTCGCTTCTCTCTGCACGATCTCTTGAACCTTCGCTCGTCCCGCATCCGTGAGAGTCAGCAGAGGTCGACCCTGCTGATATTCCGTGGTGAGATACCGACTTTGCGCAAGGTCGAGAATGATCTTAGCTCCATCCTTCGCAAGCAAAGGATCGGGGAATACTGTATAGATTTCGTCGGCAAAACAAGTCCCGCGCTGATTGACGTAAAGCAATATGGTGCGTTTAGCGCCCGAGTAGGGACCCATCTGATAGGTCTCCTCAGCGATCTGGCAGAGATCAAAGTAAAGACGTGCCGTTTTATTGATTAAGTCCTCGATGGGATTCAAAGTTTTCATGAGGCACCTCCTATGAGTGTTATCGACAGAATCGAGCACACCTTGACACCCTATGAAATAAACTCATATTTTTGAGAACTTACAGAACTTTTCTCAGCTCCTGAGCGTGAGCTCCTCGCACCTTTCTATACCATTTCAAGGCGCCTGGGATGGGTCCTTTTCTGAATTGCCTTCTTCCTGGCTCCGCTCCTGCTCGCCCCCTTGTTCCAATTCCTCGACCTTTAAAATCACCCGAACATCACTGCGAACGAGACCCTCCGTATGCCATTGAAAGAGCGCTCCCAACCCAGGAATATCGCTAAGGACGGGGATCGCAGTCTTCTCACTATCCTCTGTCTGAGCTTGCAAAGTCCCGAGTTCGGTCCACTCACCGAGTGGCAAGAACACCTCGCTCTGTAGACTGCTGCTAGCCAGATTGGAACTTGCTAACTGCGGGCGACTCAGACTGATATCGATACGCAGCCGAATCAGGGACTCCGTGCGCTCCATAAATTTGCCCGTCAGTTGAAAGCCGATAGGCTTCCATTGCAGTTCTTTGCCATCACGTGTTTGCCGCTCAATCGGCATTTCCCCGCCATCCACAAGCTTTAGCTCCGCCCCCTGCAGCATGCGGGTCCGAGGTCGTGCGAGGATACTAAGCTGACCGGAATGAGACAAACCATCAAGCAAAGCTTGGACCGTCGCACCTTTGGGCAAGAGCCGGAGATCCCAATGCAAGGGGTTATCCAATAGGCTTTGATCCTGGCGATGGGCGACCACGACACACTCTAAGCGATAAGATAGGACTGAAGGGCTTTGACATTGCAGAAAGAGGGGCGCTCCATAGCGCTCCTTCACCTCTTGGACCAAGTGATCCTGCTGCCCTTTGGTGAGTCCTTGACAATCTATGGATGCCCGGACAAAACCATCGCTCTGTACGCGCAAGTTTTTGAGCGCAAACTCATCTTGAAGACGTCGAGACCAAAGGTCCTGGGCTGCAGGGCTCAGTTGGGCTTCAAAGCGACAAGGTGTAAGCTGCAAACACTGCTGCCGGGCTCTATGAAGCCAAGAAAGTGACTCCGTCATGCCTCTGACTTGGGCTGCATCAGAGTCACACGAGATGCCTGGCTGTTCACAGAAAAATTGGCGCCAAATCTCCTGCTGCAAGACTTTGGTCTTTTCAGGATGCAGGCGTTGGAGGACTTCCATGACCCAGCTACGAAGTAAGCGCCCCTCTTTATCCAAGACGCGTACATAAACGAGACCACTGTGAAGAGCGATGAATTTGTAGTGACCGCCCCCAAGTGCTTCGACCTCGACCACATTTTTTTGGCTCAAGCGAAGCTGTTCCCCTTCTTTCAGTTCGATCTGCTTCTCTTCGCCGAGTTCGAGCAACCAAGAACCTTCACTCGCCATGAGCAGAGTGGCTGAAAAAAATAAAAAACATACGAATAAATATTTAGGGGCCATAAAAATTTGCCTCATCCAGCTTTAGGCAAGGCTTTAGCTGATCCTGAAAGCGCCTCAGTTCGAGATCCCGCTCTTTGCTGAGGCTCTCCAAAAACTTTAAGTTGCCCGGTGTAAGCTCAAGCTGAAGAAACCTTTGTTTTTTGCCTCCCGGCACAGTCCACATCCGCATCGGTCCCATCGACCATCGACAGCGGCTCTCGCCTTGACGCTTGGTGAGCATGAGCGAGATCGGCCCTCGCTCCCAACCTTCCTCTTGAAAAGGTGGAAGCTTATCGAAAGGATAGAGCAGATGTTTAGGCAAGGGACTGGGCTCTACGGACTGCCCATGCACCAGCAAGGTCCCAGCAAGGACCGCAAGACCATGCGTCATGAGTGGTGGATAGTCGTGCAGTTTTAATCGCAATCCATAGTTCGACCAATGGCTAATGCGGGATCGAATCGATGAAAGAAACATAGGGCTTCGGCATCCTTTCTATGTTGAGTGAAAGCTCCATAATCAATGCGTGGCGGTGGTGCTGCCCAATTTTGGCCCCAGAGCTTTTTTTCACTAGGCTTTTGATCGAGATGTCTTTGACTCCGTTGCTCAAGCCAGAGGTAGCTGCTCTTTTGCTCTTCTTCGACGTGATGGCTGGCTTCATAAAATACACTGAAGAGCGCTATCTGAAAGATCAGCATCAGCAAAGCTGCCACCTGCCCCTGCTCACAGGTTCTCAGATCATTCATGACTCCATCCGTGGTAACCAACGAATCCATATATTGGGGTAGAGGGGACTGAGCCCTGGATGCTTCTGTTCATCCAGTTCAAAGCGTTTTCCTACCATCGCCTGACAATCATCCCATGACAGCTGATCGTAGGTCTCCATAAGCCTGTTCTGAACCTCACGGCGAGCGAGGTTCCATGACGTCCACTGTTCCTCGGACTGTGACCAAGGCTTAAGAAATATGAGGCTGAGCTCTAAATTTTTATCAATCGCCCAGAGGCGGGCACAGGTCTCTTCTCTGTAGTCATTGATAAACTCGGATTCGACTTGACGAAAACTGCTTTCCCAAGAGCTCAGTCCCCAGAGCCACAGCATAAGGGAAACGACCAGGCAAAAAAGGGGAAAAAGCGACTCCATGAACACCTCCAGAAGAGGCATCCTAGAAAAAATCGCAGCGAGCGGCCACGGACATCTACTGATTGTTGATAAAGTTCAGAGCTCGCTCAGGGACGAGCTCGGAAAGGCAAGTAAATCAAGCGCCCCGCACCTCTGCAAAGAGTTCCGCGTAGCCTTCCTTATAGGTGGGATAGAGAAATGTGAAACCTGCAGCCAAGAGCTTCTGATTGCTGATACGCTTATTGCCCCGGTGAGCAATCTCTGAGAAATCGTTCGTCGTCGCTAGGTCTTGAGTCTCTACTTTGAGCTTCTCGGCCATCCAACGAATCACTTCGTTGCGTTCTGCAGGCTCATGATCCACAGCATTCCAAACTTGACTCAACGCCCTAGCATCTTCGATAGCAAAACGAATCAGCCGCGCGCAGTCCTCCCGATGAATCCGATTGCTATAAAGTGGCGCTCCGAGCCACATTTTTTCCTGCCGATGCCAAACCCGCTGCAAAAAATACGTGCGCTGAGGGCCGTAGATTCCACCGAATCGCAGAATAGTGCTCTGCCACGGTCCGTTTTGCAGGTAGCGCTCGGCAGCAACCATAAAGCGACTCGGACCTTTATCCACCAAAATTCCATGCGCTTCATCCACCCAGTCCCCAGATGCTTCAGAATACACGGAGGTACTGGACGTGAAGATTGCATGGGGCGTGAGCCCCTGCTTTCGATAGGCTTCTAATAGATTACGCAAGCCGTTTACATAAATGCGCTCGTAAGCTTCCTCACCGCTTTGATCGGCAGCGGCACAGTACACAATATGCTGACAGTCCGGCAGATTTTTAAGAGTTTCGGGAGCCAAGAGATCAGCCCCTATCCATTCTGCTCCTGCTGGAACCTTCGGCTTTCGTCGCAGAACATAAACTTTGTGACCTGCAGCAATCAAGAGTTCCGCAGCACGTGATCCCACGTAACCCGCACCTGCGATGAGAATAGTCTGAGCCATATCAATCCTTGCTTTTTTCTTCGGTGCGATAGGTTTTGAGAACGTATTTCAATTCTCCTAAGGCGCGGTAGAGACAGGCTGTATTATCTGTGGTGATTTCCCCGCTGTTGCAGTAGCTGGTCAAGAGGCGATTGCCCAGCGATTTGCTTTGCGTTGCAATCCACTTTTCACAGTCCGCCACGGCTGCCTTCTCCGATGTTTTCGAACAGAAGACTTTGGTTTCCGATTTTTCAGTTTCTTGCACAACTTCTGTCTTACTCGAAGAGCCAGCCCATGCTGCATCTGTGACAAGCAAGACATTTAAAGCCAAAAGCAATCGTTTCATAAAGTCACTCCCCTATCTCATCCTGGTCCCTAGACTAGCAAATTGCCTGCCAGCATACCAGACGACTCTAGCATCCCCCCCTACTTTGCCTCTAAAACTTTTGGCAACATTTCGGTGAGAAAGTGTTTCGGTTGAGCCTCGCCTTTTCCCCGCATTCTATGGTAAAAGCCAGGGCTCAGTGTGTCTCGCAATAGGAGTCTGCCATGGTTGCAAAGACCGAACATATCCGTCTCGACCCACCTCTCGCCTGGGTCGCCGAAGACAGCCAAAGCGGCATTGTTGTCGGTCTTGGTAAGGACAGTCTCCTTTTGAAGCCTCACTCCGTCCCGCGCACAGCAAGCCCAGACAATATCAATTTGACTGTATACCTCACCAGCGAGCGGGCCTTTCGTTTTTCGGGGCGTTTGCATACAGAAGCGGACCCTTGGCTAGTCAATCTTGCCGAGGATCAGTGGCCCCAGCTCCACGAGCTTTTGGGCCAGCTTCGCAAAGACCAGCACATCGAACTCTGCCGCCAACAAGACGTTGAAGCCAGTGATCGCTTCACGGGTTTCGAACAGCTTTCTCTGCGTCCTGAAACCCTGCCTCTCGTGGATCCAAGCGAGCTGGATACGCAGGTTGCCTTTTTGGGAAGAACCTTTGCCGCCCCCATGCTGATCACCGGGATGACAGGTGGTATCAGCAAGGGAGTCGAAATCAATCGTCGCTTGGCCGTGGCTGCTCAAGCTTTTGGAATTCCCATGGGCGTCGGCTCCCAGCGCGTTGCTCTTGAAAATGAGCAGTATGCTGCTATTTTTCGCGTCAAACACTATGCGCCGAAGGTGTTTTTGATTGGCAATATCGGAATGGCTCAACTCCTGAGCAGCAAAGCTTTGGATCAATGCCAACGCGCGGTCGACATGATCGAAGCCGATGCGCTCGCGATTCATTTTAATCTCGTTCAAGAGTTTATTCAGGTCGAAGGCGATAGGCACTTTAAGGGAGCCCTCGAGCAGCTCGAGCTGATCTGCCGCAAACTCAGTGTTCCCGTCATCGCCAAGGAAGTTGGCTGTGGCATGGATGCTCGCAGCGTGCAGCGCCTCATCGAATGCGGTGTTTCAGCCGTTGATATCGGCGGCGCAGGCGGAACATCTTGGGCACTGATCGAAGGCCTTCGCAGCCAATCAAGCTTAGTGCAAGGACTCGGCCAAACCTTTCGCAATTGGGGAATCCCCACAGCTTATAGCCTGCATCATGTTCACAAGGCTCTGCCGCATTTCCCAGTCATTGCAACTGGGGGCATGCGCGATGGCCTTATGGTAGCCAAGGCCGTCGCCCTGGGAGCCCGCTTTGCTGGTATCGGTTTACCCCTCTTAAGAGCGGCGCTCGAGAGCGAATCAGGCCCCCAAGAGGTGCTGCAAAGTTTCCTGAAGGGACTCCAACTGGCGATGCTGGCCTCTGGAGCGCGATGCCTTGACGATCTAGCGGATCGTATCGAACTCGGGCGTCCTTTAGAGCAAGAATTTTTACAAGCGTTCGCTCAAGTGAAACGCTGAACACCATATGCAGTGGGCATTTGCCGGCCTTGCTTCCCCCAGGTCGGATCTTGACTGGGAAGAGCGAAGGTCTCGTAGGCGCGAGACTTGAACTCAGGTATGCTTTCAGGCATCCTGCAGGCAAGGTCCAAGCGGACTCAGCTGCAGACACATCGACGCAGGATGGTGCGTCGAACCTTGGCACTTGTGATCATCGAGGGAGATGAGTGAGTATGAACCGAGAGACCCAAGCCGACTATCAGCACCGCAGTCCTATGCAGAGTGGACGTGTAAGCTCGCGCCTTCCGGGTTTTTATGAACTCCCTATCGGCCAACGTCGCGAAATCATCGCGGGCCTTTCCCACATGAATGCGAAGGAAGCTGAGTGTTTCGGTGACTTTCAAACTCTGAGCGCCGAAAAAGTTGACGTCTTCATTGAGAACGGCGTCGGCACCTTTGCGATGCCTCTGGGGGTCGCGACGAATTTCACAATCAATGGCCAGGATATCCTGGTGCCTATGGCTGTCGAAGAAACTTCTGTGCTCGCAGCGGCCAGCCACGGAGCTAAGCTCGCCCGAGCTGGCGGCGGCTTTCAGACGACGAGTACATCGCCGATCGGCACTGGTCAGATCCAGCTCTTTCCCGAAGCCGGCTTTGACTTCGAAAGCGTTCTTCAGGCCGAACGCGAAAACCTATTGGCCTACGCGAACGAAGGTCAGCATCGACTCCTTTCGCGAGGCGGTGGCGCTTTAAATCTTACCTGGCGCTTCATCGAGGCTATACGCTCGCTTGTTCTTTACATCGATGTCGACACGCGTGATGCCATGGGTGCGAATCTGATCAATACCATCTGTGAAAAGCTGAGCAAGCGGATTCAGGAACTTATCCCCTGTGAGATGGGGCTGCGAATTTTGACCAATCTCTGTGATAAGCGCCTCGCTCGCGCGCACTGCAAAGTACCAAAAGCTTCGCTCTCCAATCGCGAGTTCAGTGGGGAAGAGGTCGTCGACCGCATCGAGAAAGCCTACCTTTTTGCTGCCCACGATGTCTATCGGGCCACGACCCACAATAAGGGTGTGATGAATGGTATCGATCCGGTTGTGATCGCAACCGGCAATGATTGGCGCGCTGTCGAAGCTGGAGCTCATGCCTACTGCTGCCGCACGGGTGTCTATCAGCCGATGACACGCTGGTGGAAAAACGCTGAAGGTGATTTAGAAGGTGAAATTGAATTGCCCATAGCCGTCGGCACAGTCGGTGGTGTAACCAAGCTCCATCCCACAGCCCAAGCGGCGTTGCAGCTCATGGGTAACCCAACAGCTCAAGGCCTGGCCGAAATCATCGTCGCGGTCGGTCTTGCTCAAAACCTCTCAGCTCTTCGCGCCCTTGCCTCCGAAGGTATTCAGCGTGGCCATATGAGTCTGCATCAAGGCAATATCGCCCTCGCGCAGCGACAAGGGGCCCATACGTCGTGAGATTGATTGAGGCGAAAGTTCCAGGAAAAGTGATGCTGGCGGGTGAGTATGCCGTGCTTGAAGGCGGCCGTTGCCTAGCGGTCACCGTAAATCAGTGGCTTACAGCGTCAGCTAGCTCCGCCGATACCTTCAGTATTCATTCTGATCTTTGGTCTCAAACCTACGATCTTTCGACTCTGAGTCCTCAGACTATCGCGGCAGAACCCCTCTTGCAAGCGGCCCAGGCCGCTCGTCAGCTCTGGTTTCCACACAGTGGCTTTGCTCTAAACATTCGTTCCGAACTCGATGTCGCCTATGGCCTAGGCAGTTCGTCCGCAGTGCGTTTAGCAAGCTTTCTAGCCCTCCAGGGGCTTGCCGAAAGTCCTGAGACTGTCGATGCCCTGCGTTTGGGAGCTATGGCAAGGGAGCTACAGCTCGAGCAGCAAAGCTTTGCTTCAGGATATGATCTTCTCGTTCAAAGCCAAGGCGGACTCATACTGTGGAATCCCGATTATAGGCAGTGGCCAGGATCATTCCAGAAGCAGAGCTGCCAAGGCTTAGATTCATGGGTCCATATCTACGGCGGCGGCCGGGGCGCTCCAACAGGTAATCTGGGTCGTCTCGTTCGCTCCTGGCTAGCTCAAGACCAGCGCGCAGGCACACTCTATACACTCTCAGAGGCTCTCATCGATGCCTACAGCGAAGTCCTGCGAAATTCATGGGCTCAGGCTCACTCTGGGTTTATGCACGCTCTCCTCGCTCATCGCCGTTTTTTGAGCCAAGCTCCAGGCTTTCCTGAAACGCTTGCCCGCCAGCTTTCAGCATTGCCTGGCTGCGATCAGAGCTGGACTTTTAAGACAACAGGAGCGGGGGGCGAAGATGCCATCTTGCTCTTTGGACCCGCAGAGTCACTACGCGAAGCCGACAGCTTATTACGAACACTTGGTTGGCATCAGCTCACGGCTGGGTTCACTGATCAAGGGGCTCACTGGTATCCCAAGGAGATTTTATGAACGCGCACTTTGAAGCCAAAGCTGCCAGCAATATAGCCTTTCTCAAATACTGGGGCAAACGCGATGGCCCCCAGCAATGGCCAGCCAATGATTCCTTCTCCATGACCTTAAACGCACTCTGCAGCACGACCAGAGCCCAGAGGAATCAGGTCGGAGACCATAGATTTATCTTCGAAGGTCAGCTGCTCACCCGCAGCGACAAGCGCTTTGCCAAAACCTTTCGCCAGCTCGATCATCTCGCCGAGGCCTTGGAAGTCCAGGGAGCTTTGGATATTGAAAGTGAAAATAATTTTCCAACCGGAGCTGGTATTGCGAGCAGCGCCAGTGGTTTAGCGGCCCTGACCCTTGCGGCCGTAGCGGCCTGGTATGATACCGATTGTTGGGATACTCTGCGTGAACGCGGGCTCTCACGAGAGCGCCTGGCGCACCTTGCTCGCATGGGCTCAGGTAGTGCAGGTCGTTCGGTCTTCGGAGGCTATGTGCTGTGGAAAGCAGGAGACTCCCCCGAACAGCAAAGTATCGAGCCCTTCTATCCAGCGGAACACTGGAGCCTTTGCGATAGCGTCGTGCTGTTTTCTACGAGTGAGAAAGGCCTTGGCTCGACCGAAGCGCATGCACATGCTTGGACCAGCCCTCTGTTCCGTCCGCGGCTTGCGGGTCTGCCCGAACGCCTGAACAGTATGAAAGATGCCGTTCGCGAGCGCCAGTGGGATCGCCTCGGTCCTCTGCTTGAGACCGAAGCCCTCGAGATGCATGCCGTGATCATGACTGCGACACCCTCGCATCAATACCTCAACACCGCGGCATTGGATTTTCTTGGAGAGCTCCGAGCAGCTCGGTTGAGAGGCGAACACTCAGCCTATTTTACGATCGATGCCGGCCCCAACATCCATGTCATCTATCCAAACGAAGACAGAGAACGGGTTCGGAATTGGCTTAACAGCAAGTATCCAGGGTCTGTGCTCCATGATGGAGTGGGAGCTGGACCGAGCCTCCGACGCCTTTAAAGAGGCCACAGACTTAACGATGTCGAACGACCAACTCCGAGATTACGGGACGCAAGCATGATGAGAGAACACGCGCATACGACAGCTTCTTTACCCCTTGAGCTCCACGCGAGCGCCTGCGGCAAAGCTATTATCGTCGGCGAACATGCTGTGGTCTATGGGACCCGAGCTGTTGCCATGCCCTTACCGAGCATGCGTTTTCGTTTCAGTCTACGGCCTATATCAACCCTGAGCAGCTTTCCTAAAATCCAACTGCTGCTCGATGGCAAAGAAGTCTCCGAACGCATGCAGGCGGTCGTATCGCAAGCCATGCAGCTGCTCGAGATTCCTGCATTTTCTCTCCTGGGAAAGAGTCACTCCGATCTTCCCATCGGGGCTGGTCTTGGCTCCTCAGCAACTCTCTGTGTCGCCATTCTCCGCGCCTTGGCACAGCTCAAAGACCAGGAACTGAGCAGTCAGCAGCTAGCCTATCTAGCTAATGAGCTGGAAAAAAGTTTCCACGGCAATCCCTCGGGCCTCGATGCAGCTGTCGTAGCCTATGAAAGCTGTATTCTCTTTGCTAAAGGCGGACCTATCCAAGTTTTGAACCTTCCTCAGCACCATGGCAAAACCTGGAATTTTATGCTCATCGACAGCGGCCTCAGAGCCTCCACCAAAACGATGATTCGCATCGCCGAACCTTACTTTACAGGTCCCGGAGGTGAAGCCAATCTCCAGGCTTTCGACAGCCTCGCTCTCAGCGCCCATAAGGCCCTCGAATCAGCCGATTTCACTTTGGCTGCCGATGCTATGAATATCTGTGATCGATTGCTGCGGGATGCCGGCGTTGTTCCCACCGTGATGGGAGCCATGATTGATGAGATTCGATCGCTTGGCGCCATCGGTGTGAAGTCGACGGGTGCCGGCGGTGGTGGCATGATCTTAGCTCTTTTGCCAGAGGAAGCTGCAGAAGAGACGGCTCTTACGATTCAATCAGCTTTCGCCCAAAACGCAAGTTTTCGCGTCCATTTACCATGAAAAGGAAAGGCCCCGCTCAAGCAGGGCCTTCCTGTAATCTTAGTAACTATTCATTGTAAAAAATAGTCGTAGAGAGTTGCGTTCCTCTTAAAAATTCTCAGGGATTCGCCACTCTCTGCCCGTCAGGCTTGTAATACAGTGGTCCGACACTGCTCCCACCCGTCGCCTGCATCAGGACTCCCGAAGGAAAGGGCAAAGCTGGGTGATCAAAAGGCGCCAGCTGAAGCTCGACCCGATGATCCGTCAGCCCCTCGCGCAAGAACTCCACCAGCGCCCCAAACTCTTCTTCACTCAAGGAGAAGGGGCGAATATCCTCCGATTGGTCCGAACTTTTAAAATCGCCGCCACGTGAATAAAAGCGCACGACCTCTTCGAGGCTATGCTTGCTCCCATTATGAAAGTAGGGAGCTGTCAGCTTTACGTTACGGAGCATAGCGGTTTTAAAAGCTCCCCGATTGTTTTCAGGTTTACCTTCGGCAAAGCTGATATTCATAGGACCAAGACCAGCACGGCCCAGATCTTCACGAGTCGGACGCAGACCTAGATTATGAAAGCCAACGTCGGCTTTATCATCCGAGATACCCTTCACATCTTTGAAATAGGAAAGAGAAGCATCCGAAAGCTCTGCTCCTTCATGACATTCGGTGCAGCGGGCTTTGCCGCGGAACATCTCAAGGCCGAGCTGCTGACGGGGCGTAAGCGCACTGTGATTTCCATCCATAAACTGATCAAAGGGTGTGCGATCGGGAATGAGGGTCGCTTGGTAAGCGAGGAGAGCTTGCCCCCAAATACGGCTGAAATTTTCTTGAGCATGGCTGGCCATGGCTGGATCAAAAGCGCGATCAATAAGGTCTTGATACGTACAAAGTTTGCCCTGGCTTCGATCACAAACGAGACCCGTTTGCTGGGGATCGACATAAGATCCCAGCACACTGTCAGCTGGCGAAACTCTTTGATGAAAGAGGGGAACCCGCGCTAGGATTTTCGCACCAACACTTGCAGGACCATTGAACGCTCGGCCTGTGCAGCTCATTTCTACATCATTAGTTGCAGGACCGACAGCCTGCGAGGCCAAGGCACAGTTTTCACAGAGTGCGGCAGGCTTCTTGGCGTTTTGTGTGGAGCCAAAGGGATCGTTACCGTTAAATTGCTGATGGGCTCGCCCATCCCAAAAGAGCTGACGATAAAACACAGCTCCAATGTTGCTCGGTGTATTTCGGCCTGTCACCTGGCGGGACCGCTTGAACGTTGTGTCTTCCACAACCTCACACTGATCGACTGGATTTCTGGGGTCCGGCGAAAGTCCTATAAATTTCGCGCGGACGACGCCCTGGGAACCAACCCGATCATCACTCTCGATGAGACTTGGGGCAAAGAGCTGATCTGGGCCAGTAACACCCCCCGATTGAAACAGACCATCAGGTCCAGGATTAAGTGTATTCCATACGCGCTTATCCACACCGCCTGAAAAATGGCAGGTCGCACAGGCTGTTTTGCCATCACTGCCGACTTGGATGTCCCAAAAGAAGGCCTTTCCTAGGACAATCGCAGCAGCTTGGTCTTTGATATCGGTGTGTGTGGGTCGGGGAACACTCACACAGCGTAGGGGCCTAAGCTCCCCCACTTTCTGCACATCGCAGGGGTCAGAGCCCGATTGATGGGCTGACTGCGCAGGATTTTCGATATCTTGAAACGTTTTATAGCGCTGATTACTGAAGACCATAGGATCCGTTGAGGCCAGGGGCTCATAGCCTTGTCTGTCCATACCCAGAGGAGCCAAATAGCCTTCGTAGTAGCGCTCTATGGTGCGGGGTTGATCTAAAGCCACCGGAGCTGCGGGGAGCTCAGGTTCGTGTGAGGATTTGGGTCTGCAGAAGGAAACTACAACAGCTAAACCACATAGAGTCAGATACTTCAACCACAGCTTCATCATTCTCTTCCCAATTCAGTTGAAACGACAGCTCAGCAGGCGCCCCCCTGGGTGCAGGAAGCATTCCAATGGAAAGCTCGCGTTAAGACCATAACAACAGAGCGCTTTTTTTCTGGGGGGGGGCGCAAGGCTGCTTAAATCTTTAACAACAGTCAGCTGACCAGCAAAAAAATATCGTCCTCAAAAGTTCTTTAACTATCAGTAATCTCTTAGTTTAATAGCAAAAACGAAAAGCTTTCGAGCGCCACGGTGTTCCAACCGGAGGTGGACTTAGTTTGTTTGTGGAAAAGAGGAGTTGCTTATGGTCCGGACCGTTTCGCTCATCAATACGGCAAGCGACACGCTAGCCTTTACGGAGCTTTGGTGTCGCAGAGGCGGGTTCAAAGTTCATGATACTTCTTGGCAAGCCCCTTGGCTTTCTCCACAGGGTATTTTTCCTTGGTCTTCTCAAGTTTGTCCGCAGCAGCCTGCAAGGGATCGATACCCAAGCGATGGGCCAGATTCAAAAGGCACATCATCACATCGCCCAGCTCATCTTTGGCTGCGGCTCGCTGCTCCTGAGTGAGGGCTTGGCTCTGCTCAGGTGTCAGCCACATAAAGACTTCTAAGAGCTCGCTGGCTTCTACCGACAAGGCCATCGCCAGATTCTTAGGGCTATGAAACTGACCCCAATCGCGTTCCTGACAAAACGTTTGAATCTCAGCGCTGAGGTCTTCGAGCTTCACCATAAGACTTACCTCCCTTTGGGGCTGCTGGCCGTGACGAACGCTTGGGAGTATCCCCACGACTGTTTGGTCTGCTCTCCGAGCGCACAGGACGTCTTGCTTCAAAGGTCTTACGCGCTACCTTCTTTTCTTGCTTTTTAAGATAGGCATCTTCGAGAGCTGGACCTTTCTTGTCGAGAATCTGCGAAAAAACTTCTGGGGTCACAACCTTGCCAGCCTCAGCTTTGACTGCAGCCTGAAACAGCGGCGAAAGCATACCGGCGGCTTCATGCTTGAGCAGCGCCTGATCACCCCGCACATTTTTGCGCATGATAAAGAGGTAGTTGAAGCCGCGGAGAAAATAATTTCCCTCGATGGCTGAAGTATGCCAGTGGTTGCGCTTTAACGTGCGATTGTGTCGAGTCACGCACACGATATCAACCGGTTCGAAGAGACGCGACATACGAAAGAAGAGCTCAAAGCCGATCGGACAAAAAGCTTTGCCTTTGGCTTGTGAGTCGGACACATAAAGCGCAAAGTAGGCGCCATCTTTGAGAACACGATAGATGTCCGCGATCACCACTTCCATAGCTTCGTAGTAGCCACCATCGCGCGCCTCCAATTCGCCGATGCACTGAGCATCACCTGAGTAGCGAATATGAGTCGAATAGGGAGGATCCACAAAGGCAAAATCGATACTCTCGTCGCCTAAAGGCAGATGGCGCGCATCAGCTTTTTTGATATCGGGCCGCGAAGGAGCGATGTCAAAACCAAAACCCTCGCGCCGCAAATCGCGACAGACATCGAGCGATGTCCCACTACCGCACATGGGGTCCAAGACTTTATCGCCCGGCTTCGTATAGCGCTGGAGGAGATTCCAGATCACATAGGAAGGGGTGACGCCTGTGTACTCAGAACTGCCTTGCGTCTCGAGACCGTAGTGCTGAGAGGGAAAGTCCCACAGCGATGTCGTCTGAATTTTAGGTGCGGGCTGCTTAAACATATCGAGACCTCAATCTTCGACTCACCAGTTGGAGTCTTCCAAGGGTAAAGGACCATTCCACAAAGTTTCCCAGCGCTCGCTCAAGGGCGCTTCGAGAACCATTTTTTCGCGAGCAATCGGGTGCTCGAACTGCAGACGCAAGGCATGGAGTGCGATACACCCATCCCAAGCTTTTTGCGCTCCGTACTTGAGATCGCCATAGATCGGCGTGCCCAGGGAGGCCAGCTGCACACGAATCTGATGACTCCGCCCCGTCTCAGGTTGGACCAAAATCCACGATAATCCTGCCCGCTCGGCGATGACCCGATAGCGCAGCACACTGCGTTTTCCGTCTGGGTGCTTTGGCCCGACGATCTCAGTAATATTCGTCTGTCGCTGCTTGGCCAGCATATGTTCGAGGCGTCCTTCCTTCACGGCGGGACAACCTTCAACGATAGCCACATAGGTTTTCTGCAGGCTACGCGCGCGGAACTGTTCATTGAGACGACTGGCACCCTTGCTGCTGAGGCCAAAGAGCATCAGCCCAGAGACGGGACGATCCAAAAAATGAATCGGCACGCAGTAACCTTTTTTGCCCTCAGCCTGGCGCGCACTATGCCATTGGCGCACGCGTTCGAGCATCGTGTCATCACCACTGGCGTCAGATGCCGTTGGGATCCGCGCGGGCTTTTTCACAGCGATGAGATGACGATCCAAAAACAGAATGGAGTCTGCGTCGAGCATAGCATTCCTAGGTGGTCAAAGAGCCTTATCCTGGGCGTCCAGGAAGGCGCCTCAAACTAGTCTGAATACGACAAAAAATCAAGTATTTCCGGAGATTCTCAAAAGTCTGAACTCAGCTTGCGCCCCCCTCGGGCCGATAGAAGAGCAAACCTTCGAGAAGGATTGAGATCATGAGCTTTCGCCCCTACAGAGCCGCCCTCGTTCTCTGGCTCGCTTGGGCAGGCCTCGCGCAAGCTGAAGAAAGCCCCCTGATTGATTACACCCAGCTCAATTTCACTGTGAGCCTCAAATCGCTGCGCTCTGGAAATCACGATGACAAGGGTCTCAACGATTACTATATGAAGACTGTTTTGATCGGTATCCCTTTGCTCAAAGAAGACATCAAAAAGCCGCTTGCTGAGCGCAAAAAATCTGAACGCTCTCTCGGTGAGTTTGCTCAGCTCCAGATCCCAAACCTCAAGTACTGGCAAGGCGAAAAAAAACCGAGCCCTCAGTTCACCCAAGCTATCTCGGGTGAGACCCTACGCGAGCTTGTGGGCGAGACGATGCGGACCTATAAGGTGGATGAGGACTTAGTTTCGGTCCTATACAAACTCGAGATGTTCGAGCGCAATAAAATCATGGGACTTGTCGGTCAAGACACCAAGGTGGGCGAGACGAGTTTTTATATCATTCCTGAAGTCCTGCCCCATGTTCCCAAAACCGACAATAGCACCCTTACGATGAGCGATTCCCTCGGTCTTCGCGTCGAACTTCAGGTCAGCTTCGCCCGCAACGAAGCCAAAAAAGAAAAGACGCCTTGACCCCCCAGCCTTCGCTTTTCTCACGAAGACCTTGCCACCGCCTCTCCACTCGCGCTAAAAAATAACTAGGACACTCTCGTTTTTTCATCCTCTATTTAGCAGTGGAGCAACCTTATGGCACGCCTACTCTCGCGCGCTCGCTTTTATGCCTGTCTGCTTTGGCTTTGGGGAGCCTTGAGCACAGCTGCTGTGGCTAAAGTCTGGACCATTGCGCCATCTGCTACCATGCAGTATGCCGTTCAGGAAGCTCTGATCGCCGCTGATCCAGGGGATATTGTCGAACTCCCTGAGGGGCGCTTTGCGATGACGGTCGAACTGGTCTTGAGCAAACCCTTCGTCACCATGAGGGGACAGGGGATGCACAAAACCGAGCTGGTCTATTCGGAAACGGCTGCCGGCCCCCAAGGAATCCTGACGGCCGCTGATCACACCATCATTGAGGACCTCGCCGTGATCGACCATCCCGGCGATGGGATTAAGGCTGTCGGGGTCAATGGCGTGACCTTTCGCCGAGTCCGAGTCGAATGGACCAAACGCGCCGGCAAAGATAACGGGGCCTACGGCCTCTATCCTGTGATGTCACACAATGTCCTCATGGAAGACAATCTCGTGATCGGTGCTTCCGATGCTGGCATCTATGTGGGCCAGTCGAAAAATATCGTGGTGCGCCGCAACCGCGTCGAATACAACGTGGCAGGCATTGAGATCGAGAACTCTCAGCGGGCGGATGTCTACGATAATACCGCCACCAACAATACCGGCGGTATCCTTGTGTTCAACCTGCCCAATCTCCTGATTAAGGGTGGACACGGCACACGCCTCTTTCACAATCGTATCGTCAAAAACAACTTTGTGAACTTCGCTCCCGCCGGCAACAGTGTGGCTTTGATTCCTCAGGGCACAGGCATCCTGATTATGGCCAATCCGAATGTGGAAATTTTTGAGAACCTCATCGCGGACCACTACACCACCAGTATCGCTGTAGTCAGTTACAATATCACCGAGCGCGCTGCGGATGACCCC
>CANGNB010000003.1 GCA_947454545.1 Oligoflexaceae bacterium
CATGACGGAGCGAAGATCGTGGGTACACCGCGAACCTAATCGCTCGACCAAATCCGCATGCTATGAACGTCATGACTTCTTAGCTGAAGCCTGCATGAAAGCATAGTAAAGAACCGCATCAGTACAGTTCTCCAAATCAAAAAATTCTTCTCGGACTTTTTCAGTTAAATCTGCTGGAATAAGTTTTGCTCCCTGGAGCTGCTCCCTAGCAGAAAGAAACAGATCCCTCCAGTACCGCAGAGCCTTCCGTCTTCCTTCTGGATTGCGCTGGTCGAGATGCAGGGCTTTTGGGATAGTTTGTATCTCGTCAAATCCAGCCTCAGACAAAAATCCACCGAGTTTAGCGCCAATATGCGGATCGCCACCGCATTCGCTTTGAACCTGATTAAATGCCTGCCAATAGGTCCAAATGGACTCGCGATGAGGGTATATGAAAAAGGACGAATTCATAACCTCGTTAGCAAAGAGTGTGGCGCCAGGGCGAAGAACTCGGTAGGCCTCCTTCAACACCTGCATGGGATGGGCAACATGCTCGAGAATCCAGCACAGAAAAACACCGTCAAACGAATTATCAGCAAAGTCGAGCTTTTGGGCATCTTGCTTGAGGAGTTCGTAACGCCCCTTAGCATGAGGAAAGTGTTCTAAGTACTGAGCCGCACGAGATAGTTGCGTTCCATGTGCATCGATACATGTGATGTGAATATTGGGAAACATGCGCAGCAGTATTTCTGTCTGTGCTCCAACACCGCTTCCGATTTCCAAAATCCGGGCATGAGTATCAAAGTGAATTCCCGGATAAATGAGCGGTGCTATAAAGTGAGCTTGATCGAGGAGGCGTTGCTGCTCCTCCGAAGAGAAGCCGTGAAGGTAAACAGAAGATGGATCCGACATGTTGCTTATTCCGGATCGATCGTGATAGGGAAAGAGCGAATATCGCTCTGAACGCTTTTGAGGCACTGGAGCACGACTTCCACTCCACCACTATTGTCGCCATACCCACCGTCTTGATCGTTTATGGTAAAGCGTACAGGTTGATTGGCCTGCATATTCAGGATAGAACCCGTCCCAATGCTCCTTGCTGTTGCACTCGCTTGCTCTACCATAACGAGAGATTGGGTGTTGGCGGTAGGTATCGGACAGCGATTCCCACACTCTTTGTCTAGACCCTGCGGGCCGCTGGCAGCTTGAAAGCGCGAGCTTTTCCAAAGACCGTATGCACTCATTTTATAGCGTCCCGTCAGGTCCATTTTGGAAGCGAACAAGGTGCCTAACTCTTCATTCGCTTTTACACGGAGTCTATAGGTGGGCAGAGTTTCTTGAGTGTCGTTGCAATTGGTGCAGCGCCAGTAGACGGTTTGCATACCACGATTGTCCGAATATTTCCCTATGGATTCATTCATCAGAAAGCGCAGGCCTTCTCCCCCGGGGAGATCAAAATTCCCGCTCAGCTCAGCGGGGGATAAGGAAGCTTGCCCGATCAACAAAGCCCCGCGTCTATCGCTGGGACTCGGCGTATCTGAGGCTTCGAGGCTGCGACCTAGAGGACTCAGCCCCTGAATATCGACCTCAGTTCTTTCGTCAAGGCTCCACGAAGAGGCTTTGCTGAGGGCATAACTGATCTTCATCTCAGTGCTGTAGGAGTTGATAATAGAGTTGCCAAATTCACTCTGCGCAGGGACGCTGAGCTCGTGAATCATGACGCGACTGCGCTCGATCGGAACTATTTGCTTAGGAAGGGCGTTGCCAAGCTGAAGGCATTCGCTCCAGTCGAGATCGCTACCTTTGATCTGATAGCTAAAGCAGGCTTGAGCTGCGTCTTTGATCAAACGGCGGTTCTTTTGAATGGCTTCTGTCAGAGAGCTTTCAAAGCTCATCCCCACCTCTTTGCCCTTTACCAACATATCGTTCCACTCGGTCGCAGAGGACTGATAGGCCTCCAAATTTTTGCGGACTTGCAAGACTTCTTCAGGAATGAGCGGTAAATCTCGAACCCCTAATCCCTTGAGTGGCAAGGTAATGTAGTCGAGAACTGCGGGATTGCTCTCGACTTGCTGGGGGAACGAGTTGCTAGCGTAGCTTATAAGATCGTCCACTTTCTGCTTACACGAATTAAAGTCCTCGAGATTGGTGAGAGAACAGTTTTTTCCTGCCGTGAGGGCCTGGCTGGGTATCCCCCCGAGCTGAACAACGCGGACCGACATGGTACTATTGATACCCGTGGTTTCAACCTTATTTTTGAGGGTTTTTGCAACTTCAGCCCAGCTACCACTCAGTTTGAGTTGGCTTTCCCATTTGCTGCGACTTTCTTCGTTCATGAAGTCAAAGCTCACAGTTATGGTGAGCATGCCGCCCCGATTGATCTGAGCGACATAGTGATCCCCACATTTTTCTAAGAGAGACGTGGGTGCAAGGCCTTTCAGGTCCTCTTTCAAACCTACGCTTTTGATACTTTCACCGCCCTGATTTACACGCACGGCATAGACCAGATTCAGGCCAGCCTGACTCCGATTGAGGGAACGGTAGTAGCCGAGCGCAGCTCCCGCTTCTTTGAATATAAAGCGAGGAGTACCCTTGACCTCTCCGCTGAACTCTCGCATCAGAGTTTCACTGTCAACGTTCTGGCTCATATCGAGAGAACTGCGCGCTGAGGTGGTTTTGCCACTCTCACCAACAACGCAGGGGGGAGTGTTGCGCAGCTCTTGGACCAGAGAGTCATATCCGCCACCGAGCTGAGGCTCAAGTTCACCCACTTCGAAGGGCAGAGTATCCTTCAGGCGAGACTGACCCACCCTAGCGCAGGCTCCCAAGGACAATAGACTCACAAACAGTAAGCTGGTCTGCATTGAATTCATGGTAAAAGCTCCTGAGGCGATCGATTAGGGGATACCAAAATTTGCTTTCACTTGCTCCGGATTGAGTTGGCTCAGGCTCTCATCGAGGACTCCTTGAATGCTTCGGATGAGGGCTAATCTGAGCAACTCATTGGTATCTGAGCTGGGAACTAGATCTGCAAGGTCGGTCTGCACGACCTCGGTGCTAGAACTTTGGCTTGAGCTTAGCTTGCAGTACTGGCGATCTTCGCCACATAAGCTACGAAATGCATTATAGCCCATTCCTACGAGGAGAAAGCTACCAGAAAGTGGATTCTGCGAAGAACTTGCGATGATTTCGATCTGGTCCTTGGCCTGCTTAAGAAAGCTTGATACAGCGGTCTTGCTCGCCTCAGTGTTGGCGGCCAGCCCTAGTAGACTTTCTTGGAGGGCACTGGTGTCGATGTTCCACTGGATTTTACGTTCCATGGTTCCTTCTGCACGGAGAGGAGCAACACCCAGCCCTTCACCTATTTGCCATCCAGAAGATGAGGATCCAAGCTCACTTCCCGAGTATAGGGAAACGCTGCGAAATTGTGTTTGGACGGCCTTGCTGAGCAAAGTGCCTCCCAAGCTGCGAGCGTTCGCGCTTATCTCTGAGGTCAGCAGCTCAAATTTTGTCAGGCGAGCACTGAGGGCTACTTCATTCTTTGCGAGCTTAAGATTTTCCGTGGCGACTTCCTCGCCCATAAACAGAAAGATGCAACGCATTTTTTCAATGCCTTTGACAAAATCGCGGCGCAAAGGGTGAAAATTGTCAAAAAGATATTTTTGTCGGTACTCGGACCATGCTGTACGGCAAGCCTCGTCCATGCGGACTCGCATGGCTTTTGAACTATTGCCGAGGGCAAGGACTGAGAGTCCTAGGTCCTGAACGAGTTCTGAGGTAGGGACGCGGAGGACGAGCGTAAAGCAAGTCCCTGGCTTTTGATTCTTGCAGAAATTTTGATCGAAGCGAGAGCCATCGTTCCAGGTTCTTGCTTGATCGTTCGGAGTCGTTTCGAGGGCCGGTAGATCGGTGTTCCAATCAAATGCTTTGGGTTGACTTCTGCGATCCGTGCTCAAACAGCCTGAGGAAAAGCTGAACAGACTTGTTATCAAAAAGCTAAGCACGGGCCTAGGAACTCTGGGCATACGATGGGTCACGAGTCTTTCCTCCACACATTCGCCTAAAACACTCAATGAATTCGGGACAACATAATTCTAACTGAAAGCTTGGGAGCATTCGGGGAGGAGATCGGCCAGGCCCGAAAACAAATTGCCATCATATACGGCTTTTATTCACAGAGTCGGTGGGGCTGAAGCTTGGTATCTTTAAATAAGTTTCTCTCAATTGGGGCAGAGGCAATACAAACGCATAGCACCCTCCGAATCTTTCCGCATCTCCCCTATGGGATCTCGGAAGCAGGGACCCAAGCCTTGAGCCCACTCGTCTGAGCCCTTCGAGCGTGACTCAGAGGTCTGAATTTACTGGACTAATCATGTCTCGGAGGATAAATCTTTCTTAAAAGTAAGACCTTAATTCTTCGGTAGCTTGGCGATTTTCAGATCTTCGAAGATACTCGCCTTGGATTTCAGCTCAAACCTTGGCCCAAAGCAAGTTGTGCTCTTGCTAAGATGGGTATGAAAGTCCCCTAAGCTAGGGGATTAGAATCAGGCTTTGACACCAATGCAAAGCACTTTGGACTTCATTCATAACAGCTTGAACTTCAGCCTCTGTCCAAGTTTCTTTGCCTTCTGTATAGCGTCGAATGGTGGCAAACTCTGAAAGACCATTGAGATCATAGCCAAATGGTACCTGAATACCGAGAGCTTCAATTTTTGCAACCAAGACACCAATGTCATGAAGAAAGGGAATAGCCTGATCATTCCAGCAAAGAACAGCTTTAAGTCCTTTTTCCAAAGCCTGCTGAGCTAGTAAAAATACGTTTTCAATTCGAATATTTTTGTGTCCAGATAATGCCTGCGCCGAGAGCAAATCCTGCTGTGCGATATCGATAAGCTCTATTGCATAAGAACGAGCAAATTTACCCTGTTTTGTCATGACGGCTCCTGGAAAAGCAGGCGGCCTTCCTGCAGACAGATCATGGCCACTCCACCTATGTGACTTTTCTCATCGAAGCTGGACTGATCCAAAAACACTAGATCGACAGGCCACTTCCGTTCCCGAGGGCTACAGTAGTACCTGTGTTTTATCTCCTTGAGATCAGCTCCATCCCTGACAACTACCAAAAAATCAAGATCGGAAGCTTCCGTCATCTCATCTCTAGCAGCAGAACCAAACAGAAAAATGGCTCGAGGCTGGCACGTCTTGAGGATGTAATCTTTCTCCTCCTGAACGAGCCTCTCCACTTCTTCCTTATCGAGTTTCTTTGCCAAAAGCTTTTGAAACATAAAGTGTCAGCTCACTCTGAAATCTTTAAAGATTATACCGTCAGAGACGAGCTTTGTCATTCCCATAGCTCCGCGCTTACATCACACCCTCAGGTGAGAAGACCTGCCTCTGCAAGCAAACGATCGGCTTCTGCCTCGAGCTTGAGATTTTGGATCTGTCCACGGACCTGAAACTCAACCGCCTCGTACTGATGATCAGACCAGTCGATGGTCAGATAAAGCTCTTCGTCCTCTTCGAGCAAAAATTCTTCGAAGTAGGTATCGAGGTAATCGAGCAAAAAGATCGCGGCTTGACCCGTCTTCATCTCTTCTTTCTCATGGAGCAGGCGGGCTTCGACGGGGTAATAGAAGCTCTTGTCCGCATTGCTCAGCACAACTTTGACAAAGACCGCACGCCCGCGCAGCTCAGCACTGACCGCAAACTTACGGTCACGCAAAGCCAGGCGATACTTGGTATTCATGGACGTTGCGAGCTCATCACAGAGCTCTTGGGTGACCCATTCGTTATCTTCTCTTAGCTCACTCATCACATTCTCTCCTCATCATTTGGGGTCTCTCCACCTGCTCGCCGGCTAGGGAGAATGATAAGACCGTGCAGTCCGTTGTGAATCAAGGCCGCGACATCATCCAGAACAGCCTCGATCGAAAGTCCCTTGAGCATCCAGCGCTCTGCATTCTGCCGAAGGCCGTCACGCCATGCTTCGAGAAGCTGGGGAATATCGGTTTCCAGCTGAGCATAAGCACCCACGGCTCCCTCCGCCAAGCTGCGGATGGCATGGTCGCGGAGGATGACTTCGAAAGGCTGAGTCAAGGGCTCACCGGTCCGCTCCACAGATGCAAAATAGCCGAGCAAAGTGGCGAGCGAATAGCGGAACTCCAAGGCATCGGCCCGCGTCCGTATCGGAACAAACAGCACACGCTGAACTTCTTCGTTGGTTTGCATCGGTCGCATCGGAAAGCGGTTGAACAGGCCTTTGAGAGTCTCGGCCGCTTCAAGGCCGATGATGTCCAGCCAATGCCGATCGATCTCAAGCAGCAAACGCCCCCACTGCCGAAGCTGGTAGGCCTTTTGCAGTTCGGCCACACGGGGCAAGCCCAAAGCGGCTAATTTTTCTAAAACCTCTCCCCGCAGCTGATCCACAAGGCTCAGACCGTAGCGGAAAAGCACGCGTGCAGGTTCTTTGAGCAGAATCTCGAGCCCAAGCTCAACCTGGCCTTGGGCTAAACTTTCCAGCCCGAAGTTGACCATCGCCTTACCCTGCTCCATCAGCCGCTGAACGGCTTGAAAGTCATAGGCTTCGGTCTGAGTCACCGCACACATGGCGTTCGCTAAGAAGAGAAATCCCTGATGCAGCTGGAAGAGAGCATCCAGATCGACAGCAGATTGTTGGGCAAGAGCAAACACCTGATCGAGGAAGGCGAGATCACTCGCCGCATTCTCAAGCACAGCGTCCTGCCCCAGCGGAGCAGCGACGCTCCAGCGTTGCCGCAAAGCCCCTGCATCGAAAGGCAAAAAGAGCTCGAGACTATCCGCAAACGAGACAAAGCCATCCTCTTCTAAGCGGGCCATGCGGAACTGGCGAAGCTGAAGCTCCTGCTCGTGAGGCGGCATGTGGGCCGTATGCGCAAGCAGAGAGTAGGCATAGCGAAGATTGTAGTCTTTGCATGCATCGAAGATCTGATCGATCAGTGCTTTTTCGTCAGCATCATCGGTGACAATTTCATAAAAGACCTTGCCACAAGGCATTGTGCTTACCCGCTCTTGCAGCTCGTCGGGCAGATCCATGATGCTCTCAGCTTCGTAGACCCGAAAACGTCCGGTGAGGCAGGCCAGCTGATACTCCTCATCCAGCTCGGAAAAGCGCTCGGCCATCAGCTCTGGACTCACCTCTCCAAAGAGGCTCACAAATTGAAAGAGCTTGCGTGGCTGCAGATCATCGCGCTGCCAAGCTTCATAATCGACCATGCGCTCGGTCTGCTCTTGGGAGACGTAGGGTAGAATATCGAGAGCCTCTTCAACCCCTTGCTGCTTGAGGGCGTAGTACAGAGACTGGACAGGAAGCGAAGGGACGATCTCGGCGACATGGGGGTCCGCCGCAAGTGCCCGAAGATCGAGGGGAGCCAAAAGTCCTGAGGCTTGCCCCGGATCCCAAAGGAGACTTTGATGACCTGCGTCAAGACTTGCTAGCAAGGGCACGTCGTTCAAGCGATGTTCCATAAGGCCTCCCGTCTATCGTAAGCGAACCCCTTTAGGTACAACGATGACGGAATTTTGTCCAAGACTTTCGCTGTCCGAAAAGTCTCAAACCAACTCCTTAAACCAGCAATCTTACAGGATGAATCAGGATTTCTACAAAACCGGAGACCAAGCAGCGAAAGACTTAACCCGCCTTGCGAAGATCCGTCGTCATGACTGGTAACGACTCTAAGGCGGAAAGGCGAACTCCCAGGATCAGCGTATCGCCCCCAAACTGCACTTGGATCCCTTGCCAATCGAGGAGGTAATTGAGGTTGGCACAGAGATCCTTGAGTTCGGCTGTCACCTCTGTCCCGCGGCATTGAAAGCGGATACGCAAGCGCTCGGGAGTTATCAAGGCAAAACTGACCGCAATCTCGTGACTCTTGGGATGCAGCGTCAAGAGCCGTCGGAAGAATCGCTCCAAACAGATCCCTAGGAAGCGCTGCTGTGCTAAGAGACGCGGACAGGATGCGACCTCTCCCGACCAGACAAGCTGCGCCGCCCGCTCGTCTCCCAAGCTCTCTTTGAGGCGCTGCTGGAGATCGTGCAAAAGAAAATGAAGATGAGTCCAATCCAAGGCCAGACCATCGACACCACTCATCAGGCGAATATCACGAATCGCTTCTGTCATGCGTGTGATGCCTGCTCGCGAAGTGTTTACCATAAGGATGAGGGCTTGAAAGCTGTGATGGATTGTTTCCGCAACCTCGCGTGTTTCAGAGTCCCAAGTCTCGCGTGGCCCAAACAAACTTTCCACAGTCTTGGCCATCACAGGCACCTCCACCTGTAGGTAGTCAAGGGCAAGATCGGCTGCATGCAAAGGATTATTCCCACGATGCGCGAGGTCGGCGACCAGAGAAGCTCGCGAACTGATTTCATGCTCCAGCTTTTCTAAACTTTGCTGCAGGGAGTCCTTGGCCTGCCGAAGCTCCTCGAGCAGATGCTCACGTTTCTGATTCATTTCTTCAGAGAGACCGCGCGAAAGGATGAAAAGATGAACAACGGTTCCAAGCAAAACAAAGGAATCCGTCCAGATCGTCTTCGGTATATACCCATAAGTGACCGCTAGAAAGGCCAAGTAGGACGCTAACAGCATCGTCCAAGCCAGGAGAAAATTCCGCCCAAGACTATCATTCTTTAGGCTTCTCTGTATGGCCAAAGAGATGAGGATCATCGTCCCCCCCGTCATACACACATCGACTCCATACTGAACAAGTCTTGTGCCACCGAAAGCTAAACAGAACGCAAAGCCCCAACACAGCAAACTCATCCCATCTAAGACGCGCTTGCGCTTTGGAGCAAAGCTCCTCACCTGCAGAACATCCGTAAAAAAGTACACGATAAATATGGTACCAAGGCATCCAAGGATAGAACTCAGCTCAGCCAATTTCCGTGGCAGACCAAAAACAAAGGGATTACCTGCAAATAGCGAACTGATGAGGAGTAGGATAAAAGCATAGCAAGCAAAGTATGCATAGCGCCTCTGCCGATGGGAGAGTGCAAAGATCAGATGACTCAAAAAAGAGCCGATCGCAAGACCCATGATCAAAAAATTAAGCAAAGACTTGAGCTGCTCGTCTTGCAAATCTTCAGAGCTCAGATCGGTGAGGACAAAACCCGTCTCTACAGCATCAGGAAAGTACACACGTACCAGCAGCTGTTGCCCTACTTTCATATCCGGGAGATGGAACGATGGATAGCGCGTCCTCTCGATAGGTGCCATCTTTTGCAAAGCCCCTTGTTCACCCACAAGCCAGAGTTCACAGGCGCTGATCATGGTGCTACTGAGTGCAAAAAATTGCTCCTTTTCACCTTGGCTTGTAAGCTCGAGCAAAAACCAATGCTCTTCATCCGAATAGGTGCCAGGCATCTCAGAGGAGATGAAATCTTCGAGCTGCAGGGTGCGAAGCACATGCTCGGGAGGCATGCCCCTCGTGTCCAGGTGAAGATAGGCGCGCGGTTTGAGCCGCGGAGAAAATTCGAAGCCCTTAGCCCACAGGGGAGCAAAGTCGAGAAAAAAAACCAAGAGGGAGCCAAACAACAGCATACTCTGCTTGCTCAACTGAGATCGAATCATGATGCTTTGTCCTCCAGCTTGGTCGGACGCAGTCCTAAGCGTATGTGAAAGCATGGATAATCACGCTCCGTGTCATAGCTCAGATCACCGCCTGCGGTCGCGAGCAAGCGTCGTGACACATGCAGTCCAATCCCTGAGCCTTGAGTTCCTTTGGTGGTAAACCCACGGACAAATAAACGCTGCTGAACATCGCGCGGGATAGGTGGACCTCCATTGGCGACCTCTACAAAACAATCCGTTGTGGTCTCGCGTACTTGGACCCGTATCCAGCGGTCGCTTTCCGAGAGGTTTTGAATCGCATCACGCGCATTGAGAACGAGATTGATGAGCACCTGGCACAGGGGTCCAGGCGCGATCGCAACTTCAAAGCGAGGACAGTTCACGTCCCAAACTATGGACTCGGAGCGTACCTTAGCTTCAATCAACGACCACGCTTGGAGCCAGCAGTCATCGAGGGAGGCGAAAGCGTCTTTATCATCCATCCTAGAGTAAGCGAGCACGCTGGCTGTGAGACTGCGACAGCGATCCATTGCACTTCTTAATGCTTTATACTCATTAAACATCCGGATCTGACTGCTGATATACCTCTGCTCAAAGTCACCCAAGTGCGAGAAAGAGCTGAGAATCTCGCCCAGAATCCCAAGGTCCAAGTCCAGTTCGGCCATATGATTGGCCAAGAAAAACAGCTCTGCTGAAGATTGTTTTGCAATCAGAGCCTGCAAGGCCTCAATGCGTGCCTGAAGCCCCTTGCTCAGCTGAGGCGCCAAAAGACTCTTGGTGAAAGATGCTTGGTACTTTTCATCGATGCCAAAGACCAAAGTTGAGAGGAGAGCATCGTCTTCCTGGAGCTTTTGGAATAACGAACCCTGCAGGATATTCTTCAGCTCGTGACTGAGATCACCAAAGAGCTCACCCAGCTGCAAGAGCTTGTCCTGCTCTTCGGATCGGGCCAAGTCTTGAAGGAGTCTGTGGCGTTCCACCATATTTTTCACACGCAGCCGCAGCTCTGCTGCAAAAATGGGCTTTGGCAGATAATCATCGACTCCGAGACGCAAACCGGCAAGACGATCCTCTTCACTGGCACGTGCCGTCACGAGAATGACCGGAATCTCGCTGAGCAGATGATCTTGCTTCATGAGCTTTAAGACATCTTCACCCGACATCTCTGGCATCATCATATCGAGGAGGACCAACTGAGGTCGGTTTCTTCGCATCATGTCAAGACCGATACGCCCCGACAGGGCTGTTTCCAAGTGATAGCCATCCAAACGAAGATTTCCAGCGATGACCTCACAGTTGGTCTCATTATCATCGATCACGAGAATGTGAATATCCTGATGGGCAGAGAGTTCTGCCGCTTTCGTTGCATCATCAGCCTGAGGATGGCTCACGCTTGTTAGGGCTATGACCTGATTCTGTTCTGTCTGTATGTAGACCTCAACCTGCTCCGCAGTAGCCTCAGGTATCGTGATCGTAAAAGTGCTTCCAACACCTGGCTCTGAGTGCAGATGAAGCTGACCACCCATCAGATCAACCAAGCGTTTCACGAGTGTCAAACCTAAACCAGTGCCTTCATAGGCACGCCTCGCATCACCCTCAACCTGAGCAAACTCCTCAAAAATCCTTTTATGAAAGGCTTCAGGAATCCCAATGCCTGTATCACTTACGATGATGCGCAATTCATGGCCACTGCGTTGCAGTTCCAAATGCACGGCATGCGCTTTGAGTGGTGTACGAAACTTGAAAGCATTGCCGATCAGGTTTCGTATGATCGTGTAGATCTTGTCCCTATCTCCGAGGAAATCTTTTTGGTCTACCTGGAAGGTCGAAGAATAAGAAATCAGAGCATCGCGTAGCTTTAGACCTTCAGCGAGCTGATCGACGTCCGCTGAGAGCTCCTCAAGGGAAAAACTTTGAACGTGAAGTTTGAGATCTCCCCCTTTGGCTTTGGCAAGATCTAGAATCGTATTGACCTGTGTTGTGAGCGAAAGAGCCAGTCGTAGCGCCTTGCTGAGCTGAAGGGAGCTTGCTTCTGTCACAGCCCCAAATTGCCCCTGACGCACCAGATCAATAAAGCCGATGATCCCGTTGAGAGGCGTGCGCAGTTCGTGGGAAATATTATGAAAGAATTGGGTTCGAGCCTTTTCTTGGACTTGAAGGGCTAAGGTCAACTTTTCAGTCTGTTCAAAGGCATGAGAAAAGCGCTGAGCAAGAATAAAAGACTGGAGCAGCAAAAAGACAAAAAGGCCAAACGCAATCGAGTTATCGGGTTGTTTCCAGTTGAGTGCAAGAGTCCCAATGTCATTGGATGTCGTAGCACAGAGCGTGAGTGTTCCTAAGAGAAAAAGGAAAGCTCCATCTCGCTTGGCGCGAATCGCGCGAGCCACACACAACACGGTATAGGTCATGTAAACGAACATGATCAGATGGAAAGGAGGGGCTGTCCACTGCCAAAACCTAAAAGGCGTGAGCAAGATGACACTCACCAAGATACCACTGATCACCAAAAAAACTTGACCAGCACGTTCTGAAAACTCATCAGGAAAAAGTGCGCGCGTATAGTGAGCAAATGTGGGGACCGCTACGTAATAACTGATATACATCGCCCAAAGTATAGTCGTCTCACGATGGGGAGCTTGAACGAGTTCAAAGTAGAGCCCTCTCCCAACAAAAAGCGCTCGCCAGCTCACCAAGAAGCAAAACACAGCAAACAGCAACGGAGCTCGATTGCTAGGACGCAGACCAAAGAAGGCGAGATGATAGAGCCCAAGCAAAAGCAAACAGCTTGCCAATAGCACATCAGTATAGCGACCCAAAGACTCCTCATGCTCGACCTTCGCCGCAAGCCCGATGCGAATTTTATTGTAAAGGCCCCCATACATGAATTCGGGATTGGCGATTCTTAGAGTGAGGACGACGGGCTCACCCTTGCTCTTAAATACGGGAAGCTGCTGTGGTCCTTCATCATCGAAACCATCGCGAGCGAGGAGCTGATCATTGGCCCAAAGTTCATACTGCAAAAAAGCTCGTACCGGATAGATGCGAAAGCTTTGATCTGCAGGCAAACCCTCGAGCACAAGCCGGAACACTCCCCAAGCTTGAGGGGCAAACGAACGGTCCGCACAGTCCATCTGCTGCCAATAGCCGGGAACAACAGTGCAATCGGGACTTCGTGTAAGATCAGGCCAGCCGGTAGAAGAATACCAAAAATCCCAAGCCTCCATGAGCTCTTGTCTCTGCTCCCAGCTGCTCTGCGCAAGATTGAGGCGCGCCTCTGCCTTCGCACTCGCCCCAAGGCAAGCACAGCAGATGATTCCTAAGATGAGCAGTCTACGGCAAAGCTCTAACATAGCTATCCTCAGGGGCTTTTTCGGATTTTGTAGGTAAAAGGTGAGCCAAGCGAGGGAGGGCAGGACTAGAATAGCGAGAATCACGAAAGAAAATACAACTTTTTAGCAAACAACCAAAACCAAAACGCAAACGACACGTGAGATCGAAAGCACCTCACGTATCATCAGCAAGCACGGATCAGAAAGACCTATGAAGTCTTAGAGAGCAGCTTTGCAGGTATCGCTGAGCAAAGACTGTTCGAGAGCTTGAAGATCGAGCTGATCGTCAGGACCGTGACCGCCTTTGGGACCGCGGTCACCAGGTCCATGTCCAGCGCCACGTCCTTGATCGGGGCCCATATCACCTGGATTATGCAGATGCATGCGACCGGCTCCGGGACCTTCATGCTTAGGCAAACCACAGGCTGTCACCAACGCTACAGCTTTGTCTTCGATCACCTGCAGCTCTGCAACATGCTCACTCACGCAGGTTTGAAAGGCCTCACGATCCGCTGCAAGAGCCTCTTTGTTGGAGGCCAGCAAAGCTTCTTTCTTACTGTGTTTCTCTTCGTGACTCAGACTTGCATCGTCATGAATGGCTTTGAGCTGCGATTTGATCGACTCGCGCAAGGCCGAGTCGTGAGCGCAGATGCTTTCTTTTTCGGAACGAATCGCTTCGAGGGCAACCACAACTTTGTCAAAGCTAAGCTTGGCTTCAGCCGACAAACGCTCAACCCAACCTTTCTGACGAACGCTGGCAGACTCTTCACTTTCTGGAGTGCTCCCCGAATCCGTGAGGTTGACGCCACTCAAGCCTTCTTGAGCCGAAGCGGAAAGACTTTGATTTTGAGCAAGGGAGAGAGCGTCTTGGACAGCATTCTGCCCACATGCCCCTAAAAGGTAGATAGAACTGATAGTTACCATGGTTTTAAGAGAGGGCTTCTGCATGCTTTCGATCTCCAAAGGGTGTTTCTCTTGGTCTACATCCTTAAGACGCACCAAGAGTCCGCTTCGTTTCCCCAAGGAGAAAAATTTCTTGCTCAGCCCCTATCGTCCCTTCCCCCATTCCAGTTTTCGAAGATATTATGGTCAGATAGCACGCAATTGGGGGGCTCTTCAAAGCTCGCCCTTACTTTTTTCTGAACCAATGGGGGGTCAGAGCATGCATGTCCCTCGTCTGATGCTAATCCTACAGGTCTGCTTTTTCCAGGGCTTAGCTATCGGGGCTGGCAGTTCCAAGGAAAGATTTCAGCAGGCCCTCGCATCTTTGGATAGAGGCGAACTTGAAGAGGGGCAGAGACTACTGGAAGGCCTTTATACAGAAGAGCCATCGAATCTGCTCTATGCCTTCAATCTCGCCCAGATTTCCTACCTTCAGAAGAACTATAAAAGGGCTGACGAACTCTATGCGCTTGTAGCTCAAAGCAGCTCGCCCCTGGCTCTTCCTGCTGCTCTTTACCGCGCTCAAGCTGACATGGATCAAGAACTCTGGATAGATGCTGAGGCGAGTCTCGCTCTGCTATCCGACCGTGAGCTTCCTAGCCAGCTCGCTCAATCTTATGCTGATACACGTCGCGAACTGATCAAGGGCATGACACAAACAACTCGAGAGCTCCTGCATAAGGGGTCTCTTAAAGCTGCCCTGCCCTGGGTCGAACGTCTCGCTCTCTTGAGCAAGGAAAGTCGCTGGGTACGCCTTTCCTCGATCCTTCAGCAGCGCCTGGAACAACCCGATCAGAATCTCCCTCTGTCGCTTCATGATTTTGAGGATGAATCCTACGAGGCGCCTCTCGATAGCAAAGCTGGAACTGTTAAGATCGCTTGGGAACTCGGTTCGTCGACCAATCTCTATGCGGATGCATCTGGACGGGAAACAGCCTCACTTTGGAGTTCGCTGGGGCTAGATGGCAGGTCTGCTCTCATCACTTGGCATGGCCTGGATGGGCAAGCGCGCCTCTCCACAAGTTTGAGTGCTGCAGCCGAAAGCTCCAGCTATCGCTATGGTTTAACGGAAGCGGCCCTGCTTATGGGCACCCAGCTGTCCGACGCTATCTATGTGAGTGTAAGCCCCTCTCTCGGACTGCAGAGCAATGCAGCCACGAGTCTTTGGTACAACGAAGGCCTCAGCCTGATGTTTGAAGATCAACTCAGTCCCCGTCTGATTGCAGGCCTCCGCTCAAGTTTTCATGCCCTTATCCCCAAAAATCAGAACTATCAGTATCTTGAGGGTAACGATCTGGCCTTCGACGCTTTTTTAAGCCTAAACCTTTCGTCTTTTTACCTCTCTCCCTATGTGTATTGGGAGCAGATCAAAAATCACAACCTCATCGACACAGACTATCTGCTCCCCCTTTCCTATCAGGGGATGGGAGGGGGTGTTCAGCTGAGCTATCGAAGCAGTGAAAAGACCAAGTTCAGCTTCGAGTGTTTCAGGACCTATCGCAACTATGCAGAAACAGCTATCCCGGACCAGACTCAACGCCAGGACCTCTATACCAGTCTCATGACCAAGTTTACTTATGAAGGTCCAGAGGACCTCTCCTGGATACTCAAGGCAAGTTTCACCCGAAACATCTCCTCGCTCGACTCACAAAGCCAAGTTGCCGACAAGAACTATCAACAGCGCTCAGTCTCCATGGGCGTGCAATGGGAGCGATAAAGTGAAAGTGATCGATTCTAAGGAGCTCACCCAAACCGTGCTCGCCGCTCAGAAGGGCGATGTAAAGGCTCTGGCTCTTCTCATCGAGACCACTCAGGATCGTCTCTATAAGTTCTGCCTCTATCTTTGCGGACAGCGACCCTTGGCCCAGGACCTCTGCCAGGACACCTACATCAAAGTTCTGGAACATATTCATAAGCTTAAAAAGCCCGAGGGCTTTATGCCCTGGTTGCTGACGAGCGCAAAGAATCATTATTTCGATTACTTACGCTCGAGCGCCCAAAAAACTCTGCCCCTCGATCCCGACTTTGATCTCTCCGATGAGGCTCGTTCCTCTGAACAAACCGAGCAATTGCTGGAACTTAAGAAAGCGCTTGGGCAACTTTCCGCAGAAGATCGCCTGACTTTGCTCCTGGTCGACCTCGAAGGCTACAGCTATCAAGAAGCCGCTGAGATTCAGGGCGTAAGCGAAAATGCCATGCGATCTCGGATCTTTAGAGCACGTCAGCAACTCCTAAAAAAAATTGATGACGAGCGAAACGAAACCCAGGGCTCGACCGTCTCTCAAGTAAGGAGTCTGGTATGAATCACGAAGCTGATGACAAAAAGGCCCAAGATAGAAGCCGAGCGCTTTTTGCTGCTGCGCGTGAGGAGCGCATCGAAGCTCCTCTCTATCTCCAAACGCGAGTCTTAGCCCGTCTCAAGACTCAGCAAGACCAGACCCGAAGACTTCTGCGCTGGCGCATGTTCTCCCTTGCTCTCATGATTTTTTTGAGCTTAGCATCGGGACTCTTTCTAAAATCGAGACAGGAAAATGCGCCCTTTGTCGCCACTGTTGATCGTCCGATGGCGGTAAAGATAGAGCTTGCCAGCGCGACTGATCTCAAAGCCACAGGCATCGAAATTATGCTTCCCGAGGGCGTCTCCTTTTATTCCGAAACTCATACGAGTCTCGCAGAAGAGCGCAGCCTGCAGCTGACCCTGGATCCGAGTTTTGCTGGTGGCACCCTGCCTATCGTCATTCGTTCTCAAAGCCACGGCCTGAAAGAAATCAAAATTCGCTTCTACGGGAGCGAGCACGAGCTAATCTCAGAAAAATCCCTTACAATTCAGTTTAAGAAGGGGGATTTATCATGAAAGCATGGTTCGTTCTCGCTATGCTCCTGCTCGGAACATCAGAAGCTCTTGCTGATCGAGTAATCTTTGCGGGTTCCGAGGACCTCAAAGAATTCGATAAACTCCTTGAGAAAAACAGGGTCCTTCCTCAACAGGTACCTGCCAAGCAGCCCAACAAAGCCCCCGAGGGTCAAAAATCAGGAGAGGGAAAAGCGCGCCTTCAAGACCGCCCCGAAAGGGATCCGAAAGGTGATCATGAAGGGCATGGAAAGGATCGCCCCGGTTTTGATAGGCCACTGGACCAGCTCGGAGAACGAGAGGGTGGCAAAGGTCCACATCCTGAAAGAAATGGGCCCCCACCTCGTCCCGAACACGACGAAAAAAACAAAAAGCAGCATGAGCATGGGAGAGACCGAGGCCCCCCTCCACCGCCAAAGAACTGATGCTTTATCATGAAGCATCCGAATCAGCTGGCTTCCCGGCTTGAGACACAGACCCTCAGCGAGGGACTTGCACAGTATAAATAAGCTGAGATACGTCATAGCCGTGTTTTTGGACTGCGAGGTCCAAAAGCTTTTGCAGAGTCTCAGGCTCGAGTGTAGGCGTCCGACTCAAGACGAAGAGCGAAGTGCGCGAGGGCTCACCCACCAAGGCGAAGCGATAGTCAGCATCAAGCTCGAGAACCCAGTAATTGCCTTTAGGGGCCCCAACGAAAAATTCAACTTCCAGCTTACTATTGCTAGCATCGACAGGAGCTGCCCGACCAGCAATCGTGATCAAACGACCATTGACTGGATCTTCGATACGGCAAGAGTTAAAAACCTTGATACTGCCGTCCTCATTGAGACTGTAATCAGCCGTCACAGCCGTGCACGAAGGCTGAGTGGCTTGGGGAAGCCGAGCGATTTCATACCAGCGCCCGAGATATCGAGCCACATCGACGGACGAAACCGTTTGCAACTCAGCTGACTGCGCTAAAGATGCGGACAAGCCAGCGAAGCTGGCGACAAAAACAAGGAAAAATTTCGAGAAACTCTTACGAAATGACACGCTGAACCTCTTGATTTTAAGTTATTTCATGCAAAACCTGTACACTTGGTTTGTATACAGAATAAAGCCAAGTTGCAAGTCTTTGTGTCCCGGCTGAAAGATCCTTATGGCTAGGGACATCTTCAACCAGGCTCGAATCGACTGCGAGATTGACTAGGTAGACAAGAGGACTATTATTAAACTTATCGTGGGTAGGGTTTGAGAGACCCACCCGTGAGGATTGATGTCGTCTTCGCTTCGGAGGCAAAGTTCCGAAGCTCCTCCTGCACGACACGAAGATTTGAGCGACTCGAGGGATCCCCTCCACCTCGTTTGAAAACGTGTAGAGTCGGCTTTTTCAATTGAGTATCTGAGCTGATGTTCTCATCAGGGAAACGGATGAACCTTTGAACTCGAACTTCAAAGTCTGCCTTACTCATTCCCTCGAGTGGCACAAATTCATAGACCACTGCCATGAGACCACCATAATGAATTTCGGAAACATAGCTGCTACCGCAGTCTTGAGTGAACGTCGGTCCCTTATCAGACTTTGTACCGAGTGGTGAGAACACCACATCGCGAGCGAGGACCGAATAATTCCAATAGCCGACTTTTTCTAAGTAGAAGACATGATCGGTTTGCCAGGGGATTTGATCGACAAAAGCCAAGGTGGCCTGGTCGAGGGTATTGAATACAAACTCTCTTGCAAATGGGGAGCGATTTATGCCGAGAGTTTGAGTCAGTTCCTCCTTGTTCTGAATGATCAAACTCTGAAGACTCGACTGCTCTCTTCTGAGCTTTTCAAAAGTGTTTGTTTTAGAAGTGGCGCACACTGATCGCAAGGGTTCTGGATTATCACTTGCAAAACCATGCAAAAGCGTCGCGAGATCTTGGCTGCTTGGTGCATAGTTCAAAAGAGACTCATCCAAGGCGCTCATGGAACTATCATGTCGGCAGCTCGTGAGCAGCGATACAAATATAGCAAGGACATAAGCTGACTTCATAGGGGCATATTCCTCCATTTTATAGCAAAAGCTGAGTATAACGCCTCTTCTTGCACGAGTCACCGAGAGATACTATTTAGAATGTTCACTAAATCGCGGTTCTTGCATCTTTGAGCCAATGCAAGAGAAGAGCGTGCAGCCTTCCCGGATCTACAGGTTTGGCAAGGATATCGTCCATGCCACTGTCCAGACATTCACTTTGCTCTTCATGAGTAAGACCAGCCGTCAGAGCAATGATAGGCATACGTGCCTGGGCGTCTTGCTTTCGTATGATTTGTGCTGCAAGGGATCCACTCATGAGAGGCATATGCACATCCATAAGAATGGCATCGAAAGTCTGGTCTTCGAGGGCACGAAGAACTTCAAGTCCATTCTGTACGAGAGTGACTTTAATGGACATGAGAGCAAGATAGCCTTGTATCACCATTTGACTGACGGCATCATCTTCTGCAACAAGGATATGCTTTCCCTGAAGATCGTGCCTTTTCTCAATACCGATATCAGCAAAATAAGAAATAGGTGAGACAAAGTCTTGCGCGTCAGAGACGTCACTGAGCGGTGCATGATCCATAAGAAGGTCGAAGCTAAATTCTGAGCCTTTATGAAGTGTGCTTTTTACATGAAACTTCCCCCCCATGAGCTCCACCAGCTTTTGACTGAGCGCAAGTCCTAGGCCACTCCCCCCAAAGCGCCGAGTGATCGTGCCATCGACCTGGCTAAATACTTTGAAAAGCTTGTCCATATCTGCTTCAGCTATACCAATGCCGCTGTCTTCGACGCAAAAAGTGAAAAGAGATTGAGTGGGGTTTTGAATCTGACTTGTGATCCACACCAGGACAGAACCTTGTTCTGTAAATTTCAAAGCATTGCCAATCAGATTGCTAAGGACTTGCTGCAATCTGAGACTATCACCGATGGCATGGCGTGAGGCGAGGGCATCCAGAGATACTGAAAACTCTAGTCCTTTGCTTCGGGCTTGATCCTCAAACATAATGTATAGATGATCGAGGAGATCTTGCAGACTCAGAGGAGCTTGTTCGATGCGAAGATGTCCAGCCTCATGCTTACTCAGGTCCAAAATATCATTTAAAATCCCCAATAGACTCTGAGAGCACAGGGCTATTTTTTGCAGGTAAGTCTGAACTTTCAAGCAGGGCGCATCATGGAGAGCCAATTGAGTCAGACCGATGATCCCATTCATGGGCGTACGAATTTCATGCGACATGTTTGCCAAGAAATCGGTTTTTGATTGCGCAAGGTTTTGAGCTGCCGTTCGCGTTGCGATGATGCTGATTTTGGCCAGCTGTCGCTCCGTGATATCTTCAAAAACGGTATACACCTCATCGATCACACTTTCATCATGCCTATGAATAGGGACAGCAGAAATACTGATCCAGCGACGTTCTCCCGATTTGCGATGGGTATAGCCTAAGACGATCGGCCCCGTCAGGGAGCTCGTTTCGAGGGCGAGCTTCGTCGGATGCTCTTCAGGTCTCAAGGGAGCTCCATCTTCTCGAAAAAAGTGACCCCACTGGTCCCCTGAGGCAAGCTCTTCAGGGTCTGTGGAATTGAGTCCCAGAATATCGCATGCCGCTGGATTGATAGAAAGAATGGAGCCATCACGAGCATGCACGATAGCACCTTGGAGCATAGTTTCGATGATTAGGCGATGTCGCTTTTCACTCTTCGCAAGTTCCAAGGTGCGTTCTTGGATCTTAAGCTCGACCTCATTGTAGGCACGCAGGAGTTCATTCTGAGTCGTGGCGAGGCGATTCACCATTTTGCGCAGCTCTTCGTTGCTGACTTGAAGCTTGGCCTCTGTACTTTTGATATCCTCGATATTGGTACAGGTCCCGTACCAGTGGACAATATGTCCTTTCGCGTCGAAGCGAGGAACACCCCGAACCAGCCACCACTGATAGGTCCCATCATGGCATCTGATGCGACACTCGAGAGAATAGGTGGCGAGATGGAAAACCGCGCTTTGCCAAGCATCCCAAGCAAGTTTTTGGTCATCGAGGTGAAAGGGGGTATTCCACCCATGTCCCGCGCTCTCTTCCAAACTTAGGCCGGTATAGTCTACCCACCGTTGATTAAAGTAAATGTTGCGGCCATCGGCATCGGTGATCCATACAATCTGTGGCATAGCTTCTGCGAGCAAACGAAATTCATGATCATCGATACACGGAGCTGTATGAGCCTGAGCCTTATCGAAAGGTGATGTCGAGGAAAAATTTGACAGACCCAGGGCTCGTCTCAAGCTCCCTTTATGAGGACTTTTACCAAGCGGCAAGACAGCATCCATGAAGAGAGAGGACAAAGATTTTAGTTTGGCGAATACCTTTACCTGTGAACTCATGAGATATAGACCAGATGCTTAAGAATTGTCATACATTACCCTCTAGGGATAGGCATCTTGCAATCTACCCTACCTGCAATACTCCTTGGTTGATATAGTGACAAATACTTATATGGAACTCGCGAGTCTATACTGCAAATTTTATGGCATCGTACGCGAGCGGTCCGAAAATCCGTATATTCACCGTTCACATTCTTATGATGCCCAAAAGCCCCAACTCAGCGAGGGGCTCAAGCCAAAGACCTGCGGCCAAACCGAGGAACACCAAGAGCTCGCCCAGAGGCATCAGCTCTTCCCAAAGCAGTTTTTGCTTTTCAAAGCGACGACGCTCATCCTCCCAAAAACTCTTCAGAACTTTGATCCTCTGCTGAGACACTGAGACACCGTCGCGCCAAGCTTTGGTCAAAGCCTCCTCTAAAAGGCTGCGCCAAGGCCCTTCCTGCGAGCTTCCTAACCAACTCTCCAAGAAGAGAGTGGCTGTCCTCTCTCCCTCTGCCAACCAGGGGCGAGGACTGAGGGTCCAGACCATCCTCAATAGCAGGGCATAGCTGATCCATGTGATGAGCGAACTCAAGTCCCACGTAAGCCAGCCCAAGGCATAACCAGGCATGAGCAGTCGCACCCCCAGACAGGAAGCTGCTGCAAAGGCCAAGTGAAACAGGGCTTGATGCCGAAGAGAGATGAAAGCATTCATGGCCTCCTCCAGTTCACCCCAAAGTGCAAAGAGTTCGAGGCCCAAACCCTCATCCCATTCTCCCCGTCGCAACTGATGCTCGACGAGGGTTCGCAGACGTCTCTCCAAGAGAGTCTTTGGTTCTTGGACAGAGCGAAAGCTATAATCACGCGTGCGAAAGGCCCTCAGGAGACGCTCGAGCTCGGGGCAGAGCATCATGCGCACACGATACTGTTTGCAAGAAAACCATAGACACCCATGTATACCAAGAAGAAAGAATAGACCGTTCATAGAGCCCAATCTGCCTTATAGGAAAGGCTTTGGCCACGGACATCTACTGTTGCCTTCGCAATTTTTTGGCACTCCTATTCCCCCAAAGCGATGAGACACAGCCAAATGTCATTCCTCTCGCTTGTGGGAAGAACTTTAGTTTTTTTTGGGTGCACCAGAGCGCTTCGATAAATACCCAAAAGCTCAGCAAAAAGTTTCTTCGGGAACTGTATAGATTGTTTTTTTTAAGAGCAGATCGGAAGGTCCGAAAAATGACTTGCACAGATTGTGCTTTAGAGGAGACCAAAGATGAAAACTTATGCCATCCGTTTATGGATACCTTTAGCCTTGGGAAGCTTAGCCCTGGGATGCTCCGATGCCATGCAGTTTAAAGAGCAGGTCACAGCGGCTGTCGACAGCAATCCCACGGATACCACACTCGATCCCAACAAGCCTCAGAGCACTAAGACCAGCGGTAAAACCGCACCAGACTCCGAGACTTCGAGCAGCCCCAAAACAGCTGGTACCGGCACCAGTGAAATTCCTAACACCCAAGGAACAGGTGGCACCGTCTATGATGGCCAGGACCCACAAGATCCTGCCACGTATCCTGCTGATAATGCAAGCCAATCGGCTCAGTCTGCAAAACAGCTTTTCGCCAGCTGCGATAGCTCAACGGGTGGCATCGTCGCCGACGTTTACGAATTGCCTGCGCAAACCAAAGCCCTCCCTGATTTCAATACGCTGACAGCGCTCGATCAGGTCTGTGTAGAGCAGCTCAACATCAGTGATCGAGACTTTACCGAAGGCTTCCCTGGTGTTCCCGATCTTGTGGAATGGTTTGGTCTCGATATGAGGTTTCGTATCTATGCGCCCCAGCAAGGTGCCTATACCTTCACTCTGCGCTCCGATGATGGCAGCATCCTGACAATTGATGGCAAGACTGTTGTGAACAACGATGGCACTCACTCGGTGACAACCAAAGCGGGCGTGATCGCTTTAAGCAAAGGCTACCATGATGTCCACCTTCGGTACTTCCAAGGACCACGCTATCGCATAGCTCTTGAACTCCTCTGGACAGTCCCAGGAACTTCGAGTGTGAGCTATATACCAAAGGCAAACATCAGCAGGCCTCAGTAAAACTAAGGCTGCTCCTGCAAAGTGATCTAAGATTTATAGAGGAAGAAGAACATAAGCGCCGCGGCGACCAGGCGATACCAGCCAAAGACAGCGAGACCGCGGCGATTGAGAAAGTTCACCAACCAGGTGACCGCCAGGGCTGCAAAGACCGTCGCACTGATCAGTCCGACAGCCATCGATGCGCCTCCGATATATTCAAACAAGAGTTTCCCATCTTTGAGTCCCTTATATCCCGTCGCTATCAGTAGCGTCGGGAGTCCTACCAAAAAGGAAAACTCAGCAGCAGCCGTTCGCCGTAGCCCCACACTCATACCCCCGACGATCGTCACCATGGAACGCGACATACCAGGCCAGAGCGCAAAGCATTGAATGCAGCCTACAAGCAAAGCCTGGCGAGGCGAAAGCTCGTCGAGACCTTTACCCTCCGAAACCTGGGGTTTTCGGCCATACCAATATTCAAAGACCAGCATAGCAAGCCCACCCACAGCCATCGCTGCTAGGACGGGCCCTAAAAATTGCAGATGTGCACTGATAAAATTTTTGGTGAGATAGCCGACAGCCAACGCAGGAAAAGCCGCGATAGCCATATTGATAAACAGTCTGAGGCCTCGCTCCGATTTACCCAAAACCCCTTGGATGACTTCGAAGATTTCTTTGCGATAGATGATAAGGACCGCGAGGATCGCTCCCGATTGGATCACAATTTCAAAGGCTTGGACCGCAGCAATCTGCTCCGCCGTATGAGTCTGCTCATTACGCAAGCCAAGTATTTCAGATGCTAAAACGAGATGACCTGTTGAGGAGATGGGCAAGAACTCTGTGATGCCCTCGACGATACCGAGGACCAAAGCGTCCCATACATTCACTACGTTCGCGAGCATACACCCTCCCTGATGTTGCAAGGAACCCGAAGCGCCTTGGGTCCCGTATTATAAACTGTGCAAGGCATTTTCTCGCTGCTGCCAGCGCAGCATCTTGAGAGTAAACACCTCATCTTCCAAAGATTTCTTTTCAAGTGGCTTACAAAAATAGAGGAAGATCAGAAGACTTCTCAGATCATCATGATCCAATCGGTATCCCAAGCCCTTCCATAAAGTGCAGAGGTCGATCGCCTGCTGCTGAGTGTTGCGGGGAAGAATATCAGGATAGTAAGTGCAAGGTTCAACCTGCATACGCATCTGAGCAAGTTCGAGGCATTCCGAAAACCGAGAGGGAGCAAAGACCTCGGGGAATCGACGATTCTTTTGCAGGATCGTGCTCACAAAGGGCAGTCCCGTGATCTCACGCCAGACTTGAGCGAGGTCGACAACATGGGGAAAACTGCAACGCTTTTGCAAAGCATCATTTTCAATACGAAGCTCGATCCCATCATCTCCTAGGTCCTGAGGCGAGCTCAATACATTTTGCGCTAAAACCAAGGAATTATAGGCATCGACACCAAAGATGAGACGATAGAGCAGACGAGACAAACAGCTCCAAGAGGAAGAACCTGTGCTCATGCGCATCAGGGGAACGAGCTCTAAGCGAGGCACTGGCGTCGCCAAAAAAAGCTCGCGAAAGGAGCGAATACCCTGCTTCAGATTTTCGGTTTTCGCCAATTGGGTGGCACGAAACTGCTCGCGCAGTGTCGCTGTTCGCTCGTGGATATAACTGAGCACGTGGGCCTGGGCATTGCTCAAGCCCCAAACAGCCGCGTGGCCTGGACCACGATGGGAAACTCCCAAGGGAAAAGCCATCTCAAAATCGTTGTTGCGGAGAAGGCTAATGGAAGAGCAGAACGCATAGTCCACCTCTCCCGCCTCAAGGCGCCGAAACAATCCGGCACAATCATCCCGGACAAAGCTCAGTCCGGGGGTGGATCGTTCCAGTTCGACGACTAAAGGATGCGAGCTCCAATAACTCTGACACCCGACCTTTAATCCTGCCTTACGCTCTGTCTGAATTCGCATTAATACCGACTCAAATGAGGGAAAACGGCGTCAGCAGCAGCGATCGTCTTTTCGATATCGGCATCGCTGTGCGCGAAGGATACGAAACCAGCCTCGAAAGCTGAAGGAGCCAGGTAAACACCCTGATGCAGCATACCACGAAAGAAGCGCTTAAACTGATCGATGTTCGCCTGAGCTGCTTCCTCGTAAGATTGAGGAAGAGTTGCCGAGAACATAAATCCAAACATACCGCCTTCGCTGTCTACACTGAGAGCTATACCGTGCTTTTGCGCCGCACTTTTCAATCCTTGCACCAGATGTCTAGTACGATTTGACAGATCTGTAAAGCTGTATTTCTGAGACAAGAGTTCGAGAGTTTTGAGTCCACAGGTGACAGCGATCGGGTTCCCCGAGAGGGTTCCAGCCTGGTAGACTGTGCCACTGGGAGCGACGTGTCGCATGATATCGGCACGACCGCCGTATGCACCGATAGGCATACCGCCCCCGATGACTTTGCCTAGAGTTGTGAGATCCGGTTTGATTCCCTTGAGCCCCTGCACACCGCCAGGTCCTACGCGAAATCCGGTCATCACTTCATCGAAAATGAGTACGGCCCCATGCTTAGTACACAGCTCTCGCATCTGCTCGAGGTAAGCATCTTTGGGTCTGATGAAATTAGCATTGCCAACGAAGGGTTCCACAATCACAGCCGCAATCTCAGACCCATGCTGAGCGAAGGTCGCAGCCAAAGCTTCCGAGTCGTTGTACACAAGAGTCAGGGTATCTTTGGTCGAACCCTGGGGAACACCTGGGCTGCCAGGTATGCCGAGGGTCGCCATTCCCGAGCCAGCTTTAACGAGCAGCATATCCGCATGCCCGTGGTAGCAACCCGTGAATTTTACGATCTTTTCTCGCCCAGTAAAGCCTCGCGCCAGACGGAGAGCAGCCATGCAAGCTTCGGTGCCACTCGACACGAGGCGCAACATCTCCATACTTGGCATCAGCTTTTGTACAGCCTCTGCGATCTTGATTTCCAGTTCACAAGGCGCTCCGTAGGAAAAACCTCGGGGCAGTGCCGCTGTCACGGCCGCAATGACTTCAGGATGAGAATGCCCAACAATGGCGGGCCCCCAGCTCCCGATGTAATCGATCATGCGGTTGCCATCGACGTCCCACATGTAAGCCCCTTCGGCCCTTTCGATAAAGAGAGGGTGGGTGTCTACGGACTTGAAGGCACGAACAGGCGAATTGACTCCACCAGGGAGCAAACGACAGGCTTCTTCAAAGAGTTTTTGCGAGCGAGCGAAGGACAATGTTTGCATACGCTAAGGCCTTTCTGCGCAGACGTTCACCACAACTCATCGTCGTGAAGCCCTGCATCCTCTTCGATCTTCTTCTTTGGATCCACTCTTTTTTCTGCATCGATCTTTTTCTCAGTCGCTTGTGGAGTCGAAGCGGCCGATCCACTCGGCGCTGCTGCGACCGGAGCCTGAGGCTCGCCGGAAGCAGGACGCTCCGCGTTCTGCCCCTGAGGCGCCGCGCTCCCCGCCGAGGGAGCATTTTCCATCACAGGCAAGGTCGGGATGCTGGGCTCTGCAGCTTTTGCTCCCTTTTCTACCTGGCCTTCAATCACCTTGGGGGCAGCGGATTCAGCATCAGGTTTGGCAAAGGGTTGAAAGGCGCGTTTTGGAACACGGGCTCCCCCGTTCAAAACTGTTGCGACATTCACCGTAGAGCGTACGCTTGCGCTGCGGGCAAATTCGTTTTGGAAGACTTCGCCTTCTTTTTCGAAGTTGGTGAATTCGAAGGCCTCAGATTCGCTTCCCCCTTGCATCACAAGGCCCTGGGGCAAATCTACAGCCACGGGCGAACTGCAGGCATAATTTTGTGTTGGCCAAACCTGGTAGTTGGCAAGCTCCGGCTTACTCGGATCAAAAAAGTCCTGATAACCAAGATCCTTGACCATACCCTTGGCAAAATCGGTCCAGACGGGAAGTGCACCGTAAGCACCCGAGATGCGGAAGCCTCCGCGTCGCATGCCCTTATTAAAGTCGTAACCAACATAGGACGCGATCACGTGCGAGTGCATCATGGGTTCGAGAGGTTCGTTAGGCTTCACCGGAAAGGGCACAAAGCCTGCAAAATAAGCTGTCGTATAATCATTGGTTGTACCTGTCTTACCAAAGGCTGGGACTCCAACCCGCTTGGTTTGATCGGGCGTGGCTCCTGGATACTCAAGATAAAGCTCACCACGCGCGCGCCGCCCCGTTCCGTGAGTTACGACCTTTCGCAAAATCTCAGAAATCTGTGAGGCAAAGCAGGGATCAACGAGCTGAAACTCCTGCTTCTTCGGTTCGTAGAGAATATTTCCTTCACGATCCTCAATGCGGCGTATGAAGTTGAGTTGATTATTCGGACCTTCCTTGTAGAAACGGTAAGTTTTGCCGTTGGCAAAGGTCTGATAGACTTTGGCCACTTCGGCGACGCTCACATCATTGGTTCCAAGACCAAAGGAAAGCACCGGCTCAAGCTTCGAGTACACCCCCATAGCCTGCGCCAGTCGCGAGAGATAACGGAGACCGACAATGATACGAAAATCATGGTGATTAAAGTACTGAAAGAGGGAGTACTGATCCTTCTGAGCCATCACGTTTTCATAGAGGTTGTCCATCGATTGCCCGATACGATCGTAGTAACGCAAGGGCAGAAAGCCTCCGAGATTCACATCTTCAAGCGCTACCGCCGAACCGCCCCAGATCGATTGAATATCGAGTGGATTGAGGGGACGTCCAGGAGGTGGATCGATGACGGCATTCTTCGATTTCGCAGTGGGACGAAACTCTTCGCCAGGAAGCTCTTTCACATAAGCTAAAGAAGGCCGATGACCACTGGAATGGAGGACTCTGAAGCGCGCTGCTATCGCGAGGGCAGCCGGATCGCTAAACACCGCTTCGGCTCCTGAATTCGAAACCTTCGCAGCCAGCGCTTTCCAATCCTGCCGTACATCAAGGGCCAGAGTGCTCAGCCGCTCCCAGTTCATGCGGGTAAGATCAAGACGCAGATTGCGTTCGCGATCGGAAAAATCTGTATCATTCATCCGATAAATATTCTGCATCTCCGAGACATAACCACGTCCCAGCCAGAGTTTGCTCACATCCCTCAGAAGATCCATACGTCCTGAGAAGATAAGGTCAGGCTTGAGCTCTTCTACGGCACGATTGAGCATGTACTCTTTCACCCCACTGTTATCGAGCTGCACGCCGGTTTCTTTAGCCACCCTGTAGTGATAGTCGCGAGGCGCTTCACCATCATTAGGCAAGAGTCCCATCGAACCGAGCAGCTCACGAAACTCCTCAAAATTCAGCTTATCGAGGAGATGCGCAGTGAGATAGACCGTCGCCAAGTTTTCGGATTTTGTACCCGCCCAGACCATGGAGACATCTTCGTAGGGACTGCTGTGATCGGGACGCGGAAAATAAAACTTGCCCTGAAATGGAAAGAGGCGGCGTTCGTTATCGATACGATCGAGGATAGTCCAGCCCAGCTGGAGCGCTCCAAAAAAGACAACAGACTTAAAGACCGAACCGGGCTGACGAGTTGCAAACACGGCTCGGTTGAAACCTTGGGAATCGAAGCCTGACACCACAGCGCGCACTTCGCCTTCGTCGATAGCCATGAGACCACCATTGACCTGCGGTCTTCGCTTGAGCTCAGCTTTAGCTTCGTGAGTCTGCGGATCGTATTCGAGAACTTCAACGAAAACGACATCGCCCACTTTAAGCTTGTTGAGCATATCGTTGAGGTGCCAGGTGTACTCTTTGTAGGTTGGAATCGATAGAATCTTCGCGGTGCGCGCCAAGGCCTCAGCATCGACGATCCCTTTGGGCAAGCCGAAATCGAGATGAATCTTAGGCTCTTTGCCTCGCTCAATTTTCGCGATTTTGGCAAAGTAATACTGATTCACTTCCACATCACGGAGAGGGTGAAAGTTCGATGCTCCCTCTTTATCATAATCGCTCAAAATCATTTCAAGGCGCGAAAGGTTGCGCCGCATCATCAGCTGCGCGCGGTCCTGAAGCTTTTGATCAATGGTCGTAAAGACTTTGAGGCCCGCATGATTGAGCTCTGCCAGAGATTCCATATCAAGAGCATCTAGAATTTCTTTCTTATCGAGCTGACTGCGAATCAACGAGACCAAGGCGACTTCACTGGTACGAAATTTTCCTTGATTAAAAGGAACGCGTTCTTTGAAGGCTTCATTCATCTGCTTATCATCGATCCAGCCCTGTTCGTACATGCGCCGAATCACATAGTTTTTACGCCAGTTGGCTTGCTTCCAAGCCTCTTCTTTCTCTTCGCGGGTATACTTGACGAAGGGATTGTATTTGTTAGGGGCTTTCACAGATCCAGCAATAAAAGCACTTTCTACGAGATTGAGGTCGCCGACTTCTTTGTTGAAGTAGTACTTCGCAGCGATCCCTATCCCTTTGCCATTGGCTGTCACATGAAACTGGTTCAGATAAAATTCAAGAATCTGCTGCTTGGAATACATGCGCTCGAGCTGAAACGCCCGAACCACTTCCTTAAATTTTCGTTGAAAACTGTGCTCGCGGTGATCCATGATATTCTTCACCGTCTGCTGAGTGATCGATGATCCCCCTCGACGGAAGTTAAATCCCTGCTGAACCCCTTCACCAAAGGCCAAAAATATGGCCACAGGGTCGATCCCGTAGTGCTGGAAAAAGTTTTTGTCCTCAGCCGCAACCATCGCTCGCACCATATCGCGCGGAATCTGATCAATGGTGACATAGCTCCGATGGGCTTCGTCAAAAAAACTGCCGATCTTCTGCTTTTCATCGAGAGTGTAAAGCGTCGTCTCTTCATTGATACGGGCAAGTATCGTCGATTTTTTGAGTTCAGTTACATCACCAAAATACACAAAATAGGCAAGCCCACCGACAACGGCAAGTCCCAAGAGGATACCGCTTGTTACGAAGGCTACACCGGCGAGGACTATCTTACGTTTCACCGAGCTCAAGGAGTCACCTCTTTCCTTGGAAGATCCCACAATTTTCAAATTATCGCGCGATGGGGCAAGGAAGTCTACAGCTTCTCCGACCCAGTCAGACCTTCCGACCTCCCTTTATGATATACTCATGAAGGCAAACGGCTCGGAGGCCTCAGTTTTATGTTTGGTCGCTCAACGCAACGCTCTTTTAGCTTCTGGCTGCGGCTCGCCTTCTTCATGCTCGCGAGCACAAAGAGTGCAGCCGCTAGTCTACCTGATTTTCAAGAGGTCCTAACAGACGTCTTCCCTGCTGTTGTTCATCTTCGGACGACAGCTCGACCGCAAAACCAAACGCTCCTTAATGATCCGCAGCAATTCCTCCTGCAAACACCACCCCTCCAAAGTGCGAGTAACTTTCCACTCGGCACCGGATTTCTTATCCAGAAGGGTCAATACTGCCTCACAGCCTATAGGAACCTTGCTGGTGTGAGCGAGCTTGAGATCCTTCTTCGCAACAAAAAGGTACTCAAAGCTCATCTAATCGGCGCCGATAGGACCAGCGATTTGGCCCTCCTCAAGGTCGAAACCAAAAGCAGTCTGCCCAGCCTAGAGTTTGCTGACAGCCAAAAAGCTCTACTTGGAGAAGCGATCGTCCTCATCGGTCAACCCCTGGGATTTGAACCTCTGGTCTTGCAAGGCCATCTCATGGCAAAGGGTGGAGTGCTCGGACGCGGCCCCAGTGATCAGTTCTGGATCTACGATGTAGGTACCAATCCTGCCAATGCAGGTGGCCCCCTGTTGGATCGTCGAGGCAGAGTGCTTGGCATGGCCCATTATTCTCCGCAAAATCCTGCGGCTTATGGCTTTGCCCTGCCCTCAAACCGCGCCAAAGAACTGATCGCAGGACTGCAAAAAAACGGCAAAGTCCTCCGTTCCTGGCTGGGCCTTTTGGCTCGCAATCTTCCAAGCACCGAGGCCATCACAGCCAAGGGTGCCCAAACTCTCAATCAAGGCATTCAGATCGAAAACCTTATCATCGATGGTCCTGCAGCTCGGGCTGGTCTGCAGATTGGGGACCTGATCGTCGAGGCCAATAAGAGGCCCATCAGCAGTCTTGTCGACCTGCAGCATCTGCTCGAGGAAACAAAGCCGAGCACCAGCATCAAGCTCAAAATTTATCGGCGCCAAAAATCATACCTAGACCTCGAGCTGATCACCGCCGAAATTCCCAGCGCCGAGGATCTCCCCGACGCCCAGGATCTGCTTTGAGAACACGAATGTCGGCTCACAAAAAGTCCACCTCCTTGGCATTTGACGAACTCTAGACCCCTCGCTATAATGCCGCCGCAAGCTACGAGTGCTACCACCAGGCGAGGGCCCCTCATGAACGATATTCAGACGATCAATGTACTAAAAGGTTTGGTGATCGATGCCGTCGACAAGGCAAAGTCAGGTCACCCAGGCGGTGCCATGTCCAGCATGGACTATGCTTACCTCCTCTTTCGTGAGTACCTTCGTTTCGATCCTGAGAATCCGCAATGGCTTGGTCGCGACCGCTTCATCCTGAGTGCCGGTCATGAATCCATGCTTCTCTATAGCCTCCTGCACTATGTGGGCTGGCTCAGTCTCGATGAGATCAAACGCTTTCGCCAGCTTCATTCAAAAACACCAGGCCACCCTGAAAACCACGTGACTCCCGGAGTCGAATGTACGACGGGCCCCCTCGGTCAGGGTGCTGCCATGTCCGTCGGTTTTGCTATTGCTGCCCGCCATCAGCAGGCCGCTCTGGATGCCGATCTCTTCAATCAGCGAACCTTTGTGCTGCTAGGTGATGGCTGCATGCAAGAGGATGTAACGCTTGGCGCAGCTTCTCTCGCAGGCCATCTCAAGCTGTCCAACCTCATCTGGTTCTATGACAAAAACGGCGTACAGATTGCTGGAAAAATTGACCGTGTTGCCTCCGATAACTACGCTCGCGTCTTCGAAGGCATGGGCTGGGAAGTGATCGAACTGCCCAATGGCCATGACCACGCTCAGCTGCGCACGGCCCTCAATCGCAGTGAAGCTGTCCGTGAAAAGCCCCTCCTGATCATCGGCAACACCACGATGGCTCACGGTGCCTATTCGATGGAAGGCAGCGAAGATACCCACGGCTCGCCTCTTCCCGCTGAAGAACGCAAGCATACGAGGGCTAAACTAGGCCTCGAAGCTGACGCATTCTTCACCCCAGAAGCGTCCTATGCAAACTTTCGTCAGCACTTTGATAAAAAGCGCGAGCGGGTTGCAAGCTGGAAGCAAAAGTTTGAGCAGCGCATGGGCGATGCGGAATTCAAAAAGCGCTTTCAAGCGTATTACGAAACAACAAGTTACCAGAACTTGCCTCAAGTCCAGTGGCCTAAGGACAAGGAAGTGGCGACACGCAATGCCTTCGGGGATGTCTTGGAGAAATGGGCGGAAGCTCTTCCCAACCTCCTAGGCGGCAGCGCTGACCTTGACGGTTCAAATATGACCGAAGCCTTCGTAGAAAAGGTCGGTGATTTTTCTTGGAACCAGCCGCTCCAACGCAATATCGCTTTCGGAGTTCGCGAATTTCCTATGTCCGCGATCTGTAACGGCATGGCCCTGCATGGCGGTATTATTCCCTTCGATGCGACTTTCCTCTCTTTTGCTGACTACTCTCGTCCAGCCCTGCGGCTTGGCGCCATTCAAAAAGTTCGCGTCATTCACGAGTTCACGCATGACTCGTTTTTCTTAGGCGAAGACGGCCCGACCCACCAACCGGTCGAGCACATCATGTCCCTGCGCCTCATTCCCAACTTTTATGTGATGCGTCCCGCTGATGCCTACGAGACTCAGGTCTTGATGGAAGTGGCTCTCAACCTCAAGCAAAGCCCTTCGGCCATCTGTCTCTCCCGCCAAAAATTGCCGATCCTCGCGCTTGCGCACGAGACGGTTGCGCAGGCAAGATTTGGAGCTTACGCTGTCGTCGATGTCGATCAGCCTGATCTGATCCTTATCGCCACCGGAGGTGAGGTTTCGATCGCCCTGGATGTCGCCAAACGCCTCGATGGCAAAAAGGTGAAGGTCGTCTCGATGCCTTGCTGGGAACTCTTCGACGAGCAGCCAAAGAGCTATCGCGACAAGGTCCTCAACCCAGGGGTGGCCCGTCGTGTTTCCATCGAAGCGGGCTCCACACTCGGCTGGCAGAAGTACACAGGCCAGGAGGGTTTGAACATCGGCCTCGACCACTTCGGAGATAGCGCTCCAGCTGGAGATTTAGCTCGTGAGTATGGTTTCACGGGAGAAGCGATAGCCCAAAAAATCAAGGGACAATGGTCCCTCTGAAGTTCTGAGAACTTCTTTTCCAAAGGTCTCCGTGGACCCAAGACCGCGTCTGGGTTCCAAGGAGATTTACGGAAACCCAAATAGTGTCTTGAATTACTGGCGAAACTGGTGAACGATAGCAGTTCTCATTTCGCCTTTTTTTATGGTCCCTGTCCGGTACCAAAAGCGAAAGGCTGATGGGAAACAGCGTGCTGAGCACGGAATCACCGGGGCGGGGTTCTCGACCCTTCCACGTTCTTTGAGGAGTTCGTTTATGTCTCTCAAAATACGCAGAGTTGCTGTACTTGGAGCAGGGGTCATGGGGGCCCAGATCGCTGCGCATCTGGCGGCAGCTGGTGTGCGCACCCATCTTTTAGATCTCCCGTCCGAGGCTCCCCCGAAAGACCCAAAACTTGCAAAAGTTGTAGGCAAGCGCTTTCGCTCCACCAATGCAATTTTGGCGATCGAAAATCTCAAGCGCTTGAAGCCAGCTCCCTTGGCTTCCGAATCTATCCTGGCCAACATCCTGCCAGGAAACTTCGATGACGATATCAGCGTCCTGCAAGAGTGTGACTGGGTGATTGAAGTCGTCGCCGAACGCCTCGACATCAAAAAAAGCATGCTCAAGAAGATTTCTGAAAATACCAAGCCCCACATTCCGATCACCACCAACACCTCAGGTCTCTCGCTGGTGAAGATGTCGGAAGACCTCGACGAATACTTCCACCGTCGCTTCTTTGGCACGCACTTTTTCAACCCGCCGCGCTACATGAAGCTGTTAGAGATCATTCCGCACCCTGCCAACGATAAAAAACTCGTCCAAGACCTCGCCGCCTGGATCGAACAGAACCTCGGCAAGGGCATCGTCTACGCGAAAGACACCATCAACTTTATTGCTAACCGTATCGGTGTCTTCAACATGATGTGCAGCTTCAAGCACATGGACGATCTCAAGCTGAGCATCGAAACCGTCGATGCCCTGACGGGAAAAACCATGGGCCGGCCTTCATCGGCAACATTCCGCACAATGGATGTCGTGGGTATAGATACCTTCGCCCATGTTTCCAAAAACGTCCATCAGTACGCACCGCAAGATCCCTATCGCGAGCTCTTCACTCCTCCGAAATGGATCGAAACTCTGATCGCGCGCGGATCCCTGGGACAAAAATCCAATTCTGTGGGTGCTTATAAGAAAGCCAGCGACGACAAAGGCCAAACCGTCATCCTCGCGTATCGCCCTGAAAACGATACCTACGTGGAACAAGCCCCAGCAAGTTTTGCATGGGCTGATGGTGCGAAAAAGATCTCGAATCTCTACGATCGCCTCAAGTTCATTCTAGGTCACGACGATGCTGGCGCTCAGTTCATCTGGCGAACGCTGCGCGATACGATGGCCTATTCCGCGATTCTTCTCGAGGAGATCGCCGATAATAGCCCCCTCGCTATCGATAACGGCATCAAATGGGGCTTTAACTGGGAAGCTGGTCCCTTCGAACTTTGGCAAGCTCTGGGCTTTGACGATATCCTGGCCCGCATGCAAAAAGATGGCGTCAAGCTTCCTGCTTGGGTCAAGCCCGGTATCAAATTTTATAAGCCGGCCCCCAACACTCCCGAATGGAGCCTGACCGGCCCCACGGCTCAGTATCTTGGTGCCCAAGCGCGGGATCAGGGGATCGCGAAGCCTGTGCATAGCTTTTACTTGCCGCAACGCCAGACTTCCGACGATCGCCGCGTTGTTCTCAGCAATGCCGGCGCGAGTCTGCTCGATATCGAAGATGGTGTGGCCTGCTTGGTGTTCCACACGAAGATGAATGCGATCAATGACGATATCGTCGATCTCACCCTCAAGGCTGTCGAGAAGGTCAAATCTGATTTTGCTGGTCTCGTCATCGGCAATGATGCTGAAGTCTTTTCTGCAGGCGCTGATCTCAAGCAGATCCTCGGCGCTATCAAAGAGCAAAAATTTGATGCCATCGATAGCCTGATCCGCCGCTTCCAAGGCGTCATGCAGATGATCAAATATGCGCCTTTCCCTTCGGTCTCTTGTCCCCAAGGTTTGGTCCTGGGTGGAGGCTGTGAATTCAGCTTGCATGCGAGTGAGCAGATCATCGCGGGCGATACCTTCGCTGGTCTTGTCGAAGTGGGTGTCGGTCTCATCCCTGCCGGGGGTGGAACCAAAGAACTCGCACTGCGTGCCTACAACTATGCAAGCCTCGGTGATAACGTCGATCCTATGCCTTTCCTCCAACGTGCTTTCATGCTGATCGGCATGGCCAAAACCTCGACCTCGGGACTTGAGGCCATCGAAATGGGCCTTTACGGACAGAAAGCGAGAGTCTCTCTCGCTCGCGATTTCCAGATCCTCAAAGCGAAAAAGCGGATCTTGGCCCTCGCCGAAGATGGCTATCAGGCACCCATCCCAGTGACTCAGCTTAAGGTTGTCGGGGATCCTGGCATCCAGACCTTTAACATGGCCCTCTACAACATGGTTCAAGGACGACAAATTTCGCCTTACGATGCTTTCGTTGGCGAAAAAGTCGCGACCGTGCTCTGCGGTGGTGAAGTCGATGGCGGTTCCATCGTCAGCGAAGAATACCTTCTAGAACTTGAGCGCAGAGTCTTCCTTGAACTCTGTCGCGAGACGAAAACGCAAGAGCGGATTGAGCATATGCTCAAAACCGGTAAACCACTACGCAACTAAACGGAAAGGAAAGATGCCATGAGAACTGCTTATATCGTCAGTCCCTTGCGGTCCGCCGTAGGCAAAGCCTTCCGTGGATCCCTTCGCAGCAAACGCCCTGATGACCTTTGTGCCGATGTTATCCGCGCTATCATCAAGGCCAATCCTTCGGTAGATCCGGCCGCGATCGACGATGTCTTCGTCGGCTGCGCAATGCCCGAAGCCGAACAGGGTATGAACGTCGCACGTTTCGCGGGCCTCCTCTCTGACCTGCCGCAATCAGTCGGCGGTGTGACCGTCAACCGTTTCTGTAGCTCAGGCCTGCAAACAATCGCGATGGCAGCCTTTCAGGTCCAAGCGGGAGGAGCTGAGTGTATCCTTGCTGGCGGAACCGAGTCGATGTCGCTCGTTCCTATGATGGGCCATAAACCTGTCGGGAGCCGCACGATCCTCAAAGGTGGTCGCGAAGACTACTATCTCGGCATGGGTCTTACGGCTGAGAATGTTTCGAAAGATTACAAAGTCTCGCGGGAAGACCAGGATCGCTTCTCCTTTGAGTCGCACCAAAAGGCGGCGAAGGCCATCGAAAGTGGCCTCTTTAAAGAAGAGATCGTACCGGTACCGGTAAGCTTTCGCGTTCCAGGTGCCAACGGTAGCGTTCAGATCCAAGAGGGACTTTTTGATACGGATGAAGGCCCACGCGCTGACACCAGTATCGAAGCTCTCGGCGGACTCCGCGCAGCTTTCAAAACCGGTGGCTTTGTGACAGCAGGAAACTCCTCGCAGATGTCGGATGGAGCGGCCATGTGTATGGTCGTTTCCGAAGATTTTGTGAAGCGCTTTAACCTTAAGCCCATGGCACGCTTTGTGAGCTTTGCGGTTGCCGGTGTTCCACCGCGCGTCATGGGTATAGGCCCCATCGAAGCGATTCCTCGTGCCCTCCGTCTCGGGGGATTGACCCTGAAAGACCTCGAACGCATCGAGCTCAATGAAGCATTTGCAGCTCAGGCTCTTGCCGTTCTTCGTCATTTAGACATAGATCCAAAGCTGGTCAATCCTACCGGTGGTGCGATTGCTCTGGGTCACCCGCTGGGTGCTACAGGTGCAAAACTCACCTCAACACTCTTGCACGGTATGAAGCGCGACAGGCAAAAATATGGCCTCGTGTCGATGTGTATCGGTACAGGTATGGGCGCAGCAGGTGTTTTTGAATACTTAAGCTAAGATCTTCATGCAATAGCCACCCAGTCTTTGAGGCTGGGTGACTTTTATACCTAGCCCTCTCCCTCCGCACAGCTATCCTATGTTTAAAATCTTCATTTGAGTTTTTAACAAACCGCTTGCAGCTGCGGGCTGAATTCGCTACTGAACGGGTGAGTCAGCGATACGAGCTCTTCGCAAAAAGCCCGCATGGCTTTCCCTAAGACCTATTGCAAAACCTGACCCCATCCTTGTGAGATGAGTCATCTCACCGGACGGGCTTAACAAGGAGATTTTTATGTTACGTCGTCTTTCTCTCGTGATGGCCCTTGCTCTCTCGGCCGTAAGCTGCGGCAGTCAGCAAGCTTCTGTTTCTAAAACCAAAGACCTTGGCGACCTCTATGTCTGTGTCGCAAACAACGGTTTTGAATCCAAAACTTACACCAAATTCGGTGACAGCTTCGACACCGGTTACGCAGCAGCTGTTAAAGAATGCTACGAAAAATCTGGCTACCGTTGCACAGCTACCTGCAAAGACAACACGATCGACACTCGCGTAGATTCGGATCCAAGCTCGTTGGTATGGGCTTGTGTTGTTAAGGACTTCGATACAGGTCGCAGCTGGGCTCGCACCGGCGCAACCTACGTTGCAGCTCGCACCAGCGCCGAAGACTACTGTGTAAAAACTAAGGCTGGAACACGTTGCCAGATCACAACCTGCACCCCTGCAGGCTGAGCTCTTAGGCACCAAAGACCAGCGGAAGCGGGCGCTCTTTGTCCGCTTCCGAAAGACTGATCTGATTACCGCCATAGACGCCAAAGCCCGAGGCTGGATTCAATCCCCCACGGGCTAGAACCTGCTTCCAATCCTTTGCCCCCACAGCCTCCATCGCCGCAATCAGGAGTTGATTGTGCGGATACCCAGCCCGATTTGCATCTGCGGCATAAGACAAAGCATGACCGGTGACGAAGGGAATATTTTTTCCTGAAAGCGACAGAGCGATCGCGTTCTGACTTGTGTGCAGAAAAGGTGTGGCTCCCGCTCCGATATCGCCACTCACAAGGACAAGGGCATTGTCCGCATAGGTGTCTCCGGATCCCATGGGTGTATCCAGCATCTTGTAGAAGCGAGCGACCTGTCCGTAAAGATAGCGATCGACAGCCAGGTGATCATTGCGTCGCGATTCATTGTGCGAGATGTCGGCATGGAAACCACCTCGCTGATACCCCGAAGTCTTAAGATTAAAGGCTGTCTCATCAACACTCGCCGCCAGCTGGAACTGAAAGCTATTGGCAACATTGGTTTTGATCGCTGCCGCCATCAGCTCGAGCATGCTCTGCGTCATGGAGATTTCATCGGCATTCACCGCTTCTGAGGGTTTGTTCGGAAAGCTTTGGGCCGCACTCGCCATCGGTCCTTTGGCGATATCAGCCGCCAGCAGCCTCTGCTTAGCAGCCATAAAATCCATATAATCGTTCAGGATGCGCTTATCAGCCTGACTCAACACGGGGCTTTGCTGAAGGCGGCGATAATCCTCGAGCACAAGATCCAGGGCCTTTTTATCTTTAATCAAGCGTCGAAAAGCAGCATCGGGCTGGGTCGCTCCCTGAGGGGATTTGCCAGAAAAAAGCTGTTGAAACATGACGAGGGCATCATTCACAGCATTGACGGGACGCACCTGGCCCCCATTCAGAGCAAAGCTACTTGGGATATTAAAGCCACGGGTCCCCTGAACACAAAGTGCCTGTCCCCCATTGCTGTTAAAAAGGGAAGAGCGCGCAACAATCTGCTCAATCGAGGGAAAGCTGGCATCCGTAGCAAAGGGAATGGCTCCGTTGTGATTGCTGTTTTTGGGATTGAGACCGAGATAAATATTAAGGCGCGACCGCAAGGTATCAAACTCGGAGCCCAGGACTGAGGACAGCTCCCCAGAAATCGAGGCCAGATCAAGACTGCGTCTCTCATTGCCATAGTCGGTCACTCTTAGCCCAGGAGCGGGCTGATACAGATCATGCGGAAAGTAGTCCGCAGGGTAGGAGCCATTGGGTTTAAAAAAGAGGATAAGACTCTTTTGGGCTGTTTGACTCTGCGCTTTGAGCTCACGCGGAGCCAACGACTCTAAAAAAGGTAGAGCGAGAACCCAAGCACTCGAGCTTTGCAGAAAATGACGACGTGTGGTCGGATTCCATTTCATAGACGAAGTCCTCTCTCTTAGGGTGCAATGCGACGATATTGAAACTCAGGTCCGATGAGAGCTTTCAAAGTCTGCATGAGACTCGCCTCACCGCCCGCCTGAAGCACGGCATAGCTGCGTTTCAGAGCACAACCATCCTGAGCAGCATCAGGGTTAATCGACCGACCGAGCAGCGCTGCATAGCGTTTGCTCAGATAGCACGCGGGTGCTTTGCGGCTCTTGGCCATGGCTTGGGCTAGAGCATAGGGTCCATCGACAGGACCTTCCCCGGCAGCATCGATAGCAGGATCCTCGATGCGGGTATCGACGTTAAAGCGCAAGACGCTATGGTCGAGCTGCAATCTTTTTTCGACTCCTGTGAAGCGACCGATGGCATCGTAGGCATTGGCCCCAGCGAAGGCTATAGGGTTGATCATACTGTGGCAGCTCATGCAGGCTGGGGCTGCTGTTTTGCGAGTCACCTCTTCGCGACTTGAGAGATTACGAAAATCTTGCTTCATAGCTTTTTGCACATCCTCGTTAAGGGCATCAGGAGGATTGGGCAGAGTTTCACAGAGGAAGGCTTCGCGCATCAGCTTTCCCTGATGAATAAGGTTGCGGCTGGGACCCATGCTCGACTGAGCTAGCACAGCTCGCCAGAGCAGACCGGGGCGCTGCTCATCCCCATCTTGAGCAAGTATCGCCTGGAACATAGAGGTTTCTGGCGAGCGCTGGCCTAGCAGTAAGAGATCACGAAAGCTCCCTTTGGTATCGAACACGACTTTGTTTACAAAAACCCCTGCTTCGCGGGCAATCTCATCGGCAAAAGCCGGATCCTGGACGACCCCCTCAGCTAGTTCGGGAGGTAGGCTGGGCTTGGCTTCACTTCTCAGGTGCAGCCATTCCTCAAAAAACCGAGCATTGCTCAGACGCGCTCTCGGATCCGCCATCATGCGATCGACCTGCTGACTCAGAGCCCCACCCTCACGAATTTGCCCATTGGCTGCCAAAGCAAAGAGCTGAGCATCGGGCATATCAGCCCAGAGAGCATAGGAAAGCCGACTTGCGAGCTCATAGGAAGACAGCTGCAAGATCTTGGGATTTTGAGTTAAGGGCAAGGAATCCCTACGATTGTGATAGAGGAAATCACTCGAAAGGAGAGCTGAGCGCAGCAAAACTTCTGCCTCTTCCCGGGCATCCATTTCCGAACTCACGACCTGCATCAGGTTTTGAATATCGCTCTGAGTGAGGGGACGCCGATAGATCTGCAGCCCCATACCTGC
>CANGNB010000004.1 GCA_947454545.1 Oligoflexaceae bacterium
CTCTTTGGAAAATCTACCAATCTTGAACAGCCCAGGGTCCATAGCCTCAGAGGTTCCTAAACTTCAAGCAGGGGCTAGGGAAAAATTGGAGCTATGGAAATCCACCCATGCTTGCATTGGGAACATAGAGGAAACCAAAAATCTCATCAGAGAGACGCAGATTATTGTCGAAGAGATTTGTCAGCAAAAAGGCTTAAAGGCCTTACCAGAGTATGAAATTTTTAAAAGAGCAAAAGATCAAAGTCTTTTAACAGAGGCTTCGCCCAATTCGCAGCCATCAAAACCATCAGATGAGCCAACGATCCGCGTATATTCTCCTGATTATGTTGAATTCATTGCCAAAGATTTCGCTGCTGACGAAGTGATCAAGGCGGGAAATAAGGCCGACGCAAAAAATGGAACTGTGAGTAACTCGAATTCTGTTACTGGTGGCGTTTCGGGGGGAGGCGATCTCTCTGTCAGTCCGTTGGGTGTAGGTGGTGGGCTTCATGCAGGCATCAATGCAGGCTTGACTCGCACGGAGTCTAGGACACCTCCCCAAAAACTAGACTTCGACAAAATTGAAAAGGAAGCTTATGATACGGCCAAAAAGTACCCTCATATGACTGGCAAACCTGCAAATTACGAGTGCACCACAGACAAATGCCGCAATACCTCAAATAACGTCTGGTTCTCTCGAGCAGAGGCGCCCCATAAAATGGGATGCACCCCTGGCCAAAACTGTGAAATAGCTCCCGACTATGACGAAGAAGCAGAGATAAATCGCTGCGTGGAACAGGGGGTTTATGACTACTTCGAAAAAAGAGGTCGATTAACGCGTGACCCTGACTATGAGTTCATGCAAAAAATAGAGACCCAAAGTGCTGAAGATATGCTCAAAGAAGGCTTCTGTGAGGAAGCTCATTTTGGGCAGCAGTTCTGTAGAGATTGGCAGAGAAAAGAGTTCGAAGAACGAGGAGCACCTTGGCTCTCTGATCAGACAAAGCATGATATTGAAATAAAAAAAGAACTTTTGAAGCAGGGAATATGTGACCCTAAAAGCTTTGGTTTAGATTTTTGTCAGGCTTATAAGAACATGAGGGCTTCGGAAAAAGCCCAGGATAGCTCCATTCAGCCGGAGAACGAGGAAGGTAAACCGAGCGAATCCAGTCTGGACGAATGGAGAGAAAGCCTTAGAGAACTTAGAAGCTTTGCGACGAATAGGGACGTAGAAAAGCAAAACAAAGAAGCTAAGACACGATATTGTCGTCAACTTTTTGAATCAAATCAAAAACGACTCTCGCCAAAACCATTGAAGGAGCTTTTCAGTGGCTCATTGGGCTCGCAATGTGCGGGAGCAACTTATGACATGTCTTCTCTGAAAAATTTAGGTGGACAGCTCACTGGGGTTAGCTCATCAGGAGAGGTGCTTTCTAGCAAACGACTGAAAGGTTCGACGCTAGGAACTCTTCGGGAAGCACCCTAAAACCACTCTACGCGCGATCTGATTCCATGACTGTGCGAGATCACACTTCAGGGTGGGATTTCGCTGTTCTCTAAGTATTCGTAATCATTTCAAATTCCCCTGCATAGGGGGCTCCTCCACCCTGGCTCGGCCCTTGCTTTGGCCTCTGAAGTTGCCGTGAGAGGAGAGTTCATGAGTCGCCGACCTTTTAGCCTTGCCCATCGCGAAAGTTACCTGCGTTTTAGTAGCCTGGCTCTGCCGCGCTACACGTCCTATCCAGCTATTCCACATTGGAAGGATCAGCTGACGCTCGCCGCGAAAGGGAGCGAACTCGCAGCGGCTCTTGAAGTCGGACAAGCCTACAGCCTCTATCTGCATGTGCCTTACTGTGCCAAGCTCTGCTTTTACTGTGGCTGTCAAAAAGAGATTATGAACCCAAAGAGTGCGGCCGCTCAGCAGAAAGTTGAGGCATTCATCCAGGGCCTGCGCGATGAGCTTGCGCTCGTCGCTCCAGCCTTTCAAAAGGCTGTACTTCGCCATATTCATGTGGGAGGCGGGACGCCGAATTTTTTAAATCCCGAGCAGTGGCTGCAAGTCAAAGCGCTGATCGTCGCGCAATTACCCACAGCCCCGGACCTTGAGTGGAGTGTCGAGGTCGATCCCCGTACGATCACCGAAGCGCATCTAGAAACTTTTGCTCAGCTGGGAGTAAAGCGTCTCAGCCTTGGCGTCCAGGACTTTGAGGATAAAGTTCAAAAGGCTATCAATCGCATTCAGCCTTTCTCTATGGTGGCTGATCTGTGCCAGAAGGCTCGAGCTCTTGGGATGAATGCTTTGAATTTTGATCTCATCTATGGTCTGCCTTTTCAAACACGTGAGAGTATCGAAGGGACTTTAGAAAAAGTCCTCGCGCTGCGACCGGATCGTATCGCCTACTACCGCTTGGCTATTCTGCCCGATCTCTTTGCGGCTCAAAAAAACTTTGCACCCGAGGATTTACCTCAGGGCAAGGCTTCTATGGAACTCAATCTTTTGATCCAAAGACGCTTGCAAGATGCTGGCTATGAGAGCATAGGTCTCGATCATTTTGCCTTGCCCGAAGATGCCTTGGCGATCGCGGCTCGAGCCGGAACACTGCAGAGAAACTTCCAGGGCATGACCACAGGACGCGATCTGCCGCTGCTGGGTCTTGGACCCTCAGCGATCAGCTCGATGGGAGCGGTGTCCGTGCAAAATCCTAAGACGACAGAAGCTTGGTTAGAAGCTTTGCAGCAATCTGAAACGCAACTCAAAGCCCATCATCTTACCAGAGAGGATCGCCTGCGCAAGGCTATTATCGATCAGATCTTTTGTCGTTCGGCGATCGATGTGAAGGAACTCGAGCAGGAGTTTGGAGAAGCTCTCATCGCTTTGTTCCAAGAGGTTTTACCAGATCTGCGTATTTTGGAGGCTGAAGGTCTTGTCAGCTTTGATCGACACAAATGCATCCGCCTAACAGAACCGCTCGGTCGGCTTTTGCAAAGAGTCGTAGCAAGCCTCTTCGATGCTTACCTTCCTAGGGGGGCTTACCTCAATGGCTTAGAAGTCGGACGTGCGTCCTCGGTGGGCTGAAGGTTCGTTTGGGCGAGATGATAGACGCAAGGCTGGGAGGATCCAGTCGCAGAATCTTCTCGCAAAAGATCACGATCATTGAAGCCGACGGTGATACGCGGGCGATAAGCCTCGGGATCAAAACTGCCCGGCTTACCTCCATGCTCTACAAAATGCCGAGAAAGCTGGCGGCGGACTTCGAGTAGACCTTTAGACTCGAGAGCAAGAAAGTAAGTGACCAAGGTCTTATCCGCCTCTTCTCGTCGCAAGATGCTAAGACAAACTGGTTGAAAGGGTATCTTCTGAAGTCCTACCTTGCTGATGTAGCTATGAATTTCACCTAGACTCATGTGTGCCCGCAGGATCTTGAGCTCGGCGGGGCTCAAAACCCATAGCGATGCCTCAGGACGCGACTGCAGCGTCATAGCTTCTTTATGTTCCAGCTCCAACTTAAGCTTTTGCAAAGGTTCGGCTGGTATCACCATGGCCACATGGTCAGCGCGCGGCTGCCACGAGAGGCGTGAGGTTTCGAGCAAACTCGACTCGAGACTAAGCGAGGGGATAGCAGGAGGCGGCTCAGTCCCGATGCGGGAAGAGGGCCTAGGGCTTGTGCAATGGGTAAGCAGTAGACTGCTTAAGAGTATGATTCTCCCTTGCATGTGATAATCTCCTTGTCGCTATCACGCGTCAGAGTCTCTTTATACCGACTCGATCGGATTGTTCAACTTTGTTAAAGGGGATGCTCAGCAGATCTTAGATGAGTCTCAGAAGGGCTTCTGCTGTTGGTGCAGCCTACTTTTACTTTAGCATAGTCTGGAGAAAAGCGCTCACCGTGAGTCGAAGATTATACAACGCGCTGATGTGAGCATTTTTGTTCGCAGCTTGATCTCTCGCTTTCCTATCCGATAAGCTATCGTCACATCTGTCCGGAGGTTGCCTTGTATGGGGCCAATACCCTTAAGTCTATCGCACCGCAAAGCGAGCTTTTTCTCGCGCTTGAGTTTAGGAATTTTTATGCTGTTCGGAGCGAGTCCCGAACTCTGGGCTATTCCCGCTAATACGCGCCTTTTTTGTGAAAGCTATCCAGCTACAGCGCTCTGTCGCAACGGAGCCACAAGCTGTCAAAGCTGTCATACGGCAGCGCCCGAACTCAATTCTTTCGGAGGGGATCTTCAGCAATCCCTTCGCCGCTATGCCGATTACGATCGCAGCCCTGCTGCCTTTCAAAAGTATCTCGGGTCAGCATTGAAAGCTATCGAAGGCAAAGACAGCGACGGGGATACCTTCGGCAATCGTCAAGAAATTGACGCTGGAACGGCCCCGGGGGATCCTTATCAATATCCGGGAGCAGCGGGTCGTCTCGTTTATGATAACGAACGAGCGTGGCGTCGCATCCACCTCTTGTTTTGTGGGGAGAGTCCAGACCTCGAGGCGACTCGTGAGCAGCAGGCTCGAAGCCCTCAGGAACAAAAAGCGGCTCTTCATCAGGCACTCGATGCTTGTCTGCAGTCTGAGTTCTGGCAAAAACAAGCGCTTCCTCATCTCGCCGACGAAAAGATTCGTCCTGTAAAAGCTGTGGGTATCGAAGGCGATCCCTTTGTGATCGGTGATTTTTATTATGATTATCGGCTTTTTTCTTATGTTTTAAGTGCTGATCGTGACATGCGCGAGCTGCTGACGGCGCAGTATCACATCGATGCCCAAGGGCAAAGAGTCGAAGGTCCCATTCCTGATACACCCATCAAAGGTAAGATAGTGGTTGGTGATGGTCAGCCGCTCGCTGTTGAGCGGCGCTATGGAATGATTACAACGCAATGGTTCTTATCCTCGAATACTATGTTTGCCGAGCTGCCCCGCAACACGGCCTCACAGGCTTATCGCGCCTACCTTGGGCTCGATATTGCCAAAAGTGAGGGACTGTATCCGGTCAGCAACGAACCGCGGGATGTGGATCACAAAGGTGTCCAGGCCGAGGCCTGTGCCTTTTGTCACAGCACACTCGATCCCCTCGCGTACGCATTTTCTCCCTACCTGGGCCTGCGATCCTTTGGTACCCGATTGCCAGTCGGAGCTTACCATCCCGGACGCAAGCAGTGGGAGGCGGATGGATGGCTTATGGGTGAACCCGTCCTCGATCTCGGGGATTGGGTTCAGAAAGCTGTTGATTCCGATGCTTTCAAGCTGCAGCTGACTCGCATGCTGATGAGCTATGCGATCGGGCATAAGCCCCAATCCCTTCAAGAACAGAAGGACCTGGCTAGGCTGTGGCCGACTCTGCCAAGTCTCAATTTCTCAGCGCATCGTATGCTTCATGCGCTGATAGACACTCTAAGCTTTGCGGGGAGAGACTGATGCGCGCCTTACTCCTTGGTTTTTTCATGCTCCTCATGTCGCCTGGCCTAGAAGCTTCCGAATGGATATGGAAGCGTAGCCGCATACTTGAAGCTGATCTGGCGAGGGCCCTCGCCCTGCCACGGGAAGATCTTTGTCACGAACTTGGGCTCTATTCGTGTTTTACAGGTGTTCATCTGTTCGCCCTGGGCGGCAACGATGCTGTGGGGCGTTCGCAGTATACGCCTTTGGAGCAGCCGACGCAGCTCTCGGCGATAGCGGTCGAACGCGTCGTCTCGCAAGCGTGCCTGCAGCGTATCGCACTTGATGCGGAAACCTCGGCGCCTGTGGTGTTTACGTCCCTAAAGCTACAGCAAACGATTGCTGAGCAAAGCGAGACTGCTGTGCGGGCTCAAATTCGCAGTCTGTCCCAGCGCTTTTTGCAGCGTGATCCTCGCGCTGAGGAGGAGCAGTTGCTCCTACACCTCGCTGATCCTCAGCGCTTTGGGGCCTTGCCAGCGCGTGATCTTGCGCATGGGCTTTGTCTCGCCTTTGGTTCGCAACTGGAATTTCTTTTTTTCTGAGAGGAGCCTTTATGCGTCTTCATCGTCGCCACCTTTTGCAATCATCCTTGCTCTGGCCTCTCTCCAGTCTTAGCGCCAAGCGTGCCTTGGGTATGTCTGCGATAACAGAGGAACGGCCCGAAAAACTGCTGATCGTACTGGCAGCAGGTGGGGGAGCGAGTCTCGTAGATTCGTTTTTACCTGTCGTGGCTCAGTCAGATAATCGCGACATACGCAGCTACAGTGAAGCGATGATCGATACGGTTCCTGGTATTCAGTTGCAAACGCTCAAGTCGCTACCCTACACTGTCGGTAAACCGACCAATACCTCGTACACGATGGCTTCTTTTTTACAGAGGCACGGGCAAGATCTTGCGGTCCTCACTCAAACCTGCAGCAGCGTGAATCATCTGATCGGTAGCCAGCGCTCGCTGAATGGGAATGGCATCAATAAAGGACGCACGCTCATGGAAGCTGTGGCTGCCGCTTACGGGCAGCAGTGCTTGCTGGCGAATGTGAATATGGCGACGGGAGGTTATGCTCTGCATGGGACCGATAGCACTCTGCCACGAACAGCTAAAGCGGAAGTCGTCGCGGATGCCTTACTCTTTCCCTTGGGCCTCCATCGCGATCTGAAAATCGAAGGGCGTGCTGACTCCAAGCTCTTAGCTGAAGCACGCGCCGTCCGAGATGCCCTGGATCAAAAGTCGCCTCTGGGCGGCGAGGCCTCGCGCAGTGCTCTGATCCGAGAATTTCTTACCCTTCGTCAGCAGATTCCAAGGCTCGAAGCGGCTCAGGTTATGGAAAGCCTTATGTTCTTCGATCAGGCTCGGCAGCAGGGAGGCCGCGACGATCGTTTTGCGGATTCTTCACTGCTGCAAAAAGTGCGCGAACGCTTTCCCCACTATGCAAGCGATCCCTTGGAAGCGCAGGCAGCCCTGAGCTTTCTCTTGCTGCGCTATGGTCTGAGCACGGCGGTGACACTTGGTCTCGATGATCAGGTGCGTTTCCAAGATGGTGCCCAAGATAAAGAGCTCCTGCACCTGCCCCTTGCTTTTGACTGGTCGCACAACGCGCATCAGGGGGCACAAAATACCATGTGGCGACGTTTGCTTTCGGTTTTGGATCGCTTGATCCAACTGCTCAAAGAGGAAGATTATCTCGGGACGGCAGCACATGGCAAAATTTGGGAGCGTTCGCTGCTCTATATAGCTACGGAGTTTGGTCGTGATCGCGAGCCGACTCAAGGCAGCGGGCACAATTTGAATAACGGACATGTGCTCCTTTCCCCCTTGCTTAAGGGCAATCGTGTCTATGGCGGTGTGGATCCAAGGACAGGCATGACCTTTGGCTACGACCCGCGAACAGGGCTAGCGGATCCTGGACGCCAGATGCAGGAGGCGGATACCTATAGCGCGATCTTGGGTGCGCTCGGCATTCGCTTTGCAGGACAGACCGATTGTTCAGGGCTATGGCGAGCTTAAAGGATGTGTGGGTGCGGTGCTGACCGGACAGTCGCTTTCTTTTTCGGGTAGACCGTTCGCGATAAAGGCGAGGATAGTCTGTTGCTCGAGGGGATCAAGGGGCTCGGTAAAAGCATTGGCTGTCGTCCGCTGCTTGATCGCTTTTTGATGCAAGCTAAAGTTAGCATAGCTGGTGAGTAGCACGCCCTTCCAGGCAAAAGTTTCATTATGACAGCGCACGCAGCGAAATTCGCTCAGCTCCTGCAGGGTGCTTTCCCAAGAGGGAATACCGAGTGCGGCACAGCTTAATTTGGGGCTTGGCGTTGACTGAGCGTCGGCGTCGCTTGGGCAAGCTGAGTTAGCTTCAGGGCAAGAAACACCTGTGGCAGCGCTAGCATCGCTTGTTCTATCGACTTTGACCTCGCGCTGACAGCCTAGGCTGAGGCACGCAGTGCTAAGGGTTATGATCCAAGCTTTCATAAGGCCACACCAAAGCTAGAGCAAAAAAAAGGGGAGCCGGTGACGGCTCCCCTGGGACTACAAGTGAAACTTATTGTTTCTTTTGGCTTTCCAGATACTTCACGAGAGTATCGATCTGGCTGTCGTTGAGCTGGCGGAAGCGGCGGGGAGGCATTGTCAGCAAGTGCTCTCCACGCTCAAGTTCCACAGGGGCTCCCGATTCGCTCAGGATCTTGAGGCCTTCGGATTTCAGGCGCTCGGTGCTATAGCCAAGTTTGACGCGTGCGATCGCGATATCTAGTTCTTGGTTGAGGTTCGGCATCTTCGAGAAGTCGAGAGCGTTGAACTTCGCGCGGCTCAGCGACTGGTCGAGATCCGAATGGTGACACTGGCTACAGGCTAACTTCAGCATATCTTCTGGACCGAGATCAGGATCGACAGCAAAGCCGATCTGAGAAGTGACCTTAGCATCAGCTGGGAAGATATCGCGGTGATCTTCAAACTTGCTCGCGTCCAGAGTGCCCGCGCGGAAATCGTTGTATTGTTTCGTATACTTCGCCAAGAGAGCTGGATCAGCTACGAAAGGACGCAAGTAGGGGGGTGGAATAAAGTTGCGTTTCTTCGAAGGAGCGGGTGTGTTGGTTGGGGTACACGCATCCGTGTGGTTCATGAAGTTGTACATCAGAGCATCCCATGTAGCACTTGGGCTAGGGGAATCTTTGGCAAAATCCATCTTACAGTTGGCTTTGTCGCGGACGGCAAGAGCGGTGTTACGGCCTGTTGCAGTGCGACCTTGGTCACCCATCTCGGTAGCGATAGCACCGGTGAGGAATTGGTTCGGTTGGTTGTTCTGCGGAGCAGCTTCGTTGGCAAAGCCTTGACCCCTCAGGAATTGTTCGAGGTTCGCAGGGTTGGAACCAGCGATAGCGCCAGCTGGGATACCACCATAGGTTTCTGTGGTGCCGTGGGCTGCTTGGTATTGCTTAATAAGAGTACCGTCATCGGGTTGACCGTTGTTGGTACGGAACCAGTGAGTCCATGGGTTTTGAAGCTCTTGCATGCGCAAGATCTTAGGGGAAGAAGGACCATCAGGCTGGTGACACTGACGGCAATCGACGATCGTGTTTTTAAGATCTTCGTCGTCGTAAAGTGTAAAGCTAGTCCAGTTGATTTCGACCGCTGGGGTTAAGGTGTCAGCGGGTGAACAACCAGTAGGGCTCGAGTTACAGGCTTGGGCGAAAGCACCGATGAAAAGACTGAAGGTGCCATCAGCATTTTTTACGGCAATTTCTGAAAGTTGCTCACCGCGCACGAAGCCGACGGCTATGGCGTCAGTGGCCGATGTCGTGTTGAAAAGAATAACTCGTGGGTTGATGGCAGATACAAAGCGACCTACCAGTGAGCTTGAGTGCCCTTGGATTGCGTATCCATTGGTGTTACCACCACTTTGTGTTGTTCCGGGAGGCTGAGCAACGCCCAGAGCCTGTTGGAACTCGATGAGACTTTTAGGGCGTATTTTATCGATACAAAATGCCTTGACCACCCGGTTCATTTTGCCTGCATTGCGGTTACAAATCTGGGTCATCTGGTCTTCGCCAGATTTCAAGCCATGGAGAGCTTCTTCATCGGTCAAAGCCAAAAAGGTTTTGTTGTCCTTTTGTGCATCCGTCGGAGTCTTCGCCTCTAAAGGTCCTCCAGCTTTTTGCGGAATGTCGTTACCTGTGCCGACGCCACTGATGCCTGCGGCTTCGTCGTTCGACTTGGTAAAGCGACCTGGAGTAGCAGGGCTACATGCTGCGATATACGCGAGCAGACCTGTCGCAAAAAGAATGTTGGTGAACGGTCTCATAGACTCTCCCGGATTGATAAAGTGTAGTCCCCTGTCTTCAAGGCTCTTCTATCGGCAAATTTTTGAAAAACTTGAGGGCAAAGCGGAGCTATTTTAGCGACCTAGAGGGAAAAGCCTGAGATCGGGCGAGCTTAGGATCCAGGTGGAGGAACCCATTCGAGCGATTTTTGCCGCCTGTCTCGGATTTGGCAAAGAGTCAAAAGCTAGTTTTTGGGGGAAAGCGAACAGGAGCTTCGCAGGAGCTCCCAAGACTCTGGGGAGAGAGCTTGGCGCCCAGGGGTTTGCGGGAAGTGTGTGGCAAGTTCCTGGAATCGTTGCTCGGTATCGGGATGAGTGGCAAACCAGCTCCCCAGCCTTTGCCAGAGGGTGGGCTTTGCCTGGAGATCCTCATCCCTAGGGGTAATCAGACGCAAGGCTGTCCCTAAGGCCAAAGGGTTGAACCCCAACTTATGTAAGCGTTGGGCTCCGAAGGCATCGGCGGCACCTTCGGCCTCTCGCGCATAGGCCCTATCCTTGGCTCTCTTTAGGATTTGCGGGTCAATGACAAAAGCACCTGAAAAATCGCCGACCAAAAGTCCCCAGATCCCTTGGGATAGGACATTGCGAATAAATTCTCCGAGGTTGTGTCTCAGTTCGAGGTGACCTAACTCATGAGCAAGCACCGCCACGAGCTGCTCGGAGGTCTCCAGAGTGCGCAAAAGACCTGTGGTGACATAGATATGGCGACCTGGAAAAGCAAAGGCATTGGGATGGTCCCAGTTGATCAGCTGCACATCGATCATGGTGCCTTCTTTGTAATCGGAGCTCAGCTGTTTGCTGAGCTCTTGTATGAGGGCTTGAGCTCGAGGTTCCGCACAGATCTGCTCTTTAGGGACGAAATTCATATCGCCAAAAAATTCGCGCTCCTGGGCTGGGGAGATCCAATCGGCAAGACTGTAAGCAATGGGTTGGAGCTGCGTATAGACCAGACCCAAAAAGAGTGCGCTGACGATAGCGAGAACGATAGCGTAACTTTGCTTCTTGGGAGCTGAGGCCAGCTCCCAGCTGCTCACGCCCGGAAGGAGGGCATAGGCAGGTTCATCAACCCGAGGGATAAGCAAGGTGGCATCACTCGCTTGATGGGCGTAGAGTATGCCTTCTGCTTGCATGGTCCAGCGGATTTCAGCTAATGGCCAAGTGGCTTTCGTGCCTAGATCGCTGCTCAGGATCAAGGTCTCGCTGATCCACTCAACTTCAAGCTGCTCTTCCCGCGGACTCAGACCATCCCAGTAAAGTGCTGACCAACGCTGACTCATTTTAGACTCCCAAGGAAAGATCAACACCAAGGAAATCCCCGAGACCTTCGGCCGCTGCAGCCTTATCTTTGGACTGCTGCACGCGTTCCAAAGGCAAGCGACCGAAGAAGAGCACCTTTAAGTAGAGTCTTTGCTTTTGCCACACGTAAGCCCAAGGGTAAGCGAGGCCTAAGGTCAGTGTGCTGAGGATCATAGGCCAGAGAAAGAGAGTGAGGACATCTTTAGCTTTCAGATCGATCGCAAAGTCCAGTTCATCGCCAAACTGAGTATGAGCCACAGTAAAGCGAACACGGCTAGCGATGGCAAACGGCAGGTAGAGACCAATCGTAATAAGACAGAGCCCAAAGTTTTTGAGAGCGAGGACATAGGAGTCGCGCGAACGAGCTGTAAAGGTGAAGGCCTGATCTCCCCACCGAGCGCTACTGATCAAGGCCTCTGTCATATGAAATTTGAGCATGGGAAAGTAGAAGCCAAAGCTCAGCAGAGTGAAGATCATATCCAAGAGAAATTGCAGGACAAAGGCTTTGCGCCGGATGCGATCCATGGAAAAGTAAATTGAACGATAGCGCAGGCGCGAGAGTCGATAGGCATGACTTCCCCATATTGCAAGGGGCAGAATGCTATAGAACCCCATGACACTGATCCAGACGAGGACGAGCTTTAACCAGGTTGTGCTATCGCTGATCTTGGTTGTACCGAAGATAAGTCCGTAAAAGATCGCGTAGAGTGCTATTCCCTTGAGATAAGATAGTGCAATCTCACGACCATGACCGGTAAAGGTTAAGCTATGTTGTCCCAGACGTGTGTTCTGAAAGAGAAACTGGAGGCGCCTAGCGCGTGCCCAAGGATAATAGAGACCTGCGGTGATGAGTGTTAGAAACAGCGTCTTGAGAATGAGGATGAGATAGTCGAGGGCTTTGCCCTCAAAACTAAGACGCAGGGAGGTCGGCTGATCTGCGCGGTCTAAGGCATGCAATTCCATACTGTGGGGTCCTTTGCTAGAGACAAGAGGGGTACATAGCTTTCGCCCCTAAGAGGCCGTGGCTCTCCAAATATTGCAGGTGACGAGTCTCGATTTGCAGAGCTGTGTCTTTCTGCTAGAGTTGTCTAGGTTTGCGCTCAACGAGGTGCTGCAGGTGGGAGAAGGGTTCTATGCAATTTATGAAAAAGATTGTCTTTTTTGGTGTTTGTCTGGCCTTGCTGGAAGCTGTCGCTTGGGCTAAAGACGATCGCACGCTTTGGGTCTCTGGCGAGGGTGAGGCTGCTGCGAAGGCCGATCAGGTGAGTTTTGTCGTGGGTATTGATATCACTGAGCCCAAGTTTGAAACGGCTAAAGCCAAGAGCGATGAGGTGATGCGAAAGCTACTGAGCATCGCCCGCGATTTTAAGATCGAGCCCCGAGATATTCAGTCTAACTACCTCCAGATTCAACCTATCATCGACAACCCCTATGGACCGAATGCGAAGCCTTCTCGCACGGTCACGGCCTACAATGCGCGTCGTGATGTGCGCATCCTGTGGAAGGATCTCAAGCGTTATGAGGAGCTGATAGCTGTTTTGATGCAAAGTGGAATCAATCAGATGCACAGCCTTCAATTCAGCTCGTCGCAACACAAGCAATTGGAAGAGAGCGCGCGCAGCGAAGCTCTGAAGCAGGCTAAGGCGAAAGCTGAAGCTATGGCTCGCGAGATGGGACAAAAGCTAGGGCGTGTCCACAGTATCGCTGATGGCGTGCACGATATGGGACCTGGCCCTCAGCCGATGCTGAGCATGCAAAAGTCTATGGCGCGCTCACCCTCAGGGGAAGATCCCACTTTGGCTCCAGGCGAGATTCGCGTGAGTCGCGAGGTCTCTGTGCTTTTTGAATTGGAGTAAAAAAAAGCCGTCGTACACAGAGTGCGACGGCAGAGAGTTCGATACAAGACATCCGCTTACGATTGCGGTCCGATCTTGTTGTTTTGCCCGAGCTGATCGAGATCAACCTCTGGATAATCGACCGTGCAGGTGGCTCCCTGAGGTCCACACGGTATCGAGCTGTCTTTAGGCAACTCAGGAATCGAATACTGGCAAAGGCTGCCTTGTGGGCCGCAAACAAAATCTTTGATAGCGACCACATCACCCACCTTAAACACACCTTCTTGAGCGCTGACCACGAGAGCTCCGGCGCCTTTGCCTAAGTTCAAATGGACTGTCTCTGGGCGATGACCAGTACTTAAAATCTCGAGTGTGCCATTGCCACCACTTGCGCCGGTCCAGCTCAAGATGAGCCAGCCTTGTTCAAAGCGGGATTGTTTGCCTTCGAGAGTTGCCGTGCTGCTCAAGACTACGCTGCCAAAATTCGTCTCGACTTCGAGAGCTGCGGGGTCTGAGCCACGAGTGAAGTGTGGGGCTTGGGTTGCTTGAGCCTGCGCCATGCAGAAAGAAAAGCCAAGGAGCGGGGCGAGCCAGGTGATTTTTTGCATGAGAGATCTCCACAATTTCAGGGTAAGCAGCAAAGGGTCTGCGCGACCACGCAGCGAACCATAACGAGTTTGTTGGTAAAGGTCACGCGAAAAAAACAGCGTAAGCTGGTTTTAAGATTGCTTGCTTTCCTTTGCTGAACTTTTACAAAACCTGAACAGACAGGGGCTGCTCGAGCGTCACCTCTCAGGCCTTTTAGCTGAGGTAAGCATACTGAGGCAATCGCCCGGACTCCACTGAGCTCTTGGTCTTGTCTTCGCTCGGGGGCAATGCCTCGAGAAAGGCTCTTTGCAAATCTGCCAGGAGATCGTGAACATGTTCCAAACCTACCGAGAGTCGAATCAGCCCATCACTTATGCCTGCTTTTTGACGGTCAGCCTTATCGTAGCTTGCATGCGACATCGATGCCGGTTGTTCGATCAGGGATTCGACGGCGCCGACGCTCACAGCTCTTTGAAAAAGTTGAGTCGAGGCGACAAAGCGCTGGGTCGCCTGATAGTCGGCAGCAAGTTCAAAGCTAACGACCGCTCCAAAGGAGCCGCGTAATTGGCGTTGTGCAAGTTCGTGTTGGGGGTGAGAGGCGAGGCCAGGGTAGAAAACTTTGCGGACTAGGGGGTGGTGGCTTAGGTACTGCGCGATCCAAAGAGCGCTTTTACACTGCTCCCGAAACCGCAGTTCGAGGGTCTTAATCCCCCGCGTACAGAGAAAACAGTCAAAGGGAGCCATCACTGCGCCGGTGGCGTTTTGAATGAAATAGAGTTCTTTTAAGAGTTCGGGATCTCTGACCACCAGAGCGCCGCCCAAGAGATCGCTATGCCCACCTAAAAACTTGGTGGCCGAATGCATGACGATATCAGCACCCAAAGTTAAGGGTTGGGTTGCCACGGGAGTGCCAAAGGTGTTGTCGATGGCCAGCAGGGCCCCCTGTTCATGGGCGATATTGGCTAGGGCTTCGATGTCTACAAGGCTGAGCAAGGGATTGCCAGGATTTTCGGCCCAGATCATCTTGGTGTTGGGGCGGATGGCGGCGCGCACGGCTGCTTCATCATCGAGGCGCACGAGTGTGGTTTCAATGCCAGCACGATTCAAAATCTTATGCAGGATGCGATAGGTGCCGCCGTAAATATCTGTGCCCGCGAGAATATGGTCCCCGGAACGCAAGAGCTGGGTAGCACAGTGGATCGCAGCCATACCCGAGGAAAAGGCTAGGGCTCCACAGCCCTCTTCGAGAGTCGCGAGCGTCGTCTCGAGAGCAGCACGCGTGGGATTGCCGCTGCGCGAATAGTCGTAGACGGCTTTGGAAAAATCGCCATCAGGGGCAAAGGTTGAGGACAGATGCAGCGGGGGAATCACCGCGCCAGTGATCGGTTCTTTTTCATTGCCTACATGGATCGAGCGTGTGGAAAAATGCATGGGCTGTGCTCCCTCAGTGTGTTACGGACCAGGAAAAGCTTAGATAGGTTACAGAACGTCCAAGGCTTGCTTCACATCGGCAATGAGATCCTCGGTATCTTCGATGCCAAGCGCCAAGCGCACGAGGGCATCGTCGATACCCCAACGCTCACGATCGGCTTTGCTCGCTCTATAAAAACTCATGAGATAAGGCTGTTCGATCAAGGTTTCGACACCGCCGAGGCTAGGACCAATCTTAGGGATGTGCACGGCATCAATAAAGCGGCTGCAGCCGTGACGATCGGTCTTCAGCTCAAAGCTGATCAGGCCGCCGCCTCCTTTGAGGAGCTTGCGGGCCAAGTGATAGCTCGGATGGGTTTCGAGGCCTGGGTAATACACGCGGGCCACTTTCGGATGCTGGGCTAAAAACTGCGCCACGGCAAGACCCGACTTATTCTGTTGCGCTACGCGCAGGGGCAAAGTTTTGAGGCCACGCTGCAAAAGATAAGCTGTGTGCGGGGCCGCGACGGCTCCTATGATGCCTTGCAAGGTACGGATGCTCGCGAGATCTTCCGTACGGCCGCAGAGGACCCCGGCGAGCAGATCGTTATGCCCCCCGAGGTATTTGGTCGCTGAGTGCACGATAAAATCTATACCCCAGCGACTCGGTTGGATGTTGATGGGACTTGCTAAGGTGGTGTCTACGCAGGTCGCTATGCCTTTTCTTTTGCCAAGAGCGGCCAGAGCTTCGATATCGATCACATCGAGATGGGGATTGGTTGGGAGTTCGGTGAAGATCAGTTTAGTCCTTGCATCGCAGGCTGCTTCAAGCGCCTGGAAATCACCGGTGGCAATCGCCTTGCAGCGCACTCCAAATTGCTCGAGATACTCGTAACAAAACTGCCGCGTGCGATGATAGCAGCGATCGAAGAAAAGCAGCTGATCCCCAGGACGCAGACGATTGAGAAAAAGCAGCGTGAGGGCTGACATACCTGTGGTGCAAAGGATAGCGTCTTCGGTCGCCTCTAGGGCAGCAAGCTTTTTCTCGACGGTACGACTGTTAGGATTACTATAGCGAGCATACTCGTCGCGTTCTTCGCCATTCTCTAGCATCGAGATGATGGCGGCAGAATTGGCAAAGGTAAAAGTGGAGGAGCAATGAATTGGATCGACTATTCCGTAATCGCTTTTGACACGGGCTTCGCCCGCGTGTACGGCCAGGGTTTGAAGAGAGGCATCGTGAGACATAGACTGGTATTCCTTCATAGGGCGCACCCTTCCCGTGGCAGCAAAAAGACTGCAAAGAGTGCGAAAGCTTCGCGCTGATAAACTGGGGAGTGAGGCAGCAGGGCTGCGCTGAAAAAAAAAGCCACGCACAAGGCGTGGCTGAGATCTTTTCAGTTCACATCTTGAAATTCCCAAGTAAGTTCGGAGGCTTACTTTTCGTCCAAGATGGGCTCTTTAGCAGTACGAGCTGCAAGCGGCCACAAATCCTTAACTCGAGGCTAAGGGAAAAGGCTTGGACTTGGCAAGAGTAAAAAATAATTTTCAAGAGCAAAGGCGACTTTTGGGTAGGAAGCCCAAAATAAGCTGGTTACGGATGGCTCTGCAGGGAAAGTGCGGGTGCACTTCTAGAAAACGTGATCGACAGTTCATCACTCGCCGTTCGACCGACGTTATTGGTGACGGTCACCCGCAAGATATAGGTGCCTTCGACTTGGGATTGAACTTCTGTCGTTTGCACGCCATCACCTCTATCTGAAAACATCAGGTTCCCAGGGCCCGAGACGACGGTCCAAGCATAGGTCACGTTCTCTTGAGAGGCTTGTGCTGAAATTTCAATGGGGCCGCTGCTCATGAGGTCGGGCCCTGCTTGTACCATTAAGTCCCTGGTATTCCATGTCACCGCTGTTTTACGCACGGTTTTATTACCGGCTTTGTCAAACGCCGTCACCCGCAGTTGATACACCCCATCGGCATTTGCAGAAAACATAGTCTTGGTTGGCTCGGGATGAGAAATCTGGGCTTCACCAGGTCCCGACAGGACTTCCCACGCTATGGAGTCTGCATCCTGTGAGCTCAGATAGAGCTCGAAAGCTTGAAAGGCCCTAAAATCTGGGCTGATGATGAGGCTAGGAGGTGTGATGTCCCAGGTGAAATGCAGATTGTCAGAAAGCGTTGTTTCCCCTTTGGAAGCGATGATTTTTATGAGGTATTCGCCTTCTTTGTCTGCCGTCACGAGGGGGCTGGCTGAGGCGCGATCTGAAAAGGTGACGATACCTGGTCCAGAGACTTGCTGCCAAAGGATATTGTCGAATCCCTTGACCTGGGCCACTAGGGAAATACTGGTGTGGCTATAAATATCGCTTCCAGCTTCGACAAAGAGCGGGGATTGGTCGCGGCTGGGAAGCTTATCCTGTGAGGCGGTATCGAGCGATGCCGGGTCATGAGTCACGGTGGACTTTTGCACCCTTGGCTCTTTGCATGATGCCAAGGCACTTAGGATGAGAAACCCGGATAAGCTTCTATGCATGGAGGCCTTCCTTTGGCGGTCTGCAGGGGTTATCGGCATAATAGCCCTTAGAGCTTAAGGAAAATTGAGCAAGAGCATTTTAGGGATAGAATACTGGATCTTGGGAGTCCTTGGGGTGAAAAATGAGTTGAAAACTGCTTTCGAAGATAAGTGTCCGTATGCCTTTTGCTGTCGGCATACGGACACGTCCTTGATAGGAAGAAAAATTTATGCGCCGTCAGGCATCTTCAAAAAGCCACGTCGACAGATAACGTTCACCTGTGCTTGCGATAATAGCCACAATCTGCTTGCCCTTGTTCTCAGGCCGCGAGGCGATCTGTATCGCTGCTGCGATAGCTGCACCAGAGGAAATCCCGCAGAGGATGCCTTCTTCTTTCGCTGCTCGACGGGCCCATTGGCCAGCCTCTTCATTGCTCACCTTGATGATTTCATCAATGAGCTGAAGATCGACGATGTCGGGAATAAAGCCCGCGCCTATACCTTGAATCTTATGGGGGCCCGGTGCGCCTCCGGATAGGACTGGGGAATCCTTGGGTTCGACAGCGATAGCTTTGAAGCTCGGCTTTTTCTTTTTGAGAACGCTGCTCACACCCGTGATGGTGCCACCCGTACCCACTCCAGCAACCAAAAAATCAACCTTGCCATCGGTATCTTCCCAGATCTCAAGAGCTGTCGTCTTCTGATGGATCTCGACGTTGGCCATATTTTTAAACTGCTGGAGCATAAAGTAGCTTGGATTTTCTGCCGTGAGCTCTTCAGCACGCGCGATAGCGCCCTTCATCCCTTTTTCACCTGGTGTGAGGACTATGTCTGCGCCTAGGGCTTTGAGCATCTTGCGGCGCTCTATGCTCATGGTCTCGGGCATCGTGAGGATCAGTTTGTAACCCTTTTGAGCTGCGACAAAAGCCAGGCCTATACCCGTATTACCACTGGTTGGTTCGATCAGGGTCGAACCAGGCTTCAGTTCGCCAGCCGCCTCTGCCGCCTCTATCATGGCAGCGCCGATCCTGTCCTTGACGCTTGAAAGGGGATTAAAAAATTCAAGCTTAAGTAAAATCTCGCCATGCAGACCAGCATTGAGTTTTGGGATGCGAACCAAGGGTGTGTTGCCGATAGTTTCCAGAATATTTGCGGCTATTTTAGGTCGATGACGCCTTTCCATGAACAGTTCCTTATAGAGAGTGTGACTTGCACAGTAAAGTTAAACTAGATCCCGCCACCATCACGAAAGAGGTGAGAGACAAATTGCTGCTGGGTGATGCGACTTTTACTAGGGACACTTTCGGTGAGCCAGACATTACCTCCGATGATGCTCCCTTCGCCAATCATGATGCGGCCCAGTATCGTCGCGCCTGAGTACACGGTGACCTGATCGCCGAGAATAGGGTGTCGCGCTTCGCCCTTGATCACCATGCCCTCTTGATCGCGATGAAAGCGCTTGGCACCCAGAGTCACACCCTGATAGAGAGTGACGCGATTGCCAATGATGGCCGTCTCACCAATCACTGTTCCAGTGCCGTGATCGATGAAAAAATGCGATCCAATCTGGGCACCCGGATGGATGTCGATACCCGTCTCCTGATGAGCCCTCTCGGCAATCATGCGTGGTAGCAGCGGCCAGTGTAAGCGGTAGAAAATATGCGCGATACGATGCGCGGACACAGCTTTAAATCCCGGGTAACAAAACATCACCTCCACCGGATCGGAGGTGGCCGGATCATCGAGTAAGGCGGCCTCGATATCCGATCGAAACAGTGGCCCCAGCGTGCTCAGCTGAGCCAGAACAGGCTCAAGACTGAGGCTCTGAACAGCTTCGCTATGCTGATAGGTTTCTTGCAGGCAACTCAGCAGCTTTTGGACAACAGGGGCTAAGCTCTGCTCAAAGCTCCGCTTTTCATGATCGAGAACGAGGGCTGCGACGGTCAAACGAACAAGACGTTCGATCTGCTCGTGAAAGGTGCAGAGCAGCCCATGTTCGATGGAAGTCCTTTGGAGTGTCTGTTCCCAGGTCTGTGGCATTACGAAGTCTCCGTCAAGAACTTTGGTTCATCCCTTCCTCTTATACCCTGAACCTGGACTCGGTTCCAGAGACTTTCATGCCAATTGCTGAGAAAAGTTTTGCGTAAGGTCTTAGCCTCACAAACATACCCATGATCAGATGCCAAGCCCATGTTCAAAGGTGCCGAGTCCCCGCTGGATCAAACGTTTTTGTAGGCTTTCGCTGAGAGGATCTTGTTCAAGATGCACATGCCAGCCAAGTTCCCACAGACTTTCTATGATCTTGAGGGAGGCATCCGCAGTATTGTTCTGCAAAAAATTCCGAGGAATTTGCAGGATGCGTTCGCCTTCGATCTCCGAAGGCTCGACAAAGTGATCGACAAGCCTCAGGCTGCCGACAGCAGAAGAACGATGGTTTTGGCCGTCAATATCCTTGATGATCCCTGCAGCGACTGTTCGAAAGCTCCGAGGATCGATCAAGATGAAAGCTCCCGCGTACTTATCGTCAGCAAAGGTATCAATGGCCAGGAGTCGAGAGCTCTCAATTTTGACCCGAGCGACATCATTGACCTGCAGCTGTGTGGAGGGCACCGGAGCCAGTTGCTCTAAATCAAAGCGATAGGCGATCTGAACTATTTGGGCTCGGGTCGTTTGCGAGCCAAGGCGCAAGAGATAGCGTTCGTCGAGGCGCTGAGCTTCCTCGTCGAACCATACGAGCTCAGCGTTAAATGCCTGAGCTGTCTTGGGCTGCTGTCCCTCAGCTAAGATGAGGCTGCCGCGTTCCAGATCACGTTCATCGTCCAAACTCACCGCGATGGCATCTCCAGCTTGAGCCTGGTTTGCGTTTTGGCCGTGGACCCAGAGCGAACGAATGTGGCTTTTCTGCTGCGACGGCCAAAGCGTGACCTCATCGCCAAGCTTTAGGGGGCCTGAACGCAGGGTTCCGCTTGCCAGACGCTGTCCCGATCGATCCCGCAGGATCAATTGCACGGGAAGATAAGGACTTTGTGTGGAGAGTGCCGTCGAAGGCAGGGTCTCCAAGAGCTCGAGCAGAGAGGGCCCCTTATACCAAGGGGTAGCCGAACTTTTAGAACTCACATTGTCCCCGAGCAGAGCACTGAGCGGCAGACTGTGGAGAGACTGGGCCCCATGAACCCATGCCAGGCGCCGAAAGTCGCGATCTATGGCTTCAATCCGTTCTTGATCGTAGTCGATTGCATCGATTTTATTGATGGCCAAGATCACATGTGGGACGCCTAGCTGAGCGATCAGATAGGAGTGGCGCCGTGTTTGTTCGATGACACCCTGGCGAGCATCGACTAGGATGATGGCGACATCGGCGCGTGAGGCGGCCGTTACCATGTTGCGCGTATACTGGACATGACCTGGGGCATCAGCAAGGATAAATTTACGCTTTGTACTCGCAAAGTATTTATAAGCGACATCGATGGTGATACCTTGCTCGCGCTCGGATTTGAGGCCGTCGGTGAGCAGGGATAGATCGGGTTGCCCCTGGATCAGGCGAGCCTTTTGCAAGGCTTCCCACTGATCATCGAGGACAGCCCGACTCTCATAGAGGAGGCGACCTATTAAAGTCGACTTGCCATCATCGACGCTACCAGCCGTGGTGATGCGGAGGACCTGTTGGGTTAAGGAGCTCATCAGAAGTAACCCTCTCTTTTCTTGAGTTCCATGGAAGCATCTTGATCGTGATCAATGGCTCGAGTTGCACGTTCTGAGCTGCGAATTGTGAACAGCTCTTCAATGATGGCATCGATGTCCTGAGCCTGCGAACGCATCGCGCCTGTGCAGGGGCTGCAGCCTAGAGTGCGAAAGCGACTCCAGACTTTCTTCGCATCAGGATCCTGTCGGCGCGGATCGTCCTCGTCGAGAGGGATGAGATTTTTGCCTTTATCGAGGACCCAGCGTTCTGCTGCATAGTAGAGTGGAACGATAGGAATAGCCTCGCGGCGGATATAGTGCCAGATATCATACTCGGTCCAATTAGAGAGCGGAAAGACTCGCATGTTTTCACCGGGATGCACTTTGCTGTTGTAGAGAGTCCAGAGCTCTGGCCTTTGATTTTTCGGATCCCATTGGCCATGCTGATCACGAAAGGAAAAAATACGCTCTTTAGCACGTGAGCGCTCCTCGTCGCGTCGAGCTCCTCCTAAGGCTGCGTCGACCTGATAGAGCCGCAGGACCTGGAGCAAGCTTTCGGTTTTGAGCAGGGCACAGCAAGCGCTGGTGCCGAGAGCAAAGGGATTTGTCCCTTTGGCGATAGCCGGCTCGTTGCGATGGACGATGAGCTCGAGCCCGAGATCGCGAGCCACCTGATCCCTAAAGCTATACATCTCCTTGAACTTAAAGCCGGTATCTACATGGATAAGAGGGAAGGGTATTTTTCCCGGTAAAAACGCTTTTTTTGCGAGATGCAGCAGCACCGATGAGTCTTTGCCGACCGAATAGAGGATAGCAGGACGCTCAAAGCTGGCAGCAACTTCACGCAGGATTTCGATACTCTCGGCCTCCAATTCGTGCAAGTAACGCTCGTCATGGGGATGGATAGGCATGGGTCGTCTCCTTTCGGGCATGAGTGTGAAGGCCGCACTCTTTGTGTTGATCTCGTTCCCACCACCAGCGTCCTGCGCGCACATCTTCGCCTGCTTCTATAGCGCGTGTGCAAGGCGCGCAGCCTATGCTGGGATAGCCTCGATCATGGAGGGGGTTGTAAGGAAGCTGATGCGTATGCACATAGTCCCAAATCTGTTCGAGGCTCCAGTGAGCAAGTGGATTGAGCTTCCAACGTCCACTGCTCTCTTTTTCCGCGAGCTCTAGTGTGGAGCGAGCCTGTGATTGCTCGCGGCGTAGACCGGTCAACCAAGCTCCATGAGGACTCAGGGCACGGGTCAGGGGTTCGATCTTGCGAATCTCACAGCAGTGCTTGCGAAGTTCAAGGCTCTGGTAAAAAGCATTGGGCCCCTCCCTACTGACAAAGTCCTCAAGGGCTGCTGCATCAGGTGAAACCATGCGAAAGGCTATAGAAAATCGCAGGCGCCAGAGCTCAATGAGATCGTAGGTCTCTGCAGGCAAGCGCCCTGTATCAAGGACAAAGCTCTGGATGCGATCCTTATAAGGCAAGGCCATATGCTGGAGCACTAGATCTTCAAGACCAAAGCTATTGGCCAAAGCTAAGGATCCAGGAAATAGCGTGACGGCACGAGCGACGATGTCCTCAGCACGAGGCGCCAGAGCTCCTTGGGCCAGCTGCTCGAGCCACCGAAGAGCGTCGAAGGAAAGGTCTTCGCTCATAGAGCTGCTCCTAAACGTTCCAAACCATAGCGCAAGGCAAAGTCACCCAGGCGCTCCTCATTGGGGCTTTCTTGGACCCAAAGAGCTGTAAGTTTTTCAAAGAGTTCCGAGAGCTGATCGATCTTGACCTTATCTTTGATTTTTTGAGCGAGGCGGCGGCCTTCGGCATCGCCTCCGATGTAAAGGGCATAATGCCCAGGGAGTTGCCCAACTAAGCCGATTTCGGCGCTATAGGGTCGCGCACAACCATTAGGGCAGCCCGTGATGCGAATCACCGGAGCGCGTTCATTCGCCTGATGACGATCGAGGCTTTCCTGAAACCAGCCAAAAATCTGCGGGCCAGCGCGCTCAGCTTCAGCGAGGGCCTTGGTACAGGTGGGCAGGGCCACACAGGTGAGAGCCCTATCGTAGAGCTTTTGGGGACTGTGTGGGCTGAGTCCTCGAGCATCCAAAAGGCTTTCGATCGCTTTTTGATCCTCAGGCCGAATCCCAAGCAAAATCAGATCCTGATCGGCGGTGACCTGGACTGAGAGCTGGTAAGTTGCAATCAGATCGCGCAGTGTGCTTTTGAGGGGGCGCTTTTCGGTGTCGATGAGGCGTCCAGAAAGGGTATGAAAGCCGAGCGAAAGACTGCCATTGCGATGCTGGGACCAACCGAGATAGGAAGGCGTCTTCCATTCGGGGAGCGGTCGTTGCTCAAAGCGGATGCCCGCTCGCTCTTCGACTTCGCCCTGAAACCAAGCAACCCCCTTTTTGTCGAGCAGATACTTGAGTCGCGCAAATGTACGATTTTCTCGATTTCCGTAGTCTCTCTGGGTCGTCACAACCGCTTCGGTCACGGCGATCAGGGATGCCGCAGGAATCCAACCCAGAGCGTCGGCCAAGCGCGGGTGAGTCTCGGCATCGCTGTGCGACATGCCCATACCCCCACCGACAAAGACGAAGTAGCCCTCAAGCTGATCGTTGGCATCGAAGCTTGCAGCTAAAGAAAGATCTTGCGTGTAAAGATCGATCGAGTTGTCGCCGACGGCTGTGATACCAATCTTGAATTTGCGAGGAAGATAGGCCTGCCCGTAGATGCGATCGATTTTCTCTTCGACAACAGGTTCTCCATCCAAAAAGATTTCAAAGTAGGCATTCGTATCAGCTTCAAAATGCTTGGAAATGAGATCCGCAGGGGCATCAAGTTGAGCAAGGCGCGGATCGCCCCAAGGATTCACAGCCTGTGCCACATTGCGAACGACATCACCGCAAGCTCCAACGGTGGAACTCAGCGCCGTATGGATATCTTGAATAGCGGCTTTAAGATTGCTTTTAAGCACCCCATGAAGCTGGACGCTTTGTCGGGTGGTGAGACGCAGGCCGCTGCTCGCATAGCGATCGGCTATCGTGTCCCAGGCTAGCCATTGTGCGGCCGTCAGGCGACCGCCGGGAATACGCCCACGCACCATGAGAGTAAAGGGTTTGGGGCCCTCGGGATCACCAGGCTTTCTGCGATCGCGATCCTTTTGCTGGTAGGCTCCCCAAAATTTGAGCAGGTGCTCACCATTGATGCTGAACTTGGGGGAGTCGCTCTGCAGTTCTTCGGCGAGCGTGCCGCGGAGGCCATGGGATTCTTCTTTCAAGAGTTCGATTTTAGTTTTTTCGGTAAGGCTCATGTGAGTTCTCCTTTTGGGCGATGAGGTGCACCTTGTTCTATCCAGTGTGTCAGCTGCTCTCGTAGAGCCTGCATGCGCTGGACCGTATCGGGGATGTGGGTCCGCACAGAACTGCGCAAGCGAACGAGCTGATCAAATTCGGGGGTGATATCCTGCGGCAAAAACTCTTCGAGCCAGAGTCGAATCGCACGTGCGACTCCAGGGAAAAGACCTTGCGTTGAGATCGCTAGCTGCAAAGGACCGCGATGAAGTTGAGCGGCAAAGTAAAAATCAGAGGCCTTGGGTTCATCGACGGCATTGATGATGATCCTGGCAGCGCGTGCGGCATCGGCTACGGCCGCATGCGCAAGCGGCTCATTGACGGCTGAAATTATCAAAAAGACGCCTTCGAGATCAGAGGGCTCCCAAGCTCTTTGTTCCCAACTCGCTCCATAGGATTCTATAAGGCGCAGAGTATCCGGGTGAAAGTGCTTGGCAATGACGCGAAGCGTGGCGCCCGTCTCAACGAGTTTTTCCAGTTTTTCCAGAGCGACCAGTCCGCCGCCAATGACAAGGACGGGCTTTTGTTTCAAATCAAAGAAAACGGGTAAGAGTGAACTCATCAGTCTTGTCCTCCGCATGGGTTTGGTTAAGGGCTGTGCTCTCCATCAGGGAGACGTTGCTGCCGATATAGATGATGCCTGGGCCTTTGGTTTTCTTTTCAAAGCCTGTTTGCTGCCAAATCCCAAGCTGACTTTTGCTGAGGTGAGTACGCCCCTCCTCATCCGTCTCTAAGATGGCGATGGGACGCTGACGCTCAGCTCCAAAAGCACGGAGTCGGGCGATGATAGTGGGGAGCTTTTCTATGCCCATAAAGATGACAAGAGTACCTTGGTAATGAGCGAGTTCGTGCCAGTAGGCTGGGTCATCCGGTAGGTGGTGTCCCTGGATCGCTCGAAATTCGTTGCCATGACCGCGAGCGGTGAGGGGAAGGGCCCATTCCGCTGCGATGCCATTCATGGCGCTGATGCCGGGAATAATCTGATAAGCAAGGCCTGCAGCTCGGAGAGCCGCGACTTCTTCGGCGCCCCGACCAAAGATAAAGGGGTCACCGCCTTTGAGACGAACCACACGTTTGCCCTGCTGACCATAGGCTACCAATAGATCATTGATCTCATGCTGCTTGAGAGCATGCTGGCCGCAGCGTTTGCCAACATAGACAGTCTTGGCTCGTTTTGGAAAGAGCTTGCGTACATCGCTCGCAAGCAGAGCATCGTAGAGTATCACTTCAGCTTTTTGCAGAGCTTTGACGGCGCCTAAAGTCAGAAGATCGACTGAGCCGGGACCAGCTCCGACCAGACTCACAAAACCTTGCTTCATAAGTATCCTCTTAGGTGAGCGAGTTTTTTGGCCATTGCTTTCGATGCGCGCAAGGTTCCCAAGGCTCTCAGGGCGAAAGCAATGGCCAAAAAACAACGCGAAGAATGATAGTGTGGCGAAACGAAAACCAAGCGCAAACGCAAGGAATCAAAACTTTCGCAAACTCATTAAATTTTTATAAAAACTAGGGATTTTTCGTTGCTAACAGATAGCCGGGGAGGCTTTTAACAACAACAAAGGCAGGGACAACAGAGGGCAGCGCGAGCAGACACGAGGACGCGAGATGAGTCAGGATTTTGTAATCTTTGCGCATAGCGCTGGGGTGTGTTCTGCATAAGCTTATCTCCTATGAGCCTTATGTGCTTCTCAAAATCTCTTATAAGACCCTGCATGTCAACAGCAAAGGCCACTCTTGCCAGTGACTTCGAGCGGAAGAGGGACCTTGAGGTAGGAATCGTGGCGGGAACGAGGCGGCAAAAGTTGGAGAGTCGAGAGACTAAGTTTTCAAATTTTAAGCAGAAAAAACAAAGCAAGGTCGATCCAAGACCGACCTTGCCTAAATTGAGTGTGCCCCTAAAGGCGTACGCGATCTTGGGGGAATGGAGGTTCAAAGTCAAGCTACTGATATCATTGGTAACTGGTCGGTGCGAGAGCGCTGCTCAAAGGTGTCTAGGGTAGCCATTCAGAGCGCAAATGAGCCCGTTGGCGCTTGCATTGCTAGCAAAAGAGGCGTATGCGGAACTCTGGAATAGACACCTTTCTGGAGGATGTACGATGCGTTTTTCATTGTCTTTAGTCTCTCTGAGCCTTTTATGGCTAGCAGCCTGTGGTCGACCTGAAGAGGCGCAGCTGAAGGCTGAGAATGCAGCCGTAGGCAGCGTGCAAGGTGTTGATACTGAGAAAGCACCCTGTAGCCTCAGCTATGAGCGTGGCGCTGATGGAACCTTGAGCGATTTGAAGGTCGAAGCGACGTTCGTCGTGGATTATAAAATTCCCATGCCAGGTTCGGGACTTTATGGTGTCTACCGTTGGCCAGGGAGTTTTACGCTTGCTAAGAATGCTCGTGAAGGTCTTAAACTTAAGCGCAGTTTCTTAGGTGATGCGGATGTGATCACTGGTAAAGGCGAGCCCTTGTTTTGGAGTGCAGGAATGCACGACCATAAATTTGTGGTCAAACCTTCGTTAGCTAACCCTCAGACTCTGAGCTACGAAGCTAAAGAAAAAGTTGGAGGCGTCTTGACCACGGTTGAGCTCTCTCTCAATTGCCAGTTTGCCCGCTAAATTTTTTGCCAAGACCTAAAAAGCAAAAGGAGCCTTGAACAATCAGGGCTCCTTTTCTTTATTTCTGTGCGCAAGGCGACAGAATCTTATTCTTTCGAAGATTTAGCTTCAGGCAAGCTTTGCTCGCGCTCGCCTTCAGCGATGCCTTTTTTGAAGTTGCGAATGCTTTCTCCCAAGGCGCTACCCAATTTAGGCAGTTTTTGCGTCCCGAAGAGCAGAACGACGACAGATCCGATGACGAGAAGTTCTGGTGTTCCGATAGGCATGCTCGATTCCCCTCTAGAATGGTCTTTTGGGTCTCAGAAGGTCCCCTAAATGAGGACATGGGTGCACTCACTTCCGCCCAAGATTTACAATCCTATCGGCTTTTTGCAACTGAAACTCAAATAAAAAAGAGTTAATAGCGCCAGTAAACTCGGGCGCCTGCGTCCCTGCGTAAAGTCCTTGGGCAAAGGCGTCAGCCTTTTGAGCGGCAGAATCTCGGTAAGAATCGAGGGAACTGCCGGCATTGATTGACCCTCCCGCTCGGCTTGGGTATCTTCGAGGAATGCCATCGAGATGTCTTCCTTGCACGGTGAGGCCTTGCCAAAAAAGTGTGGAGCGGGGAGTTTATGGAGAGTTTTAGGGCTACCCAGGAGTGCCTGCAGGCCATCTTTCGTGCCATGATGTCCCCTTGGAGCGAAGGTTTCGGTCTCAGCTCAGCGTTCTGTCCCTTGTATAGTATCACTGCGCTGCTCTTGGTCCTGCTTTGGCTAAGGCTGAAGGATCCACGAGGCGTTCGCGCTGGCCTTGCTTTCATCAGTCTGAAGGCCTGGCAGGCAAGGCGCTCTGTGCTCACGGATGGTCTTTGGTCTTTGGGTTATTTCGGGGGCTTAAGGGTTCCTGTTGCTGCTCTTCATGTCTTTTGTTTTGAACGAAGCTATCAGGCGCTTTTAGCTTGGGGGGACCATTGGGAGCCCTTTGGGGATGGCTGGGAACTGCCCGACCTCTTGGAGGGCTTCTTGGCGACAGCGATCACGATGCTGGCCTTCGATCTTGCCGCCTACCTGATCCATCGCGCGATGCATCGCTGGCAGTGGCTCTGGACTATCCATAGAGTTCATCATAGCGTCACCTTTCTCACCCCCCTCAGCAATTTTCGTCAGCATCCTTTGGAGCCCCTCCTTTTGAGCGCGGCTCGTGGTCTTGCCGCGGGAGCCGCCTTAGGGGGATTGCATTTGCTCTTGCCCCGAGCGACTCCGGTTTGGATGTTTGGGGGCTTGGGTGTGGGATTTTTTCTCTATATGCTGACGGTTCATCTGCATCATGCGCCTGTGGCGGTGCACTACCCACGTTGGGTGCGAGCTTGGTTTGTCAGTCCACATCAACATCATATCCATCACAGTGCCGATCCTCGGCATTTCGATAAGAATTTCGGGGTGATTTTTGCGTTTTGGGATCGCTGGGGTGGGACGGCTTGCGATGAAGAGCTCGCAGGCCGCGAGCTCACCTGGGGGCTAGGAGCTTACCAAGAACCGGCGCCGCCTGAGCTTTGCTTACCGTGACCTTTTTTCTCCCAAATGCCGCCTTTGCTTTCGCAGTCAGCTTGTTTGGCTTTTGCGTTTTTGCCTTTGACTTTTACTTCTGAACCACTTTGGTTGCAAACCCAATGATCTTTCGCTGAGGCTACCACGGATCCGAAGTTGAGGGAGGCAAGGAATACAAGTGCAGAGAAGAGCTTCATAGCAAAATTCCTTTGGATTGAGGACATGGCATAAATATCTGCTTAGCCTATCAAAGAGATGAGGGCCTCTTCAAGAAGAGACCCTCACATATGTACCTTTTTATGTCCCCAGGGATTAGGCGGGGACAGGGACCGAAGTGTGGAGGTGCGAGGCTAAGGCTCTCAAGGCATCCAGGTCGGTAAAGATGCCGATGAGCCGACCATCTTCGTGCACAATCAGAGCTGCTTCAAGGCGATGCTCGGCCATGTGCGCTGCCACGGTACTCAATTGTGTTTGGGGAGTGACAGTATACACGCGATGTTCCATGAGATCAGCGACAGAACTTTCGGCTAAGCCTGGATCCTGGTCCCTTAACTTTTGAGCGAGGCGCAGGTCGCGATCCGCGAGGATCCCGACCAACTTATCCCCATCGAGCACCGGGAGATGACGGACTTTGAAGGCGGACATCAGGGCCACAGCTTGATCGAGCCGCTCCTCTGGCCTTACCGTATAGGGCATGGGAGTCATGTAGTTGCTCACGCTCACGCGATTCGAGATCATGGGAGCCCCCTTTTCATCCATTAATGCAAGCGTTTGATAAAATCGGATATGCTTGCATTGAGCTGACGCAGAGTCGAAGTTGCTTGGCGATTGAGTTCCCCGATATTTTTTTGAACATCCTGCCCAGCAGCATCTAGAAAGTCACGAGTTTCCAACTTTGCCAGTTTAGCCTGAAGGCGCAAACCGCCTATGTACTCTTTGGCCTTGACGCTGTCTTTGTGGAAAATTTCGAGGAGCTCTTGCGCCTCTTTGCGCGTCATATCCCAGCGCTCCTTAGCTTCCATAGCTCCTAGCTTGAGCTGCACGCCCCCCTCATCGAGTTTTTTGTCGAGTTTATAAGCGTATTCGCGCATTTTTTTGCCCAACTCATCGAGCGATTCTAGAACCTCATGGCGCAGATCACGCGATTCCATGCCGGCCAGATGCATACGGACCTTCAGGGTATCGGAAAGGCTGTGCAGCTTCTCAGCGGTATCCTCTAAAGTCTCTTTTGTTTCCTCGAGAGTTTCTGTGGGCAGAGTGCCTATTTTTTCTGGAATAGTGTTCAGGGGATCTTGGCCTTCGGTTCTCATAATGGCTCACCTCGCTTCTGAGGAAGAACTCGCGCATGGACTATCCCGCACCAGGTCTTCACTTTCTAGAGAGCAAGGCATGTACCAGGGAATAAGTCTTATTTTTGTTTTATATATTAGATGGTTATAAAGATGTTAAAAAGGACTTTTGCGGCATTTCAGGCAGTCTGTTCCACCTGCCACACAAAAGCATCACTCTGGGGGGAGTCATGCTACCATAAGGAGATGCTCTTCTCAAAAAAAACACCCACACGTTGGAGCGAGAGGAGAGTTGATGAAATGAGACTTGTCGGGTCTCGCGTAAAGAGGCATCTGAAAGATTGCTGCAAACAGCATGACAAGACAAAGGAGAGCCGCTGATGAGTCGCGCCGAGGAACCTCATATGTCAGGAGATAGCTTCCCAAGTTTTCGCCAAGTACCGAATACGGGCGTGATTTACGTGATGACACGCGCGCAAAAGGAAGGCTTTGCTTATGGTGCAAAAGATTGGGCGAACTTAGGTCAGGGAGCTCCCGAGACTGGAGCGTTGCGGGCCGACGAAGAGCGATTAAAAACCGTTGCGATTGATTCCAACTGCAGTGAGTACGGTCCGGTTGCCGGTATCCAAGAGCTAAGGGACGCTGTAGCGGCTCTCTACAATGCGCGCTATCGTCGGGGGATGGCGTCGCAGTATACCGCGGAGAATGTGGCCATCTCCTCAGGAGGACGCACGGGCCTGGCTCGAGTAGTTGCATCTCTGGCACCGGTACATCTTGGGCACTACTTGCCCGATTATACGGCTTATGAAGAGCTCTTTGATGCTTTCAAAGGCTTTGTGCCTATTCCCATCCTTTTGCAGGAAGCGGATGGATTTCGCGCGACAGCAGACCAGCTGCAGGCAGAGATCGTCGCTCGTGGTCTTGGAGCGGTGCTGCTCTCGAATCCTCACAACCCTACAGGTCAAGTGCTTTACGGTGAAGAGCTGTCGCAGTATGTGGAAATCGGTCGTAAGTACCGCTGTGCCCTCATCTTCGATGAGTTCTACTCCCACTATCTTTACGAACAGGTTGCGGCTGCCCAAGCATCCGTGTCAGCCGCTCGCTACGTGGAAGATGTGAATCGTGATATGGTGCTCGTGATTGATGGTCTGACGAAAAACTGGCGTTATCCGGGCCTGCGTATATCGTGGACGGTTGGGCCCAAAGACATCATCAAGCGAATCACTTCGGCGGGCTCGTTTTTGGATGGAGGTGCCGCTCACCCTTTGCAAAGAGCTGCTGTTCCCCTCTTAGACCCAGCTCGAGCCGATCTGTCCGCGCGTATCATTCAAGAGGAATTTGCCAGCAAGCGACTGCTTATGATGGAACGGCTGTCGGCGATGGGTCTGATCCTGCCGAATAAGCCGCTCGGGGCCTTCTATTGTTTTGCAAAGCTTTCGGGCTTAGACCCAAGCCTTCAAGATGGGATGCAGTTTTTTGATGCTGCCTTGCAAGAAAAGGTGATCAGCGTTCCCGGTAAGTTTTTCGATGTGAATCCTGGCCACCGTCGCAGTCATATCCCTTCGCGTTTGAACGGCTATGTGCGCTTTAGCTTTGGGCCCCAGCGAGCCGAATTGGAACGCGGTTTGGATCGCCTCCAAAAGCTCCTCAATAAGTGAGAGAACGCAGCTCAGGCGGAATCAGGGTGCGGGTGATGTGCTGGACAGGATTTTGTGAATGAGCACCTTGAGATTCTTGGGGCCTGCAGGCTTAACCAGCCAGCCCGTCACGCCAAGAGCTTCGGCTTCTCGCTTCATCTCCTTGTCATTTTCAGTGGTATGAAAGATAACCGGGACTTTAGCATACTGAGGAATTTTACGAATCTCACGCAGCATGTCCATGCCGTTGAGTTCAGGCATATTTTGATCGGTAATGATGAGATCGATGGCCGGTAGCTTTTCACATATAAGCAAAGCGGATTTGCCATCCGAGGCTTCTAAAACTCGCAGATGATCCGCTTCCAGATAGGTGCGCATGACCATGCGGAGGGCATCAGAATCTTCGACCAGAAGGATATGAGCCATGCCAAACCTACCTGCATGAGTCTCTGCGCAGCAGAGACAGAACCGAAAAGATTGCTACTCTCAATAGAATAGCAGGAGTCGCTGAGGGGCTCAAGCGCTCCTGACATAGTCTCGTAAATCCCTTCGATCAAGGGTTGGTTTTGATGTAGCGACTTAGATAGTCGACAAGAGGCAGAAGTTCAGGTTTTGGTGGCTCAGGAACGAAAGCATCTTGTGGGCGGCCTGCAGCAAGCGCGCGCACGTGCTCACGAAGTTCGATCACAATGCTGCGGTATTCGTCACGCATGAGGCCCATCTCCAGATCGAAATCTGTGCTGGCTTTCGCCATGCCTGACTGCTCGTAGTTGGCATGCACAGTGTTGCTGGAGAGATTGACCGTATAGTCTTGACGATTGATACCGTAAGTGTTGTCGGCATGGATGAGCAGGATCAGCTGTCCGTTTTCCGTATGCATCTCGAGCTGGCGATGGTCAGGATGGTTTCCTCCCGAGTGCCATGTGTAGCGTTGCCCTTCAAACCAAAACAGGTTCGTATTTTTGAGCTGAATCTCTTCGCCGCGAGGACGGCAGCGATAAGAGGAAAGTTGACCAGCAAAATCAAAACTGCGTAGATCGAAGGCGGTGCCTGAACCATAGGCTTGGCCAGCAGGGTCCCGGGCATCGAGGCTCAGGCTGCGGCCGTTGTAATGAACGTCAGCATAGGCCTCAAACACAAAACCATCTCTGACATAAACGCTGAGAGCGCGGTCTTGCCACCATGCGTCGAGTTCGGGCGAAAGGCTGTCTTGCTTGGCGATATGTGCAGTCCAGTAAGATCCTTCGAGTCCAGCTTTTTCGAAAAAGGCGCAATCAGCATCCTCTTTTTGAAAATCGGCGAAAGCAGGTCCGCTGAGAACAAGTGCCAAAAAGGCGAGGTTAAGACGCATAGCAGTTTCCTTTATGTAGAGAGCCACTCTGCTAGATAAAAGAAATTTTGGCGCTGTACAAGGAGATTTCGTGAAAGTTCCATGAGTAGGCTCTCTGGCGAGAGCCTTACGGAGAGCTCAGGGCTGAATAATCTTTAAGATCTCGGCTTTTTTGCGCTTGCCATCATCGTAGCCTAGATTCACAAGGCGGCTACAAAATGAGGACACGAAGAGCAAGTAGCTAGAAAGGTTTGCGACATCCTCGCGATTGCCGAGACCCTCGACGAGATAGCGCAGGGAGCGAGGGAGTTTTTCGTACTCTTGAGCAGCGATCTTCGCGATGTCTTCGGTAGGGCTGATATGTAGGTGCTCCACGATGCGAAGACCGGCTTTGGGACGATCGTTCTCTGGGATTAAGCGAAGAGTGTTGTTGATGCGATTGAGGCGCTCGACATCGGTGCCGACCCCGTCGAGCATCACTGAATTGAGCAGAACGCTGAGGATTTGGGCAATGCTGGTGGATTCGCCATCAATGGCTCGACTTTGAGTCAGCGCAGGATTTTCCGGTGTGTACTGAACACCGACCACGATAAGAGCGTCCGCATCAAGGTGCACAGCAGCACTGAGCGGAGCTGTATTGCGCAGACAGCCATCGCCAAACGCATGGCCATCGATGGAAACGGGAGCAAAAAACAGCGGTATCGCAGCAGAAGCACAGACATGATCGACTGTAATCAAAGCCGACTGACTGAGACGGCGCATACGTCGCCAGGGGGTATAAGAGTGCATGCTGTGGACGAAGGTGACATTTTCGGAGTTATCGTAGTCCGTCGCTGAGACTGTCAGGGTTTCAAGCAAACCAGAGCGTTGGTTCTTCTTGATCTGCTCAAAGTCGATCTGTTCGGTGAGCAGGCTAAAGAGCGGTTTCGTATCCAAAAGGCAATTGGCTCTCTGCTTACGGAGGGCACCGCTGCTAATAATATCTGTAGCCCATTTGAGTCCTATATTGGACAGGGAACGCAGATCGGTGCGAATCACCTGATTGATATTGATGCTGACCCAAAGATCGATCAAGCGCTCGGTGCATGCAATGAGAGATTCTTTGCGAGCGGCGAGAAAGGCTGCATTGATAGCACCAGCACTGACGCCCGACATGATGCTAAAGGCTTCGGGATTGCCAGCCTCGGCGCAGATTTCAGCGATAGCGCGAACAACTCCAGCTTGATAGGCCCCTCGCGCGCCACCTCCGGAGAGGACGAGGGCCAGTTTCTTTTTCCGCGATTCATTCATAGCGGGTACTCCCAGCTTTCAGGAAGAATCCTTCCTTCCTGTCTTCCTATAATCCCTAAAAACGGACGCGCCGACAAGGTGTGTGTAGCTTCGGAGGCGAGACAGGCTCCAGAAAGGAGACTTTTTCCGTTCTGTCTAAAATCTTGTATGTCATGTTGGACAAAGTTTTGCGGGTTTTTGGAGCTGAGAGCTGACCTCTGGCCAGAGAAAGCATTTGGTCTGGTCCTTCAGGCGTTGCCTTGTATGCAATGTAAGGTGTTTACGGGAAGTGGGGGAAGCGTCTGAATTCGCTGAGCTTATAGCCCCTTTCGCGAGATTCGCTTTGGTAGGATAATCCGAAGAGATCACGGATAGCTTGCACTTTTATGCAGAAGAAGATACCAAATGGTGCGTTCGTTGACTGCGTGGTCAGAATGCGGATTGACTTTAGACCCCGTGCGCGGGAAAGTAGAGTCATAACGGTACGAGCTAGAGAGTTGAGCACACATCTTATGTCCAGTTCCTCGATCATTAGGAAGATTATCGCAGACCTTCGTCGCAACGAAGTCACTGGACTCGTGATTATTATTATTGCGCTCCTCTTGGGAAGCGGGGGCCCGCCTTAGACACACTTAAGGCTAAAGACGGCGCCCCCAACACAGACCAAGTGTTGGGGTTTTTTATTTTTCAAGCTTTTTCAAACTGGGTTCGACGTTCGCGTGAAGGGGCCCAGAGACACACACGAGGGATAGTATGAAGTATCGTAGCCAAACCATCACATCAAGACCGCCAGCGCGAGCCATGCTCAAAGCTACGGGCCTTACCGATGAAGATCTCAATAAGCCACTGATCGGGATTGCCAATACGTGGACGGAGTCTACGCCTTGCAATTTTCATCTCAGACGGCTCGCCCAAAAAGTCAAAGAGGGTATCCGGGCGCGTGGGGGAACACCGATTGAGTTTAATACGATCGCTGTCTCCGATGGTATCACGATGGGAACCGAGGGGATGCGAGGGTCTTTAGTCTCGCGTGAGGTGATTGCCGACTCGATCGAGCTCATGGCCTATTCCCATTACTTCGATGGCGTCGTTGCTCTCGTCGGCTGTGATAAGACTATTCCTGCGGCAGCCATGGCTTTGGCGCGCTTGGATCTCCCGTCTGTGCTTCTGTATGGGGGCTCGATTGCACCCGGA
>CANGNB010000005.1 GCA_947454545.1 Oligoflexaceae bacterium
GTCCCCCGACGAATAAGAAGGATGGAGAGCAATGACAAAATCTTCGCAACACGACAATGGCTTCGCTGGCTTTTTAAAGGATCGCTTGAAAAACTCACGGGTCTTAACCGAGATTTTCGAGAAAAACAAACCTAATATTTCCACTCTCATGCGCGTCGCCAGCGGTCGCGAATTTCAGTACATCAATCGTCTGAAGGGCGAAGTCAAATCGCTTCGTTCGGAAATCGAACAGCTCAAGGCAGCCATCAAACAGGTTCCTGTCGATGGCGACAAGCCCTACGAACCTTTGAATCGAGATTTTAAGACTATCCCGAAACAACCTTGGGAACGCTTCTATGACGCCGAAGTGTTACGACACTATGCTCCCCCCACAGGGACTATAGTCGATAACTTTAGGGAAACGGTCGATAAATTTCCTGGTAAAGACTTCACTCTCTTTCAAGGCGCAACGATCGATTATCGAACCGCTGATCGCTACACAGATGCCATCGCAGCTGCCCTGCAAGAACGAGGTGTTCGCAAGGGTGATCGCGTCGCCATCCAATTGCCCAACATACCCCAAGTAGTCTTGGCTTATTATGGAGTCATGAAAGCGGGCGGCATCGTTGTCTTCGTCAGCCCACTCTACACTGAAGAAGAAATCCAGCACCAAATCAATGATGCTAAGCCTGTCGTCTATATCACTCTTGATATCATCTATGACAAGCGCATCCGCAAAATACGTTCGAAACTGCCCTCCGTTCGCAACGTGCTTTTGGCTGATATTAAGAGCTTTTTGCCTGCTCATCTGCGCCAGCTCTATCCTATTAAGGCCAAGAAAACCGGCATGCTGGCCGAAATTCGTAAAGACGACCCTGTCGAGTCTCTCGATCAGCTGATCGATCAGACGAATCCTGAAGATTATAAGCCCGTTACCGTTACCTTCGAGGACATCGCCGTACTTCAGTACACAGGCGGTACCACAGGTCGTTCAAAAGGCGCTATCCTCACCCACAGCAATCTTGCAAACAACATCAGCCAGCTCCAAGCCCTGCAGTATTCCTGTCAGCCTGGTGAAGAATCTATCCTCACAGCTGTCCCCATCTTCCACGTTCTTGGTATGACCGTCTGTATGAATTTTGGTGTTAAAATCGGTGCTTGTCTCATCATGATACCCAAGTTCGATATCGATCTGATCGTCAAAGCGATTACGCGCTATCAGCCGACCTTCTTCCCCGGTGTACCAACGATGTTTGTTGCTTTCAACAATTACCCTGGCATCACTGAACTCGATGTCAGTTCGATTAAGTCTTGCTTCAGCGGAAGCGCTCCCCTGCCTGAAGAAGTTATGCGCCGCTTCGAACAGCTCACAGGTTCAAAAATCGTCGAAGGCTATGGCCTTTCTGAAACCTCACCTGTCACTCATGTGAACCCCCTCTATGGCAAGCGTAAGCTTAATTCCATTGGTATCCCCATCCCAGGCACAGAAGCCAAAGTCTGCGATATGGAAACAGGCAAAGAGTGTCCTCCCAACACTCCTGGCGAGCTCTTGATTCGTGGACCTCAGGTTATGCGTGGCTACTGGAACATGACGGAAGAAACCGATCGCGTTCTGAAAGATGGCTGGCTCCGCACGGGCGATGTGGCTCAGATTGATGATGATGGTTACTTTGCGATTGTCGATCGCATCAAAGACATGATCATCGCCGGGGGCTTCAACATTTATCCTCGTGAGATCGACGAAGTCCTCTTTACTCACCCATCTATAGCTGAAGCGGTATCCGTAGGTATCCCAGACGCCTATCGCGGCGAAACAGTGAAGGCCTTTATCGTCCTCAAAGAAGGCAAAAGCCTCAGCGACGAGGATGTGAAAAACTTCTGCCGTCAGCATCTCGCGGCCTTTAAGGTGCCGACTCAGGTCGAATTCCGACCTGAACTGCCCAAAAATATGGTCGGGAAAATTCTGCGGAAAGTTCTTCGTGATGAAGAGATTGCCAAAGCAAATATGAAAAAAGCGAGCTAAAACCTCGCAGGAAAGCCTCTTACGAGAAAAGCCTTGAGTGAATCCACTCAAGGCTTTTTTCTCGTCTCAACGACTCGACTACTGTCCCTTACTGGCGACAGTTCTCGTCAAAATCAGCTGCAATCCTCGCAAGATAAACCATAGAATAAGCGTCGAACGCTCATATTTTTCTGTACTCTGCTGAATTTTGTAAAGTGCTAGCTCCCTGTATCCAATCTCGATTTGTTCACCGCTCTCTTTCCCACCAAAACCTTGAGCTCAACCCCAGCGAGCGGTTTCCGAAAGGTTTCGTGGGAGGCATGATTCCCTCAAGATCTCACATGCCCCGATAGCTTAAGAACGAAAAAGTTTGGAAGGAGTCTCTATGCTCTTCTCGCGATGGATCCCACTGCTTGGTCTTTGCTTACTGCTCAACTCACAGGCCTTCGGCCAAACCCGAAGCCAGGTCTATGGGGATGATCTCACACGCCAGGCTCAGACGCTTTATGTATCTGGCACCACAGGCATGACAACCTTCGAGAGTGAAGCAGCTGGAAGCAAGGAAACCAAAGGCTCCAACAGCTATGAAATCGGCGGATGGTTTGGAGAAGCTCGTATCGTAGGTCTGAATGTGAGCTCTCATAGCGATCTGATTTCATTTTCCCTGAATCAGAGCAGCAGCAAACAAAATTTCACCGACGTGCGTATGGCAGGACGTCTCTGGTGGTTTACACCTTCGGTTGGTATCAGTGTCTCTGAAGTTGATGTCATCCAAGCAGGTACAAAAACTGTAGGCCTCTTTGGAACAGGCATCAATACAGGATTAGGCGCAAATGTTTCGATTTACAAAGGACTGGTCGTGAGTGCGGATGCGATGCGCGTCCACAATAATCATGTCTATGACAAACTTTCCCAGTCGGCAGCCTTGGGAGATCGCAGCGAGGCGGATGCTCACATCGCCTTCGATATCACCGATCGCATCGTTGATCTGATCGTTGGCTACCGCACTCAGAACTATGAGATTCAGACGGAAAACGAAACTTACAATGAAAAGAATGCAGGAGCCTACGCCGGCGTTCGCTTCGGTGTGTACTTCTGATTCTCCCCTATAGAAAGCCCGCCAGCTCCATGAGCTCCGGGCTTTTTAGCCAAACACCCTGCGAATCTCTTCCAACCAAGACAGCCAATCACAACCCTCATGCCACACCACATTTTCTTCGACACTGCGAAACCAAGTCTCCTGTCGCTTGGCGTACTGACGTGTAGCAATGATAATCGCTTCCGCCAATTGCTCGCGCGCCAGATCCCCCTGAAGAAAGGCGCAGACCTCACGATAGCCAATGCTTTGCATAGGCTTGGCTGAAGGCGAAACACCAGCCTTCAACAGGTCTTCTACCTCTTCGATAAATCCCGACTGGAGCATCTGCTCCGTTCTCTTTGCGATCCGTTCGTGCAAGAGCGACCTTTCGCATTGCACACGGATCACAAAGGCTTCATGGCGCCTGCCCGCAGCAGGGGGCAGCTCATGGATAGGATGTCCCAAGAGAGTGCTGATTTCTAGAGCGCGCTGCAAACGAAAGCGATCATTCGGATGGATGGCGCGCGCTCGTTCTGGATCTTTGGCTTCAAGTCGCGTCCGCAGATCTTCGATGCTGAGCTGGGACAGCTCAGCACGCAAGGGCTCGCTCTTGGGGAGATCGTGCCACTTTTCTTGCCAGAGAGCTCTGAGATAAAGGCCCGTCCCCCCCACCAAAAGGGGGCGTTTACCGCGCGCAAGAACTTCCTGCACAACGCTTTCCGCACGCACAGCAAATTCGCGTGCATCAAACTCTTGATGAGGCTCCAGAAGATCCCAGAGGTGATGAGGAACCAGTGCCTGCTCTGCAGCATCCGGCTTTGCCGAACCAATATCAAAGCCGCGATAAAATTGGACGGAATCGCAGTTTATCAACTCACCCGCCAGGGCTTGAGCAAGCCTTATCGCGAGCGCCGACTTACCGCTTGCCGTAGGACCGATGACCGCAATGTAGCGAGGCTTTTGCTGCATGACTTATCCTAGGCGATCAAACCAGGCGGCCACCTGCGACAGTTTCCACCAGCGAAAAACCCGCCGTCCGTGAGGACAGTTATGATAAAAATCGACCGTTTGAGCCTCTCGCAACAGACTGCGCAATTCCGGTTCGGGCAAGTCTTCACCGGCGCGCACAGCGGCATGACAGGCAATAGTTGCCAGATGATCGTGCAAGAGTTCGCCGCTCTGCTGCACTCCGGACAGCAGAGCTTGCATCACGGTACCGAGGTCTTTGTTCACCAAGAGGCTAGGAACAGCTTCAACTTCGACTTCCGTTTCATTGAGCACACGATAGCGGAGACCGAGACCAGCAAAGTGCTCTTGCTTTTGCGCGAGCTCGACAACCTCACTCGGTCGAAACACGAGCGCTTCAGGCATCAAGAGCGGCTGCGAGCTTTTCAAGAGCGCCGGATTTGCGAGCAAGCGCTCATAGAGCACACGCTCGTGAAAAGCATGCTGATCGACTGCGAGCAGTTGATCGTTGTATTCGAAAAAGAGAAAACAGCGGGCAAAGGCCCCGACAAAATTCAACTCTTCCCAGGGAATAGTCTCACCAGAGGGCCCTTGCGCTGACTGAGGCCCCTTCGATGCAACGGGAGTAGGTTCAGGGCCGGCTGTGCTGAGCAAAGCTTCGAAGAGCTGACTCGCAGGCTTTGATGGAACGGCGACCTGCGGAATCGCCTCGCGACGATCGAAGCTCATGCGGGTTTCGCGAATTTCGCGAGGGGGTGGAGCTTCTGCGGAAGCCCTTGACGTGCTGACGGACCGCGCGGGAGCTGCTTCAACGGCAGTGGGGGCACGCGGCGCAGAACTTTCCCTATCTACGGTTCGTGCCGCGGCAGGAAACGAATCTAAGGCCTGCGTGGGTGTCGTATGCTCGCGCCCTAAGAGGAGATCAAAATCTTGAGGCAAGGTCGTCCGCGAAACCTCTCGTACACGTGCCTCTGCGACAGGCTCGTTCGAAGCAGGACGAGGAGCTTGGGCCTCTTGCGCAGGGATCGATTCCTCTGGCTCAGAGACAGAGACGGGGGCTTCTGTCCATGCCCCTTGTCGCAAGGCTTCCCGTATTGCTGTCGCGAGCGCGTTTTGCACTTCACTGCCGTATTGGAAACGCAGCTCTGCTTTCGCAGGGTGCACATTCACATCAACAAGGGCGGCATCGATATCAAGATGCACAAAAGCGATCGGAAATTTCCCCTTCAAAAGATGCGAATGATAGCCTCGCAAGATGCCGTAGCGCAGGGTCTTATCGCGCACCCAACGCTGATTGACAAAGGTGAAGAGGTAACGAGCACTCGTTTTATCCTGGCCAGGAGCAGAGAGCAAACCCTCGATACGAGCAAAGCGATCGACCTTTGCCACGTAGAGCAGAGACCCCACAAACTCATCACCAAAGAGCGCTTCAGCCCTGCGGCGCAAAGCAGCTTCCCCACGCCAGCCAGTATCCTTAAGGGGCAAGGCTTGCACCGAAAAAATTTCTCGATCGTTATGGACCAGCGAAAAACCGATATGAGGCATAGAAAGAGCAAGGGCCTGCATATACTCGTGACAGGCTGCAAATTCGGCCGCAGCTGTCTTTAAAAAGTTTTTACGAGCCGGCACGTTATAGAAGAGATCAGCAACTGTAATGCTGGTTCCATAAGCTCCCGACCAGGGCACAGACTTCACCTGTCCTTCTTCTAAAGTGACCCGGACTCCGCTCGCGCTCTCACGTGCCTGCGACTGCAGAGTAAAGCGCGATACGCTTGAAATCGAAGCAAGGGCTTCCCCGCGAAACCCCATCGTACTCACAGCAAAAAGATCGTCAGCACGAGCCAGTTTCGAAGTTGTATGCCTGCGCAGAGCCAAAACAGCGTCCTCTGGCTCCATGCCAAAACCATCGTCCGAAACCTGAATCAAACTGCGTCCGCCTTCTTTAAGGATGACCCGCACATGATTCGATCCTGCATCGATGGCATTTTCTACCAATTCTTTCACGACGCTAGCCGGCCGCTCGACAACTTCTCCAGCTGCGATCTTGTTAATGAGCTCGTCATCGAGTATATGGACTCTCGCCACTGCCTTACCTTTTTGACTTGAGGGTTCGCTTCGTATGGATTGCAGATATATCACCAGCGCCCTAAAACCGGAACAGCTTCCTGACTTCGAGCTTCCTGAACTCGCTTTTATCGGCCGTTCCAACACAGGTAAGTCGACCCTTATCAACGCTTTGCTCGGTCACAGCAAACTTGCACGCCACGGGCGGACGCCTGGGCAGACGCAAATGATCAATTTTTTTCAGGTCGCTCACCAGCTGATACTCGCCGACTTACCCGGTTATGGCTTCAGTGCTATTCGCCGCGACGTAGCGGAACAGTGGCAGCCTCTTGTTGAGGCCTACGTCCGGCGTCCCAATATTCGCGATTTTTTGTTTTTGGTCGATTGTCGCAGAGAGCTGAATGACGAGGATTGGGAACTGGCCTTCATCCTAGGCAGAAACGTGCCGCTTTACGTGGTGCTCACCAAAAGCGACAAGGTCGCCAAGCATGAACTGCACAGCCGTATCCAGAGGCTCCAGAAGGAAATCGAAGCGAAGGGTATCGCCGTGAAAAAGATCGTGGCCGTGTCGAGCATGAAGAGACAGGGCCTCGACCAGGTGCGGGAAGACCTGTTTGGGACCATCATCCCCCCGCGCTAAGTATCGCAAGAGCCTGAAATCAGTCGAGCTGAGCCTGCTTTTTCATAACCTTCTGACAAACGTAGTAGAGCTCGGCCTTCTCCTCGAGATGATTCATCAGGGTGCCCAGCCTATGGGATAAAACCCCAACCAATTCACGAGGATCGATATCTTTGTCGCTCAGGTGTCGAAGCAAGACTTGGTCGATTTCATCCGCCATTTTCACCAGCTTTTGGGTCACCAGTTCTTCCCGCTTTACTTCTCGCGATTTGAACTCAATCACCTTTCCCATAAGCCCTCCTATGCGGCCTCAAAAATCCAATTACTTCAGAACGTTACAGAACTATCGTCAAGTTTTTGGACAGCTGAGAGCCGAGTCGTGATGCTTGCTTTACCCTCGAAAGCTTTATCGGCACTCGCTCGGCACTTACCTGAATTGTACCAAATATTTGCTTTAAGGTTCACCGTTTATTGGTGTAAGTTTCAGGCTCATCCGCAGGAACGACCAAGGATGGGACGACGAAAGCTCTTGGTGTGCAAGGAGATGGATCTATGTCAAATTTCGATCTAGTGGTGATTGGTTCTGGCCCTGGGGGCGAAGTGGGTGCCATCAAAGCAGCTCAACTTGGCCTCAAAGTCGCACTTGTGGAAAAAGCCGAACATCTTGGCGGCACCTGTCTCAACTGGGGCTGCATCCCAACCAAAGCTCTTTTGCACGCCGCTAAAACCTGGGAAAAACTCCAGCATGTGGAAGAACTGGGCTTTAGCATCGGTAAGCCTTCTTACGACTGGAAGCGCATCCTCGAGCGCAAAGAAAAGATCGTCGACCAGCAGCGCAAAGGTCTGCGCTTTTTGATGAAGAAAAATAATATTACTGTCTTCGAAGGCCACGGTCGCCTTGAGAGCAAGACTCAGGTGAGCATCACTGACAAGGCTGGCAAGGTCACCAAAATCGACAGCAAATACATTCTGCTCGCGACGGGTTCGCGTGTACGCGAGCTGCCTTTTGCCCGTTCGAATGGCAAAAATATTCTCAACTCGGATCATGTCCTCTCGATCGATCACATTCCAGAGTCCCTCGCTGTGATTGGCGGCGGTGTTGTGGGAACCGAATTCGCCTCTCTCTTCGGTCGCATGGGCAGCCAAGTGACTATCATCGAACTCGGACCTCAGATTCTGCCGACTGAAGATTCCGAATGCGTCAAGGAACTCGAGAAGACCCTCAAAAAGCAGAACATCACCATCGAGACAGGAAGCAAGCTCACTGGCCTTGCTGACGATGGCAAGACGGTCAAGGTTTCTGTCGAAGGCAAAGCTGATCGTAGCTTCGCCAAAGTTCTGCTCTCCATCGGGCGCGAAGCGGTCACCGATGATATCGGCCTCGCCAAAGTTGGCCTGAGCACCGAACGGGGTGGCTTCCTCAAAGTCGATGCGGACTATCGCACAAGCGTTCCCAATATCTTTGCGATCGGCGATATCATACCGACGCCAGCATTGGCCCATACAGCCTCGGCGGAAGCCTATCACGCAGCCGAGGTGATCGCGGGCCATAAAGCCCCTGCGATCAACTACAGCGCCAATCCAAGCGCCATCTACTGCTATCCTGAAATCGCCAGTATCGGTATCAGCGAAGACAAAGCCAAGGCTGATAAGCTGGATTATAAAGTAGCTAAATTTCCCTTCGCACCGATGGCTAAAGCGAAGATTGAAGACGCTACTCTAGGCTTTGTGAAGATCGTCTTCGAACCGAAATACAAAGAAATTTTAGGTGTTCACATCGTCGGAGCAACGGCGACGGAGATGATCGCCGAATTTGCTTTAGGCAAAGTTCTAGAGACCACTGTCGATGAGATCGGACACACCATCCATCCCCACCCCACCATTTCTGAGACTGTCATGGAGGCGGCACACGTGGCGAGCGGTGGTGCTATTCACATGTAAGAGACAGGGCTTTTGCGGAAAAGCCTATCCGAAGTTTTCAGATAGGCGCGTGGGTTCAGTTCACTGAGGGGCAACAGTTCATGGCGCAGATGATTGAAGTTCTCCTTCCCCAGATGGGTGAAGGTGTGCACGAAGCAACAGTTACCAATTGGTTGGTAGCCGAAGGTCAAAAGGTCGAAAAGGACAAACCCCTCTTCGAAGTCTCGACGGACAAGGTCGATACCGAAATCCCAGCTCCCGCTTCGGGCTATCTTTCCCGCATCGTTGTGCCCGTTGGCTCAACTGCCCAGGTCAATCAGTGTCTGGCTTATATCGCCGCTGATGCGACCCAGGCGACAGTTCCCCTCCTCGTCGAGGATGAAACCCCGCGCGAGCAGCTCTCTGCACCCATAAGTCCCGACTCAGCCATGAGCGACGAAGAGGATGACCACACTGCGAGTGGTGGGTTTGCCCGCTCTTCCCCTCTGGTTCGCAAAATTGCTAAAGATCGCGGTATCAATCTGGAGCAGGTCAAAGGTTCCGGTTTGCATGGCCGTATCACCAAAAAAGACATCCTCGACTTTGAAGGCCAGGCCCCCAGCCTGACACCAAAGCCGGTATCAGCACCTCTCGTCACGGCAGCAGCCCCGAGTGCTCAGGCTCTTACCCCCGTAGAACCCACACGCCTCAAGCTTAATGTCCAAGATGGGCAGGAGCTCCTCGAGGGCGTTCCTGTTCGGCGTGAGACGATGAGCCGCATGCGCCAGCTGATTGCGGATCACATGATCGACTCTGTTCGCACCTCGCCGCATGTGACGACGGTGTTTGAAATGGACCTTCACCGCATCACCACGATCCGCGAGAAATATAAGGATCAGTTCTTCAAACAAGAGGGTTTCAAACTCACCCTGACTCACTTTTTCATCCATGCAGCCGTGCAAGCCATCAAGCAGCATCCTATCGTCAACGTCTCGGTTGATGGTCAGGACATCCTCTGGAAAAAGGATATCAACGTCGGCTGTGCTGTGGCTCTCGATAACGGCCTCATCGTCCCTGTGATCAAACAAGCTGGCGACCTTAGCCTGCTCGGCATCGCCCGCCGCATGAATGATCTTGTGGTAAGAGCTCGTAGTAAAAAGCTCAAACCTGAGGATGTTCAAGGAGGGACCTTTTCCATCACCAATCCGGGAGGATGGGGTAGCATCACCTCGAATCCTATTATCAACCAGCCTCAGGTCGCGATTTTGGGCATCGGGGCGGCTGTGAAGCGTCCGGTCGTTGTCGATGATATGATTGCGATCCGACCCATGATGTATATGAGTCTGACCTTCGATCACCGGGTGATCGATGGGGAAGGTGGCGCCAAATATTTGGCGACCCTCAAGCAGATCATTGAATCTTATGATGAGCTGCCGACTTAAGCAGTAGAAACGGTCAGAGACGGGCGGGGCATCGAACTCGCTCTAGGAGAGGCCTAATAGGCCTCTTCACTCGATCCACTCACTGTATCGAGATCTTGAAGAAACTCCAGCAATTCCCCATAGACTTCGTCGATCTGCCCGCGTAATTCCCCAAAAAGTTCCTGAGCTCTTTCGATATCTCCTCGTTCCCCATGGCCTTCGATCGAAGAGAGGACCTGACTCAGAGGTTTGACTCGAAAGGGTTGAGCCAGACCTTTGAGAGAACTCACAGACTGCACGAGACTATTTGCATGAGCTACTTGGATCGCTTCCTGCAGCTCGCGGAGCTGAGTGGGTGCGTGCTCTAAAAAAAGCTCTATCTGCTCGCGAACAGCTTCACGATCACCCTGCCAGCGATGAAGCATCGTTTTTCGGCTCAGATATCCCATGGTAAGCTCCCCATATTCCTAGTGCTCAAGATCTAGTGGGGGCTTTCGGATCGAGTCCGAATTTCTTGAGGACAGACAAGCCGCGAAGCCGCGAAGAACACAGACATCCTTCCCACCGAGGTAACTTGGTGGACCAACTACATTCCAAGAGAAAGTCATATAGATCAGCCGTTTTGCTCTCGTCAGCTTCGCGCCTCCGAAGCAATCCAGAACCTTGGACGAGGGAAATAAATTTCCACCTTTCTCGTGCTATCATCAGTAAGTCTCCGGTTGAGCAAGCTAGCCATATATGACATAACAGCTAGAATCTGCGAGCTACTCGGCGCAATCGGTCGGAGGAAGTCAGCGTGAATATGTATCACATTGGTGTTATCACAGCCCTCTTAGCCTTTGCCTGCTCTTCAGGGCTCTATCTGCACAGCTTCGCCAGTCCCCGGACACGCCTGTCCCTGCACCGCGCGGCCTACGGCCTGTTTATAGTCGCGGCTATTCTTATGACCAGCAATGCTGTGACGGCTTACATGCACGGCCTAGGTCCTGCTACGACCAGCTTTGCTCTGATCGCGGCAACCTCATGGATCACTGTCTTTGCCCAGTCCATCTTTGGAGTCCGCGTCCTCGGGGGCTTGGTAGCCCCTCTGTCGACCCTGATCCTCCTGGTTCAATCTTTCTTCGTCACCCATCATGGACAAAGTACCGCTGGCGAAAGCCCGGTCGGCCTGCTGGGAGCGCACATTCTGACGAGCGTTCTAGGGGAAGCCTTTAGTATCATTGCGTTTGCCACAGCAGTCCTCTACTTGCTCCAGCAGCGAGCCTTGAAGCAAAAACAACTCGATCGCCTCCAGCACACTCAGGTTTCCATCAGCACCCTCAACCACGCACTCATCGTCTCCATTTGGATCGGCTTTATTTTGCTGACCTGTGGCCTCATTTTGGGCTCCATCTACTCGCAGTTTTATTACACAGGCAACCGCAATGAGCTTCTAGGCAAAATTATCTGGGCCTTTATGGTGTGGCTCTGGTACCTAGCGACCTTAAGCTGTCGGAATATCTTCAATGTCTCCGCAAAAAAGCTTGCGTGGATGACCATTTTCGGTTTCCTTCTTTTGGTTTTGGGGCTGTTCGGCATCAACAATTGGAGCTACTTCTTTGAGTGAGAAGAACCCCATACTTTTTTGTATCGGCACCAACCACGAGTCGGCAGGTCTCGACTTTCGCGAGACTTTGTTTTTAAGTCGCGAAGATATCGACGTAGCCCTCCCTCGTGTCGTCGCTAAACACAAGATCCAAGAGGTTTTTGTGCTCTCGACGTGCAATCGCCTTGAGATTTATGGCGTGCTCGAACATCCTGAGGTCACTCAGCACCATCTCAAAGAGATATTTATCGACCTTCAGCGCTTTTCTCCAAGTCCTAAGGCTGAGCTCGATGAAGAGATCAAGCATCGTAGCTATTCGCACGTTCAAAAAGAAGCGGCACGCCACGCCTTTTCTGTTGCGGCTGGCCTTGACTCGCTGGTCCTGGGCGAGACCCAGATCGCGGGTCAATTCAAACTCGCCGCCCAGCTCGCACAAGAAAATGGAACCCTTGGTCCCGTCCTTAAACGATTGACGCAGGAAGCCTTCTCGGCTTCTAAAAAAGTTCGTACTCATACGGATATAGGTAAAAAACCTGTGTCCATTAGCCATGCCGCCATTGACTTGGCCAACCGCGTTTATGGCAATATCAAAGACTGCAACGTCCTTATTGTCGGCGCCGGTGAGATGGCTGAAGTTGCTGCCAAATACCTGCTCAAGTATCAGCCTCAGCAGCTCTTTGTCTGCAATCGGACGCTGGCTCGCGCCGAGCAGCTTGTGGAAAAAGTTGGTATCGGCATTCCGTACCCTTGGGACGAGTTTCACAATATCCTGCCCCAAGCCGATGTTGTCATCAGCTGCACAGCTTCCAACGAGATTGTCATCGACAAGGCTCGCGTGCTGCGCTCGCAGCAGCAGCGGAATCACAAGCCACAGTTCCTAATCGATATCGCCCTCCCGCGCGACATCGATCCGGCTTGTTCGACTCTTGAAGATGTCTACGTCTTTGACATCGATGATCTGAAGCAGGTCGTCGGCGAAAATTTTGAGGAGCGCCGTCGTGCAGCTGAGCAGGGTAAGCACATCGTCGTTGAAAACGCTCACGCCTTTGAAAAATGGCTGAACAATCTCAGCCTCAAACCAGCCTTGAGCCATTTCCGTGAGTATCTTGATAGCCTCACAGCTCAAGAACTTCAAAAATCTCTCAGCAAATCACCGCTCAATGCCCTCGATACCAAACAACAGCAGGCCCTTGAAGCACTGCTCAAGTCTATCGTGCAAAAAATGTCTGCAGATGCTGGTCGCACCGTGCATGCACCACCCCTCGGCTATAGCCCTGAGAATCTCGCTGACGCTCTGAAAACCCTATTTCCCATGGATAAAAACGGATGACTGACAAACGTCCTCTCAAGATTGCAACGCGTGGAAGTCAGCTCGCCCTTTGGCAAGCCAATTATGTCGCAGGATTGCTTCAAAACCTCGGTTACCCCTGCGAGCTCGATATAATCAAAACCACGGGTGATCGTGTTCAGGACCGCTTTCTTCATGAGATCGGCGGCAAGGGACTTTTTGTTCGTGAACTTGAAGAAGCGCTGCGAGCTGGCAAAGCCGATCTCGCTGTGCATAGTCTCAAAGATCTCCCGGCTAAGATCCCTGAGGGCTTCACCCTAGCGGCGATTCTCAAACGGCATATCCCCCATGATGCCCTAATTTTTCATCCCAAAACCTTCGCACGGCTCTCTTTGAGCAAGCAAAGCATTTTGGATAGAGACGCATTGGAAAAGCTTGGCCCTCTGACGATCGCGACGGCTAGTCTGCGTCGCCAGTCTCTCCTCAAAGCGCTCAAAAATCCGATACATCTCGTACCGGTCCGCGGCAATGTCGACACGCGCATCCGTAAGTTAAACGAAGGTGACTGGGATGGTCTCATCCTCGCAGGCGCTTCGCTCGAACGTCTCAGTCTGCAGGATCTTCCTCATTGCCTGATCGACACCAACTGGTTTGTTCCCTGTGCAGCTCAAGGCGCCCTCGCCATTGAAACGACGGCCGACAGCCCCTTCCGTTCTGTCATCGCTCAGCTCAACGATCCGACGACCTATGCCTGCGCGACTCTCGAACGCAAAGTCCTCGAACTTTTGGGTGGCGATTGCACAATGCCCTTTGGCGCCTACTTTGCCCCTCAGGCCAATGGCCTGCATACCGGGGGACAAGCTCTCGTCCTCGATTACGAAGGCGAAGAGGTCAAGTGCTCCTTTGCTTTCCAGCAAAGCCCTTCGCAGCTTGATATTGAGGCAAAGGCCCAAGAGATCGTTGCGGCTCTCGACCAAAAGGGTGTTGCGACTATCCTCGAACGTCTCAAAATCAAGGTTCCTATTTTAGGCAAGCTCAGCGAGTAGAGCTCTGCTAAGCTAGCTTTTAGAAATCGAGCCTCTCACCAGCAGTGAAGTGTGGTGCAATTCCACCGCTGTCCCGCAACTGTAAGGCCCTCCTATTGAGGGCCAAGCCAGATCCTGGGTGGGAGCCTTTTATTCCCGTGGAGGAGCTTTTTTATGTCCAGACCTTCAGTACTCTTGCTCGCTGCGTCCCTCGTCAGCCCTCATCTGCTTGCTGATGAGGCCTCTTCGAGCGAGCCCATGTCCAACAAAGAAAGCATGCTCGTCACAGCCACACGCCACCCCCTCGCGGTGAACGAAGTCGGCTCGACTGTCATCATACTCACGCGCCAAGACCTTGAACTCTCTGGCGCCCAGAGCGTACAGCAAGCTCTAGCAGGCCTACCCGGACTCAATCTTCGTCGCAATGGAGGGCTCGGTGCCAACACGGAGATCATGATTCGCGGAGATAAAGGGGGCCACACTCTCATCATGATCGATGGCGTGGAGCAAAGTGATAGTGCCTCGATTGAAAAGAACTTTGACATTGGCGATTGGCCCCTCCACGATGTCGAGCGCATAGAAATCGTCAAGGGTCCACACTCGGTCGCTTATGGTGGCTCGGGATTAAGTGGGGTCATCAACATCATTACGCGCCGGCCCGAAGAAAAATTCGAAGGTTCCGTGGGACTTGAGCTCGGCAGCTATGAGACCTATGGCCTCAAGGCGCGCGTGGCAGGTAAACAAGGCTCGTTCTCCTATCACACACAAGCATCTTCCCTGCAATCTGCAGGGTTTTCCCATACAGGTCGACGCGACGAGGATGAAGCGGATGGTTACAATCGCAAGGACTTGAGTCTTGGATTTGGCTATCAAAACGAGGGCCTTTATGATGCTCAGCTCCTCTTCAAAGGGGCTCAGTCCCAAGCTCACGTCGATGCCGGCGCAAACAGTGACGATCCCAACTATCGCAGCAAGCGCCTCGATTGGAGTGCTCAGCTCAATCAAACATTGAAATACGCAGATCATTTCGAAACACGCCTCCTGACAGCCGTTCAGTCCAATGATAGACGCTATATCGATGATCCCGATCCCCTGAATCCCGAACGCGACCAGACTTCCACTCGCTCACGCTATCGCGGTGAACGTAGAAATATCGAGCTGAGCCAATCCATAGCCCTTGCTGAAACACACAATCTTTCTTTGGCTGCGCAATGGCTTCGCGATCAAGCTCAGATTCAAGACCATTCGGAATTTCAGGGATCCGCCTTCGACAGCGACTTTCCGCTTAAGACTCTTGAAGAGCGCTCGTTCAGCCTTCAGTACCAAGGCTCACTGACGAAGCGCTTTTCCTATCAGGTCGGGGCTCGTAATCTTCAGAGTGGAACCTTCAAGGCGCAGACTGTCGGCCAGAGTGCCCTGCGCTTCGAACTCGTTCCTGAAGCCACGAGCCTCCGCGTCAACTACGGACGCGGCTATCGCACGCCCTCCCTCTACCAGCTTTTCGATCCGACGGTCGGCGAGAAAAGTCTGCAGCCCGAAGCTGTTGTCTCTGGCGAAATCAGTCTCGAGCAACGCTTTACACCCCAGCTCAAGGCTAGCGTCAACGCCTTTCAAAATGAGACCAGTCAGCTCATCGAATATAACTTTGACACCAATCGCTACTACAACATTGCTCGCGCGAGCTTTAAAGGTCAGGAATACCAAATCTTCTGGGATATCAACAATGCTTGGCGAACAGAAGCTCAGTATACTCAGCTCGTCAGCTTGGACCGCTTGACCAAAGAGCCACTCCCCTCGCGACCTGACTCACTCTGGGCAACCAACCTCACCTGGAAAAACGAAGCCTGGAGCTGGCGTACATCGCTGCACGGACAATCGCGCAGCCGCGCGCAAGCATTTCTGGCAGCGTCCGAAGGCTATCGCCTCGTCGATACCAGCCTCGCCTGGACCCAAGGAGCCCAGCGTTATTCAGTGCAGATCACTAACCTTGGCAATACCAACTATCAGCAGGTGGCAGGATACAACAGCCCGGGACGTTCAATCCTAACCGGAGCCGAAGTTCACTTCTAAAACTGATGCCTTGAGTTGGATGCAAATTTCAGTAGATGTCTCTCGCTATTTCATTTCCGCCATCGTAATTTTCCCCCCTAGGGGGAAAGTATGTGTCCTATATGCAAAAATCAAAATAAAATCATCAAACGCGGTTTTTATAGACGCCCATCAGATCAAAAAAAAGTCCAAAGATACCACTGCAAGAGCTGCAAAATAAGCTTTTCAGACCAAACTTACGCCATAGATTATCGACAGCAAAAGCGATGGTTTAATCAGTCTTGTTTTTTGACTCTTTGCAGCGGAGTTTCCCAGCGTCGCACAGCCTATATATTTCGTGTTGTCCCCCGAACAATTGCGAGGCGAGTAAAAAAATTCGGGGAAATCTGCGAGAAGAACCTTGAAAAATACAGAGATAATAGAGCTAAAGCAAATGAAGTCGAATTTGATGAACTTGAAACTTTCATTCATACCAAGCTAAAACCTGTAACTATTCCTATCGCAGTTGAAAAGAAAACTCGAAAAGTTTTAGCTTTGAGCATTGGGAATATAGGAGCTAAGGGTCATTTAAAGCAGATTTCAATCAAAAAATACGGACGTCGACCTAGCGAGCGACTTCCAGCACTAAAATCTATGGCAAAAGACTTGCAGAAGTGCCTCGCGTCAAAAGCAAATATAGGAAGCGACAAGTGCCCCCTCTATCCAAAACTCGTAAGAGACTATTTTCCTGAGGCCTCACATCATACTTGCACAGGATCTCGAGGCGCAGTGGTAGGATTGGGAGAGCTTAAAAAAACCGTCTTCGACCCTATTTTCACTCTTAATCACACCTATGCGATGTTTCGCGATAATCTCAAAACATTGAGTCGTCGCACGTGGGCAACAGCAAAAAGAAAAGACAGGCTCCTCCTATTACTCAACATTTATGCGTGGTTTCATAATCTTTGGCTGGATCGAAAAAGAGCAAAACCAAAGCTAGAGGTTTTTAATTGTTAAATTTTTTGCTTAACAACCAATTCAAGGCATCAGTTTTTAGGGAATAGAACTCTTGAAAAAGAGCTCTATTTCATTTCACATCGACCGACCCAAGGAGGTCGGGACAAGCCCCAGAGCCTTCCTCAACGTTTGAGGCTGACCTCTTCGCTCATCGGCTGCGTATCGATAGCATCGGACAGGATCTGGCGCTGCTTTTGGAGGAATTTCTTGTCAATGGCTGCAACCGAGTCAATGACAACATCCGGCGCGTAGGCGAAATTCGTGATATGCTCGCGTTTGGTTCCACCCGAAAGCACCAGTATCGTGCGAAAGCCGAGCTGGTTGCCGCCAAGGATATCCGTCTCCATGGTATCGCCCACCATGATGGTTTCCCCGGTGGCAAGACCCAAGATTTTACGCGCTGCCCGAAAAATGACTGGGCTGGGCTTGCCAGGGCTGAAGGCCTTGAATCCTGTGGCCTCTTCCACCAACTTTACAAACGCTCCACAGCCTGCTCGGGTGCCCCCGTCCTGGGTCGGACAGTTGGCATCCATGTTGGTTGCGATGAGCTTTGCCCCATCCATGACCATCTGCACAGCTTTGTCGACAGCTTCAAGGGTAAAGGTGCGGCCCTCGCCCACAACCACAAAGTCAGGCCTGTGATCGACGATAGCAATACCCACACGATCGAGGGCGCTCAGCAATCCACCCTCACCGATGACATAGGCTGTTCCTCTTGGCTTATGTTGCGCAAGATAGCTCGCTGTGGCTAGCGCGCTTGTGAAAATATGCTGAGCTTCCACATGAAAGCCCAGCCTTTGCAAGCGTATGGCGATATCCGTTGGGGTTCTTTGACTGTTATTGGTGAGGAACATGAAAGGGATCTTCTCGGAAACGAGCAGATCGACAAATTCAACCGCGCCTGGAATAAGCTGGCTGCCTCGGTATACAACTCCGTCCATATCGATCAAAAAACCCATATTCATCGTCGCAACTCCTTGTAAGCGTGGTATTCCGCACGTCAATTGACTGTCAGAGCGGTAGGACCCGCGCCTTTTTATGTATCAGATTTGACTGTCTGATGCCACCAGTGGAAGCAATTTGGCCTCATCTTCCTGCTAAGCGGTCGCTACCAATGTGTAAGACAAAGCGCCAAATCATCCTAGTTAGCGGATTTTACGGGATAATATGCTTGAGCTTTGACATTTTCCCCGTTTTTTCGGTATGTTTGGGCCGCTTTTGGGCCCCCTTATGAGAGTACAGTATGGAAAAGCCGCACTTCTTAGATCACGACCTGAGCTCCTATCGCCAGCTCTTCAAAGAGTGGGGCTTGCCAGCCTACCGAGCCGATCAGGTATCCCAATGGGTCTATAAAGCGGGCGTCCACGACCCCGAGCAGATGAGCAATCTCAGCCGCGAGCTCCGTCAGGAACTCTTTTTAAAATTTGACTGGTCTCTCCCCGAAATTTTGAGTCGTCTCGATTCGCAGGACGGCTCAAGCAAGCTGCTGCTCAAAAGTAAGAAGGGCCACGTCATAGAATCCGTGATCCTTCGCTACGATGGTCGGACGAGTCTTTGCGTTTCCAGTCAGGTGGGCTGCAAACTCGCCTGTGATTTTTGCCAAACCGGAAAGCTCGGCTTTGTACGAAACCTTTCACGGCATGAGATCTTAAGCCAGTTTTATTTGGCCAATCAGCTGCTCAAAGCTGAAGGATTGCGGGTCACCCATGTCGTGTTCATGGGGATGGGGGAACCACTCGATAACTACGACAATGCTGTTGCTGCTGCGAATGTGATGATGGCTGAAGACGGTTTTTTCCTCTCCGCTCGCCACGTCACGCTTTCAAGTTCTGGGCTAGCGCCTCAAATCGAAAAACTGATCACCGACTGCCGTGCTGCACTCGCCTTGTCTTTGCATGCCGCCCGCGACGATCTGCGCACCGAACTGATGCCCATCAATCGACGCTACGACCTTGCCCGACTCAAGGAAGCTCTGTTGAAATATCAAAAGGAGACGGGTCGCAAGATCACCATCGAGTATATCCTGATCAAGGGAAAAAACTGTGGTCTGCGCGAGGCCAAAGATCTCGTGCGCTTTCTTCACGGACTGCGTACAAAAGTGAATCTCATTCCCTTCAACGCCCATCCCGGCATGCCCTACGAGCGACCTTCAGACGAAGAGATTCGTACCTTTCAGAAATATCTTGCAGATCGTTCGATCCCTGCGCCCGTTCGCTACTCCAAAGGGCTTGATGTCTCGGGAGCTTGCGGTCAATTGGCTGCGAAGCATGCGGAACAGATTCACGCCAAACCTGAACGCAAGCGCGTCGTCGCAAGTACCGTCCAAGCCGCTATCCTTACTGAAAACTCATAATTTAACCTATCGAGAAGCTTTGAGATTGCGACGATACCCTTAGAGTCCGGGGATTTACCATCCCCTTGGGAGACCGAGAGGAGATACGTATGCTTAAGCTTCTCATAGTGGCGCTTGCGGGAAGCAGCTTAGTCGCATGCTTTGATTTGAAGTTTAAAACAAAAGGCCAAACCAAATCACTTACAGGCGAAGTTCGCGTTGTAAAAGCGACACAAATCACTGAAGAAAAAACGGTTTCTAAATTTAATGCGAGTGCGACAAGCTCTCAGCAGTTCCAGGTTTCTGAGAGTGGATCTTTAGCAGGTTCGGCCGTCACCTTCCCACCTGGAGCCCTGCAGATCTCCACCGATATCGTTCTCGAAGAAGCTGCGACCTTACAGCAAACTTCGCTTGTCAGCGAACTTGGCTTGGCTGGAACCGTCACGCTCAACAGTGCGACCACAGGTATGATTATTCGTCCTACTACTGTGGTTCAGCTTTCACAACCGCTGACGATCAATATGCCCCTTCCTACAAACTTGAGCGCTTGGCTCTTTGGAACCGAGAATTACGTCGTCTTTTACAAACAGTACAAGGAATCGGGACTGGAGTCGGGAATTATTCCTTCTGACAAAATCGAAATCATCAATGATCTGAGTGGAACAACTGCGAGATTCTCTGGCTACTTTGGAGCCTATTGGGTTGTAAAGGTAGAGACACCGATTCTCGAAGAGAAGAAAGTCGCCTCGACAGAGCCTATCGTAAATAGTAAAAACGTCGTTGTTATTGAAGAAAAAGGTATCATCAGCGAAGCTGTGATCGTCCAAAAGCAGACGCTCCCAGAAGTCCAATGGGGCCCTGTCAGCCTCGATTTCACTCGAAGCACACGCACCCTGACAGTCCAGGGTTCCTTGGCTCAAGCCGCCGACCTCACCACTTGCAAAGCAGACTTTGGCAAAAAGCAAGATGACCTCAATTCCATAGCGACCGAAGCCAGTACGAATCTGACGGCAAACTATGTGTGGCCTGACATCACAGAAAGCGATGCTGTCGCACGCTTTCGGTGTGTCGATAGCTCAGGGCGTATCACTTTATCACCCTGGTCAAGCATCTATCGTATACCCGCGAAGTCGATTCTTCCCCTTACAGCGAGCCTGACTTCTCCCATCTATGCCTCTCAGCTCACAAGCTTGGCACCACAGGTCTCAGGAGCTAGTAGCTTTAGTTGGGACACGATTTCGGGACCAGGTCTCATAACATTTGGCTCTCCTCAGGCCTCTACGACAACTGTGAGCGCCTCGGTCGAAGGGCCCTATAGCCTTCGCCTCCGCTTGACGAACGATGATCAAGAGAGCAAAGACTTTGAGATGAAGTTTATTTGGGATACAACAGCCCCAACTCAGCCGAGCCAAATAGCATTCGCTCGTACGGTCAGCAATCAACTGCAAAACACGGTGACCTGGATCAACAGCACAGATGCCAATTTTCAAGCCCACGAAGTGAAGGTCTGTACGGCAAACGACTGCCTGGTGGGTTGCCGCACTCCCGTGACCAGCAGTTCCTCACCGCTTTCTCTCACTCTTGTCGACGGTGACCAGGTCTATGCCTGTGTACGAGGACTTGATTTAGCAGGGCAGGCCAGTGCCTGGGTGAGTTCTGCTCAGAGCCTCCGCATCGATACCAGTGCTCCCACTATCACAGGACTGAGTACAAGTCTCAGCAATGGCTATTACGCGGCTGGGACCAACATCCCCTTAACTCTCAGCTTTCAAAAAGCTATGACCTCACCAGCGCCGAACGGGGTCCGTATTCCCCTCGATACGAGCGCAAGCGCATTGGCTACCTATGTGAGTGGTAACGGGACAGCGTCCTGGACTTTTACCTATACGGTTCAGGCAGGAGATATGAGTCCTGATCTAAACTATCAAGGCAGCATCCTCGCCATAGACGCAGGAAGCACGCCCCTAGATGCCTTAGGTAGCCCTCTTGTGAATGCCTTGCCAAGCCCTTCAGGACCGAATTCTCTGGCGGCTCAGAAGGATATTGTGATCCTTACCTCAGCTCCCAGTGCTCCAAGTTCACCAGGATTCTCAGCAGCCCAATTCAATACTCGTGCGCTTTCCTGGAGCTGGTCGAATGGAACAGTGCCTTACCTTGTCCAAAACATAAGTATGCTCTGTACCACTGGAGACTGTACCCAGGGCTGCACCAGCCCCATCACTCAGACCGCAGCTCCAGGCACTACGGGCACCACAAGCACTCCTGTCCCGGCAGATGGCACCTATTATGGCTGTGTCAAAAATCGGGATGCAGCTGGCAATGAATCTTCAACTTGGGCCGTGACCTTGAGCCCAGCTGCAGTTGACACTTTGGCTCCCACAGCTCCAACAACTGTTTCCTTAGCAGCGGGTTCTCACAGCTGGAATGCCTCGGTGTCTTGGTATGGAAGTAATGATGGAGCTGTTGCAACGTCTCTGTATGAAGCCAAGCTCTGTCCTTCATCCTGTGAAGCCATGCAAGGATGTTCCAGTTCTGTTCCTTTCGCTAACACGACCAGCGGCGAACTCTCAGCCCCCATCGCCGGCACCTACCTTGCCTGCGTTCGCTCCCTCGATGCTGCCAACAATAAGAGTGCTTGGGCAAGCTCCTCCTCCAGTTTGACCTTGTCTTCTTCTGACACCACTCCTCCAGTGATCAGCAATCCCAACCTCAATCTCAGCACACAGGCCGATGGAAATCTCACCATCAACTGGTATGCGGCCACAGACAACATCACGCAAGCGGCGTACCTTCTCTACAGCCCCTTGGTTCAAGAGGGCAATTGTCCCGCCTCCGCAGAGAGTATCGTCAGTATCATTCCCTTAGAGCTTATGGGAGGTACTTCTGCCAACCTGAGCCTATCGCCTGGAAAGACCTACTGCATCAGCTTAAAGGTACAGGATGAAGCTTCGAACACTGCCTACTATCAGATGAGCTCAACGAGCCACAAGGCTCCCCTCATCAATGGCTACGATCTCGCTGGAAGCCTTGGACAGAGCTCACAACGCAAAACCTTCTATCATGCTGCGAGTGGAACCCATTGGATGTTTCATGCTGTTCCCGGTGGCCTCAGAGTCTATCGCTCATCGGACGCCCAAACCTGGATGCTCGCCAGCAACCTCAGCATGACCATCAAGGATTTTTCGATCACTCTCGGCACCGTCCAGAGTCAAGACTTTGCTTACTTAGCCTATAGCGATGCCGATGGAGATATTTGGGTACAGCGCGGCGCTCTCAGTGCCAACGGCATCACCTTTGAGACAGCTGTCCGCATGTTCGATGGTACTGTCACCGAACCCTTTTATGAAAGACCCAGCATCGCTTTGGATAAGAGCAATGATCCAAGTCTTTGGCTCGTGGCTAGCAGTCGCTCATCAACAGCTCAAGGCAAGGTCTATGGCTTACGCTACCAAAGAATCGTTCCTGATCTGAGCAGCTCTAGCGTCGGAACGATCGCCGAAAATGAAACCTGGATCCGTGACCTTAGCTTGACTCCCGATGATGCAGGGGGCGTGTTCCTCGTCAGCAATTCCATGCGACTGACAACTTACTATCTCAGTCCTGTCGGGGTCACGAATGTTTCGAGTGACGAAACGGATTGGAAACGCTTTCTCAATCGAAGTTTCCGTGGTGAAGTCTATGCTATGGCTCTTGTGAACGGCACCTTGTATGTCGGGGGTCATTTTCAATTTGTAGACCTGTCGGGACAGACGATACGCAACATTGCGAAGTGGGACGGCACAAGCTGGCAGGCCTTGAAAGATGGCTGCGAAGGTACTGTACGCCAAATGCTGAGTGACACCAATGGTCGCATCTATGTTCAAGGCATCAGCCCCTCAGAAAAAAGCTATCTTCGCTCCTGGAATAACAATCAGTGGACGGATATCCCAGTAGAACCTATGCTCAGTTTTGATAACATCGAGACCCAAGGGCTGGTCACCTCTATATCTATCGACTCTCAAAATCGTCTGCTTGTCGGGGGGGCCTTCTCCCGGATACTTGTGCCAGAAAAGGGCTATATCAATGCTCAGGGCCTGATTCGCTGGGATCCGAGCAACGACACTTGGACGGAAATAAGTTCGCCATGGAGTGCTAGCCAGCCTCGCGCTATCATCCAATCGATGCTATGGTCAAGCGGTAAGCTGTACGCAAACTATCACCAGATCGCAACAGCCAATGAATTTTGGAATCAACGTTCGGCTCTTATTTGCCACCAATGCAATACATGGACACTTGGCCAATTTCAAAGCTTTCCCGCTGCCTGGGATGGTGCAAATTGGACTCTCATTGAGGGCCCAGCCAACATAAGCATGCAGTTTGTGCAACTCGTCCGTGATACGAGTACTCTCTACGGTCTCGGCTACACACCTGTAACAGTCAAACCGCAGGCAATGTCTAGTTCAACATACACTGTAGCAATACCCAAGATTTTAAAGCTTGCAGATGGAGGAGTGTGGCAAGATCTTACGCCAAACTCAGCTTGCAACAGCGAATTAGAAAACAATGTTGCCGTCAATCGCTTCTGCGATTCTGGGATAATCTTCGCAGCGGGGATGTGGTCCGGTAGCTTCTATGTTTCAGCGATACCAACCCGATCGTTTGCTCAGAGTGCAGGCTCAAGCCCCTGGCCCGCCCAACAAGCCCAATTTATGAGAGCCAATGCTGACAACACCTGGACTCCTGCGATCCCAACAGGAGGACGCCCCATACTTTCGACAATTTCGACATTGAATGCGACAGGTTCGGGTACTCTGTACGTTGGCGGAAGCTTCAACCAGTTTGGAAACACCAACTTTTCCGGGCTTGTTGCCATGACTTATGTCAACGGCACGATGACAAACATCAGCTCCCTACCCTCCGTAGCCAATAGCGCCCCTAGCCAAGGCCCCAATGGCCCTGTGAACAAAATTCACATAGGTTCTCAAGACACGGCCCTCATCTCTGGATCGTTCACTCAGGTCAATGACGTAAATTCGCGCTATATCGCAAAATATCAGGCAGGCACTTTTACCCCACTCACTGGCCTAACTGCTGAGCCCCAAGAGATTCGCCTTGCTCCAGATGGCACCCCCTATGCAGCGGTGAACAATGCACTTTATCGCTGGACAGGAAGCAGCTGGACGCTTCTCCAAGCGTTTGTTGGTCTCCTCTCAAGTTTTGAAGTTGGAACGGATAACTCCGTTTGGGTAAGTGGAAACCTGCGTCCCTCCTCCCTGTATCAAAGTAATACGATGCCAGCTTGGGTCTACGATCCCGCACTAAACCAATGGACAGGCTTAGGAACAGTGGGCACATCGGGCTATAATATGGCTGTAAGCAACTCTCAGCAAATGGCCTTGCTCTCAAGTTCTGATAGTAACCCTTATGGCTCCAATCTGATCCTCCTCCTTTGCAATAAGATCGACAATGCTTGGGGGTGTTCGAGTTTTCCCAGTGTTGCGCAGGGCATCAGCATGGCGAACATGTCTGCTGTCTCGCTTGTGTGGGGTAGCAACGGAGCTCTCTATGGTGCAGGACTTCGTAACTCTGACCACATTTCCTTTGTCGCTGCATGGACCAATCAATCAGGTTCCTGGGGTTGGCAAAACCTCGGACTATCGGCAGCACCACCGACCTATCCACTCCTCCAAAATGATCGAGCGGATTCAGATAAAATCTATATTTTAGGCCAAGAAAACATGAATGCATACGATACGACGCCCAAAATCAAACAGATACATTGGTCATTGAGCAGCGCTTCCGAGGCATCAATCCGAAGTTGGCCAGCTCCAAAGCCTTCCTCTACTAACATACTCCAAGTGTCCTACTATCCGCAGTTCTATCTCAGAACTTCAATCTCATCTCTCGGCGTATTTTCCGATGGCAGTCCTTTCCTTGGTGGAACTTTTACCAGCATCAGCGACTTCCCTTCGGCTTATCTCGCTCAGGGATACCTGAGTAAGGGTCGTAGCGGTGCTTCACGAGGAATATCCACGGTCTACGATAGCACCTTAGGCCGACTTTCTCTTTTGAGCGCAAGTCCTTCACGCTTGCGTCTTCAGAATTTCGTTGTGAATAATGAACTCTCGGATGGCTTTGATTGGGACGATCCCATGACCAATTTTGATACGCAGCAACCCAATCTTTCGCTCCAACATTCAGCCAGTGGCGACTACCTTAATATCTACTGGCTCAACCAATCCCGAATCTTTGCCCAGTCCTGGAATCTTTCGAGTCATAGCTTTGACCCCAATCATCTTGGCTACGGCTATATTCGCTCTCATCGAGTCCGTGAATTTAGTGTGGACGATACTGATTTCAATTTTTATGGAAACGCTACGATAAAAATCTTGCTTCAAGAAGATGCACCCGAGGCTCGAATTCGATGGATGCGTATTCATGAATAAGTTTGCTAGAAAAATCCTACTTTTGATCGCTGTCTGGTTCCTTACAGGCTTTGGGACGACTCCCCTTTGTGCAGCCTCCTCGATGACATTTCGCTTTGAAACGGGCCCTTCCTGGAGCTCTATCAATCGTCTCGTCCTCAAACTTCCGCACTCCCATGAGACTGTCTTCGATAAAAGAGTGCGCGCATCTGATCACTTTGATATCACCTTCCATCGAAGCGATATTTACCTTCTTGAAGCCTACAGAGATGATACCTTTGTCGTAAGCCAAGAAATCCTGATAATCCTCAACGAATCAGGAAAGCAGGGTGCCTTTCGTGTTGAACTGAAAGCAGCCAAAGCCAAAAAAGATATCGTATGGGCGCTAGAACTCCCCGATCAAAAGCTTATGATGCTTCAGAGTTCATTACCTAAGATCTATCTGCCCTCGGAACTTTGCCCCTGCCTTATATTCGTGCCAAGTGAGGAACGAGGTCGACCCCAAGGGGATCTATCGCGCTTGAAATGGACATGGGTGAATACTGCACTTTCCTCACTGTCCTCAGCTCATTTAGCCAAGACAGCGGTAAAGACTCGCCCCATCGCAGTGCACCTCGATCCTTACGCGAGCGATGAGGATCAGATAGCGTTTGAACCTCGCGATAGTCGAGACATAGACCCCTCCCTGGGATCCATGCCTGATCGCCGCAAAGGAGTCAACGAGACGATCAAACTGCCCCCCCTCGTCCGCAATTCCTATCTTCAATTGAGTCTACGTCATCTGCAGGAAAGCTTTACGGTGGATCGTCAGGAACGCTATTACAGTCCACCCAGTTCCGGATTGGGTTTAGGGTTCCAAGGGGCCTACTACCTGCGCCCCTTGATACAGATCATGGCTGCCCTCGATACTCACGCAACAGAAACGAGCTATGAACAGCCGGGGGACGATGCCCCAGCCGCATACCAACGACGCATGAGAGGCGTCCTCTCCCCTCGCTTAGATGTTATAAATCAAGAAGCTCGCCGCGATGGAATGAGTCTTTATGTGGGGCCTGCCCTCGGCCTTCTTCAAATCCCACTCGCAAACAATGAGCAAAAGCTCACAGATTTTGGCATGAGCTGTGAATGGGTATGGATCGATGGTGGTCTATCCTTGGGGCTCCAACTTTTCACGAGCAAGAGTCATGATGAGAGTGTGAGCTGGGTGAGTCCTTGGAAGATCGGGAATCTCAACCCTTTTGTCAGCTTGTACCGTCGTCACACTGAGGCTAAGGACGAAGTCAATCTCAGCAGCTTTGACGAAAAGGGTGTGCGCTTGGGCATAGGTTGGGAATTGTCCCCTGCGACCAAAAAATAGGCTCAGGCTTCTTTTTTATCCTTTTCCTTGGACAGATAAAAAGCCTCTATACTTTTGACCAGATTATAGATCAGAGTATTGGCCACGGCTGGCAAGCCTTTTTCCTTGGCAACTGCTACGACAGCTCCATTCAAAAAGTCGACTTCCGTAACCCTCTTATTGATACGATCCTGCTGCATGGACGAGACATGCTCAGAGGAGTAAGGAATCAGCTGCTTGATCAAGACCTCGGTGTATTCCTCTGGAGTCGACCATGGCACTGCATATCCCAGGGCTTTGATGACTGCAAAAATTTCTACGACAAGACTCGCGATCAGCTCTTGGCTGTAGCTCGTTCGAACGAGTTCACCATTTTTTGAGCTCATAATAAAAGACAGAGGATTGGTCGTGCAGTTGTAAAGCATTTTGCTCCAAATCAGCGAGCCGATGTCAGAGGAGTACTCGCAAGGCACTCCTCCGGCCTGAATGCCCTGACACAGCTTTTCAACCGTGGGATCGACAGTACGATGCGTGATATTTCCGAACGCACTTGGCCCACCCACTGCGGTAATGTCGGCACAATGGAGCTTGGGTCGATTGATTCCAAGATGAATGAAAGCATTAAAAAGATTTTGGTCTGCGATTTTACCTTTAAAAAGACGATTGATGCCCCAACCATTTTGCAAAAGCACAACCTTTGCTTCTGGATTGGCATCGTAAACCTGCATAAATTCTTTCACCAGAGATTCGATCTCCGTGAGTTTTGTACAGAGTACAATAACATCAAATTTTTCGCGCAGTACGAGTTCTATGGAGTTCAGAACTTTAAACTTGGTCGATTCAACCTTTTTCTTGCCCAGCACACCCGTAATGTGGATCCCTTCGAGCATAAGGTTGAGAGCTGTGCTCGCACGTGCGTAAAAGCTTACGTCGAATCCTGCAGAAATCAACGATGCTGAAAAGGCTAGACCGACCGCACCAGCGCCATAGAACAAGACTCTCATGACCTTCCCCTTCTGCATGTTCGCTCAGCATTCTACTCCTGCCCTGAGATCTTCAGAGGGCAGCCTACGAGACTTTCATGATACGATTCCCTGAGCCACTGGGTCAACTTCGTTATAGGCAAGGGCACATCAAGCCGCAAGGACATGATCGCGTGGAATAAAGACTTCCAGTACCCAATCAGCAAAACCATTCGCGTGGACTTTTTCCAACCGAAGTTCAACGCGGCCACCGATCGATAGTATGCTCTCTCGCACAGCATCCATGCCCACGCCCCTTCCCGAAACCTGCGTGAGGGTGGCAGCCGTACTAAATCCTGGCAAAAAGATCGCATTGGCTATCGTTTTTGGATCATTCACTTCAGGCGAGAGCAATCCGAGATTAACCGCTTTATCCTTGATGCGATTGAGGTTCAAACCTCTGCCATCATCTCCGATCGAGACCATCCAGTGATCCCCTTCAGGTTTGGAAATAAAGGCGATCGAGCCGATTTCATCTTTGCCTGAAGCAACTCGCTCCTGCGCATTTTCAAGACCATGATCCAAAGCATTTCGTAAGACGTGGACCAGCATTTTTTCAAAGACTGCCTCAGCTCTTTCCGTAAGACGAACATCTTCACCTGCACGCAGGAGGCGTGGAGAAGGTTTACCCAGATCTGCAGCAATCTTTTTCACATCCTCCTCGCAACCTTCGACCAAATTAAAGAGAGAGGGGAGAAGGCTAAGAAGGAAAGCTCTTTCTTTGCCTTCTTTCAAAGCGCGATTGATATCGTCGGCTTTTTGTTTGCTGGAATCGCCGCGGAAGCGTTCGTTTACGATGATATCGATACTTTTGAGAATGGCGATAGCTTTTTGGATATGGGTCAGAGCCTTTTGCTTGTCTTCTCGGTTCACATTTTCTTCGGCTTCATGGATCGCTGTTGCTAGGGTCATAAAGCCGAGAGTTCTTGCAGCACCTTTACCTGTGTGCAGGTCGATATAGGCATCGCGTTTATTGGCGATGAGATCACCTTCCACCTTGTTCAAGGCATCATTCAGATAGTGAAAGCAGGCTTTGGTGAAAGAGAGGAGCTTTTGAGGATGCGTTTTATGGACTGTGAGAATGAGCTGATCGGTTTCAGCTCGTTCTTGGAGGCGAGAAATCTCTTCGATATCGACGGCTTCAAGCTGAAGGCGCGAGACAACACCACCCTCGACGATGGGACTCCAGGTCACATTGTGCAGCTTACCCTGAAAGCGAGTTTGATGAGGAAGGAGTGCACCATTCATTTCATAATTGAGTTCATCCTCGTCCAATATGGCTTCGACGGCTGACAGCAAACTCGCCCGCTGGTCTTCATGAAACATCGTACAGATATCGTGTGCGTTCGACGCCGAAGCATTCAACTCTCGAAAAGCGGCTGAAGCAGCAATGATCGAATCCATTGAAAAAATCACCACCAGGTTTGGTGTTGATGACAGGATAGAACGAATGTTGTTGTTGGAGGCCTCGGCCTCTTTGCGGAGAGTTTCAGCACGATCTTTTTCCTGAAGAATAACCTGCTGGTATTCCCCAGCGTTCTTATCAAAGAGAAAGATGATAAAAAAGGTGAGACTGATGGCAAAGAGTTCAATGATCAAGGAATATCCCGCCAGATCTGTCTTGGGTTGAGTGAAGAAAAAGTAGAAAAGTATCCCAAGCTCGATCACGAGCAGGGCTTTCGCTTTCTTCACCCCAAACGAATACATAATCCCAGCAATAAAAAGTGGGAAGGTTGCGATAAATGCTGAGGCCAAATAACCTGTTTCCGCAACAACCGCATACATAATATAAACAGAAGTGAGTAGTCGAATCAGTGAACCTAAGGAGATCGGTTTCGCCTTATCTTTGAGCACTCCGTAGAGGGAGAAGATCGTTCCCAAAAAAGTCGCTGTGGCACCCAGAGCCGGGATCACAAAGAAGTTTTTTGAGCTCGCCACGCTTGAGAAAAAGTAAAGCGCTATGGCTGTTACTGCCTGGCCCAGAATCCCCAGCGATCCATTGAGCGCGATCGCATTAAATTCCTTTTGCTTTTCGGCACTTAGAGAAGCTTTCAGCGAGTTCAGCATGGATCCTCCTCAAAACACATCATGTATTCTCAAGTCTCGGCGCACAAAGCCAAGAACTGAGCAAGCCTTTGACAATCTTGGCGACAGCTGTCGAATTTGGCAAAACACCAGTCGACTTCCCGTCACCCAACGTATAAAAACTCCTTTCATTATATCCTTACTCAAGATATTTCTCAGCATATCGCCTTGGCCCAATTCATGTAAAAGCGAGAGCGTGGTTTCAGTCGTGGAGGTTGCTATGTTTCCAGTGAAGTTTGTTTCTGTAGGGTTGAGTATTGCAAGTGCTCTAGCTCTGGGTTTTGCCTGCAGGAGTGATCAAAAACCAAGCGCGAGCTCGCAGGTTGCCAGTGAATTCAGCACCAACTCGGATCTTTCCGTAAGATCGGGAGAACATTGCAATCAAGCTTTGATCCGCCTGGATCCACCCTCAATAGGTCCGGATGGAAGCACCATCCTCAGCTGGAACCTGCCGGGCTATCAATCGGTACGCAACGAACAGGGTCTGTTCTTTGAAGAGCGTGGCCCCAATGGCAGTATCATCATCCGGGGTGGTCCCAGCCGCGTTCTGCGCCTCTTGGCCAAACCCATCGGCAACGGTCCTGAGTCGATCTTTGAAATACCGCTTCGTGTGGAAGCCGTCGGGGGCGAACCTCGGATTCTGAGCTTTTACAGCACCAAAGCTGTCGTCGGCGTCAACGAAGCCACTCAGCTGCGTTGGATCGTGAGTGGTTGCTCTTCGATCGAAGTCCGTGGTCCAGGTGGTTGGACACATGGGGCCCCTTGTCGCCCCTTTGAGGACAGCATAGGCGTTGCGATTCCTGAGACGGGGACCTATGTCCTCACTCTCAAAGATGCCTTCAACTCGCCACTCGGAAGTCAGATCTATCGCCTCGAGGTGCGCTAAGCCTCTTTTCCTGAAGGCTCGGTAGCCAAAAATCAGTTCAGCCTGAGCAGTCAGGCTGAGAGCCTCCTATTTCCCCATAGTCTCGGACCTTTACACAGTTCTTATCCCCTTTTCTAGGATATGTGCGCCCACCGAGTTCAGCTCCTATCAGGGCACAAGCATTGGATATTTTGCAAAGCCTCCCAAATCATGTCATTTAGACATTGCCTTTGTGACACAAATACGTTAGACAGCAAAAGCCTAAAGTGTTAGGTCGAACTGCGTAGGCTGATAAGAGTCCTTAGGACGTTCGCATACGCACGAGAACCTTGAGTAACTTCGTTGAGGTCAGACGATGGGTGAGCTTCTCAAAGAACTACAGGAACTGATTGAGGCATGGTTAGGTTCGCGCAAGTATGCGAATCTTTCGGTCCTGGCAAGGATTTCAGGAGTCTCTTACCCGACACTTCGCCGCATTGTCCAAGGCGAGATGACGCCAGCTCTGCAAACCGTCTTGCAACTCGCTCCGGTCCTCCAAGAGCAGTCTCAGGCCCAAAGCTTTGTTGCTAGACATTTTCCTGAAGTTGCCAAACTCTACCGACTCACCGATCGCCAGGGCTATGCTTTGCTCAATGCCAATGAAGTGTTTCAGTCGATGAGCAAAGAAGAGTTTCTGGTCTTCTCTATGGCAGCACAGAAACGTGGCATCAGCCGCAATCGCCTCGCCCAGCGTTTAGGGGAAGGCGCCGAGGATGCTATCCAGCGTCTCTTGGATGCTGAACTTATCATCGAACCTATTCCAGGACGCCTTCAAACCAAAGATGAAAACGTCTTGATCGCAGGCCTTGACAACACCCTTCATCGCATCAAACTTGCCGTCGATGCTTTTGATCGGCAACGCGAGCAGGAATATGGCAGCTACTACGGTCTGTTTAGCAATGGACTCAACGATGAAGGTATCAAAGCCGCTCATCGCGTCTTGCGTGAGGCCGAAAGTAAACTCATGTCCATTTTTCAAGATGAGGGTCTTCAGGGCCCCAAAATTCTTTATCATGCTATGATTTCAAGCTTTATAGATGCAAAAGGGGAAGTACCATGAAACATTCCACGCTGAGCGGCATTGTACTCTTAAGCTTTCTTACACCCGTTCTTGCTTATGCAGGGATCGCTACCTCGGGAGGCGGGCCAGGACGATTGGTTGAAGTAACTCCCTCAGACAAAAGTGAAGTCGTCGTGAGCAAAGTTGAATTTCTACGGATTCAAAATCACTTGATCACCCAGGGCAGCGCGATTGTTCCCATAGAAACGGGAAGCGTTGGTGTTCAGGGGCAAGGCCAAGATCTCTTCACCGCCGAACCCATCGCCCGTCCTATCGTTCCAAGCCATTCGGAAGTTTCGTTCGTCAAACCTCAGAACTGATCCTCAAGATCGCGCAGGGCTCCGCGAGATGACGTCTCGCGCCCCTTGTGCTGGGCTGCTTGACAGAAACCAAGTTCAGTTCCCTCTTCGAGCTCTTTGGCAAAGCAGTCATGACAGGCAGGAAGGTATTTTTCTTCAGCTCCAAGATCGACGGTCGGACCTGCTAGGCTGGGTCGGCCCTCAACGAGCTTGAGGTTAAAAATCCCCTTACGATTACAAAAAGCACAGGTTGTCTTCACTTCTTCGATAGCATCCGAAAGTTCCATCAGCCGCTTCGATCCTTCGAACAGCTGGGCCCGAAAATCGGTCCGCAGTCCGTAGCAGATGACAGGAATCTGCAGCACACGCGTCACGCGCCGCAGCTGATCGATAAAATCTGCGCTGAGAAATTGGGCTTCATCCACCAAAATACAGTGATAGCCCTCCAAAAGATCGAGATCGAGGACGGTATCAGCGTCTACAAGAAGATCTGCTTTTTGACTCAGACCGGCTCGCGAACGAATCACAGCCTCACCAAAGCGCGTATCTAAGCGCGGCTTCATCAGGAACACTTGCTTATCTTGCTGACGGTAGGCATGCGCAACAGCCAAGAGGTTCAGAGTCTTCGCACTCCCGACCGCTCCGAACCGAAAATAAAGCTTGGCCATTGTTCATTCCTTTCTTGAAGCTTTTTTTAAGCGTTATCATCACCGCTTGCGCCACCAGCTCCCTGACCCTCTTTTTTGGGGCTGATAGGACTCAAGACCTTGATCTTGGGCCCGTCGGAAGTCTCAGGCTTGCCCTTAGCTTCGAGAGGTGGACGTGCCTGCACAGGTCGCGGCGCTTGGGGTGCCTGAGCTGTCTGGGCTCCCTGAGGGCCTTCTTCACGACGGCCATCTTTATTGCGTTTGCCGCGATCACGGTCCCCACGATTGCGACCACGGTTTCGATCGCCACGGTTTCCTTCGGCTCCCGGCTCTTGGCGAGGGGAAGCAATCTGCTTACGCTCACCCTCCACCCGTTCCTGACGGTCACCGCGGTCTTGGCGTTCGTTTCCACGTTCGCCACCACGTTCACGCCTTGGCTCCCCGCGATCGGACCGTCCAGCACGCTGCTGATCACGCGATCCTCGACCTTCAGGCCTTGGCTGCTGAGAACCTCTCGGGGAAACGCTCGGGCGTGGACGCGAAGCCGCTGCGGGCTCATCACCTCGCTGCCGCTGAACTTCATCGCTATCATCCAAAGCTGCAATATCGCCATCGCCCATCAGTTGGTTCAGATCGAGATCACTTCCCCAATCATCATCATCGCTCGCAGCCTGTCTTGCTTCGAGGACTTCCAGTTCCGAGATGGGTACCGATCGTTGCTCA
>CANGNB010000006.1 GCA_947454545.1 Oligoflexaceae bacterium
GATCGCGCGCGCGCCTGATCCATGGCACGAGCTAGAAGAGCATATTCGCAAAGCAGCAGCCCTAGCAGAAAGCCCCCAAGGATTTGCACGCAGTCTCGAAGACATTCTTGCTCATCATAAGGGTAAGGGCCTACGAATTGTTCAGGACTCAGAGCCTGCCTACTATGCTTACGAAAGCTCAGTGGGAAACTTTCTTGATGCTGGACTCCTCTTTGCTCAGCGTGGCGCTCGATGGTATGTAAAGCAGATGAGTCACCCAGCACAGCCACAGATACATCGCGGTGACGCTGTCATGCTCGATAGTTTTCATCCTCAGCGCAGTCTCACTGGCAGTTCTGTAAGCTTACGCCTGCAGAGTCAAGCGATGAGCCCGGCGAAAGATCTTCGCGTCCCTCTGCAGAAAACTTCATTGGCTGCAGCAGCTCTCCTTCATACCCAAAAAGAGTCGCAGCTCCTGCCGCTTGGTGGTAAAAAAATCTGTCGGGAAAAGCTATGGCTTTGGCTAAGTCCGGAAGTTGATGCAGCCCTCCGCTCCAAGTTAGCCTTTGCCGCTGACCACTGCGATGCTCTCTTACTGGATGTCCGGGATGCAGGTGGACCAGGCGCTGCAAGCCTTAGTGAATTCAAAACCAAACGTTCGTTTCCTATCGCTGTACTTATCAATCGGGAAACGCGTGAAGGTGCCGTGAGTCTTGCCCTGCAACTTAAGCAATCGGCTCAGGCACAGATCTTCGGCGAGCCAAGCGCCTCGCGCCAACTTCCAGAGGAGCATGTGCGCCTCAAGCAACTCCCATGGCTGCTTGTCTTTTATCCTGAGCAGGGAGGCAGCCTGATTCCCGATCAGATGGTCGATGACTCCTGGATGTATGCTGAAGGATTCGATGGAGTCCAGGAAAAGGCCCTGAAGTACTTGCAAGACTCTCTTTCCCATTAAATCTGAGTCCTCTGAACTCTTACTTTTCATGCAGAATGCCGCCGCTTCCTCTCAGGGGAGCGGCTACTTTCGGCTCAAGTCCCCACTAAGTCAGCCATAACACAAGAAGAAACAGCCTTCTTTCCAAGCACCAAAAACATCGCCTCCTTCCCTTGAGGCGCTGGCTCAAGACTCATCGAATCGTGTCGATGCCCTATTCCTATGGAGTAGTCTCCTACCTGTTGGGCCAGGGGATACATATGGATGGAGTTCGAGATGCTACGATGGTTCTTCCTAGGGATGGCTCTCTTCGCAGGCAGCAGCCTTTGGGCTGATGGGCCCGTCTCCGACGTTCCCCACCTGGGCACAACTCCCCCTTCGCTCTTAGCGACGATGCCGAGCGAATCCTTTGCCTTTCTGATGAGTAACGGCTGGGTTCATCTGTCCTTGCTTTTGGTGGGGGTTCTCATGAGCCTCTGCTTTCTCGCAAGTCTTGGTTTTATTTTAGAAACCGTTCACAAAAGTTCTCTTCTGCTTGCTCTCTATACCTTGGCAGCGGCATCAGGCTTAGTTCTCACCGCTTATCCGATGGGCCCAGAAGCCAGTCCGTATCTGAGTCTTTTGCCCCCACTCACATTGAGCCTCCAACATTTTGTCCTCGTCAGCTGCCTCGGCCGCAATTTGCCTCCGCCCTACCCTCGTTACGGCTACCTTCTTGCTCTAGGGGCGGCCGTGCCTGGTATGCTGCTAGCCACCCTGGAGGGCACGACGTGGCAGATTATGATCCATGTTCTTCAAACGGTACTCTCTGCGGTCTTCATGATCCTGTTTTTTGTGACGAGCCTGCAAGAGCCCTTTGTCACGAAATATCTGGCTGCTGCGGGCCTGCTCATAGGACTTGGCCTGCAAACGATCGCCGTCTTTCTTCAGATCGATTACTACTACCAGCCCGCCTATCCCCTCGCTGGCTTTGGACATGCCTTGATCGCTCTCGCCACAGCATCGCTCTTTGGACGCGACGTCTGGTTTGAGCATCAATCGCTGCGGGATGCGTTTGACGATCTCGCTCAGAAAAACTTAGATATCGAAGAGTTCGTCAATGAACTCGAACTCGATAGCACGGAAAAGACCGTAGCTTTGATGGCTCAGAGGGACCAGCTCCAGCTACAACAGAAATCCCTTCAAGAACAAAAACTAGAGCTTGAAGATGTCCATCAGAAACTCATCCAAACGGATCAGCAAAAATCGATCTTTTTCCGCAGTATCTCTCATGAAATCCGGACCCCTTTGACGCTCATCATTGGCTCCCTGAAACACATGCCGGACTCGATGAAAGACCATCACTCGCTTCAGGTCGTTCAGCGCAATTCCAAGCGCCTCTTACGCCTGATGAACCAGCTCCTCGATTTTCAGAAGTTGAGCCAAGGTCACGACTTTAAGCTTACCCCCATCGATCTTCCTGAGTTCATGAGTCACGTGGTGCAGTATTTTGGAGCCTTTTGCAAAGAGCACGGAGTGAACTTTTCGAGCCGCATTTTGGATAGCCATCATGGACATCCTGTGCGGATTCTTGGTCAGATCGATGCTCTCGAAAAAATCGTTTTTAATTATCTTTCGAATGCTCTCAAATTCACGCCTATTAATGGGCATATTCGCCTGATCCTTCAGGTGGATGGGATGCATGCCGTCATCCGTGTGGAAGACAGTGGCCCAGGGATTTCAGAGGAGAAGAAGACGGTCCTCTTCAAAGTCTTCGCTGAAAGTGAAGCGTTTGAAAAGCATGACCAGGAGGGTACAGGACTCGGCCTAGCACTCGTAAAAGAACTGACGCATCGCATGCAGGGGCAGGTAGGCGTCGAGAGCCAGGTGGGTTTTGGTAGCAAATTCTGGGTGAGCTTCCCCCTCTCTCGGGATTGTCTTGAAATTGTCGACATTCTTTACGTTGATAGCGACAAAAATGCCGCCACAGTGTTTGAAACTCAGCTTCGCGAACGCATCCCAAGCGCACTGGCCCGGATCTGTCACACGATTGAAGAAGCTATAGCCATCATTCAGGCTCAACGTGTCAGCTGCATCTTAGTCGACATGGATTTTCCTGAGGCGGGCGCTCTCGAGCTTTTGCATAGCACTGTACGCTTTCAGCCTGATGCCAAGCGCTTTCTCCTTGGCAATCGAGGCAATAGCTACGCTTCTACCCTGAAATCTCTCGACATGACGATGATGGATCGTATGGCCTATAAGCCCCTTGAACAGCAAATTTGGGCTGAAATCCATCATAATCTGGAGCGCCTGAGAACCAATGAAAATCAGACCGAAATTGAGGTTGTTGTGGTCGATAGCGACCCAGTCCAACTCCGCGCTCTCATTTCGACTCTCCATGAAGAGGGCTATGAAAAGATTCAGTTTGCCACCTCTCTCCAGGAAGGGCGTGCCCTCATCCGATCGGCACAGATTCGCTGCTTTATAGCCGAAGCAAAGCTTGGTGAAGAAAGTGGGATCGACCTGCTTGGAGTGGTTCACGACCTGCAACCGAAAGCCCGACGTATCCTGATGACCTCGGATGAAGGAGCAGATATCCTCGAGCGCGCCGTGAACTCAGGTCATATTCATCACATCCTTTATAAGCCCCTTCAAAAAGAAGAACTGGTCAAAGTCGTCGAACACGCTGTTCGCAAAGGCGAAGTGCACCACGGGGACAAGTCTACGACGGCTAAACCCTATCAGCCCAAAGAGTGGCTGCTGGCCGATATCGTTCCACCCAAACGTCGTCAGACCCTTCCCGCAAAAATCGCGAGTGCACGTGATGCACGTCCGACCATTTTAGTCGTCGATGATGTCGAAGACATGCGCGCCCTCATTCGGATCGACCTTGAACGCCAAGGCTTCCGCGTTCTAGAAGCCGAGGACGGAGAAGAGGCCCTCAAAGTTGCGCGGGCAGACATCCCCGATATTATTATCACCGACTGGATGATGCCTAAACTGTCTGGCCCTGAGCTCCTCGATCAGTGCCGTCATGATCCCTTACTCGAAGGCATACCCTGTATTTTGCTCACCGCCAAGGGTGATGAAGCAAGTCGCCTGCTGGCGGCAAAACTTGGCGCCGTTTCCTATCTCTCCAAGCCCTTTGACCATATGGAACTGATCAGTATGACGGATAATCTCCTGAAGCTGAAAGAGGGTGAAAAACGCATTGCCGAACTGAATCGCAACATTAAAGAGCATCTGCTCAAACGTTTCTTTCCCCCAAGTCTCATTGAAGATATCGTCCAGGGTCACATATCGATCGAACAGGCCCCCCAGACTCATGCCGTGACCGTGATCTTTGCCGACCTCTGCGAGTTCACGAAGACCTCCGCTGAGCTTGGAGCAAGTAAAATAGCGGTGATTCTGAACGAATACCTCTCCGAGATGACCGAAATCATCTTCGCTCACGAAGGAACTATCGACAAATTTATCGGGGATGCGGTCATGGTGATCTTTGGAGCTCCGCAAGCCATGGAGCCCGCCGAGCAGATTCGCCGCGCGACGGCCTGCGCCCTCGCCATGCGGCACCGTTTGGCAGAACTCTCCGTCGAGTGGCGCCAAAAGCAGCTCCCAGCGTTCCAACTGCGTATAGGAATCCATCATGGGCCAGCCGTCGCGGGCATGTTTGGAAGTCATAAGCGCTCGGACTTCACGGTCATAGGCCCCACAGTCAACACAGCCGCTCGAGTTGAATCGGCTGCGGAGCAAGGGGAAATCTTAGTCACTAAAATCGTGATGGAGTTTTTGGAAGCGGACAGCTACGAACGAGCTGGCACCTTTCACCTCAAAGGGATACGCGAGTCCCTGGAGCTCTTTCGTCTCAAAGACAAAAAAAGCTCGCAGGCTGCATAAGAAGTCTCGAAAACTGAGCTAACACTCTTAGGACAGCTGAGCCAATTGTCCGAGCATCTGCCCCAGATACTTATAGAATCTCTCGACACTCTCGAGCTCCACTGACTCATCGGGAGAGTGGGCATTTTCTATCGTCGGTCCAAACGAAACCATATCGATACCACCAAACTTCTCACCGATCAGACCGCACTCCAAACCAGCATGGATGGCCTTAATGCTCGGCTTGGCCCCATAGAGTTTTTCGTAGGTGCTAAGAGCCGTCTGCAGAACGGGAGACGTGATGTTAGGGGCCCATCCTGGATACCCGCTGGTACTGTCGACATCGGCACCGGCGAGTTCGAGCAGACTGATCATCTGCGTGGCCATCGCGTCGAGCTCCGAAGCTACTGCGCTTCTCTGGCTCGTGCCGAGAGTGATCAGCTTTTTATGAGTATGGAGGACTCCGACGTTGCTCGATGTTTGCACAAGTCCCGGAATCTCATGACTGAATTTACTCGCACCATGGGGTGCAGCATGGAGCGCCGCTAGGATGCGTCGAGCCTGCACCCGCTTGAGCACGCGAGCCTTTTTACTGCCAACAACGCTGTATTCGATCTGCAGGCCAGGATCGGCAACAGAAAGCTCGCTGCGGATGAGGGCACTGAGTCGGGTGATGGTCGCTTCCAAGAGAGGCCATTGTTTTTCCGTGCAGACAAGCTGAGCCTGAGCTTCACGAGGTATGGCATTGCGCTTACTTCCGCCATCGAGACTTGCGATCCGCACACCTTGGTCGTGAAGAGCAAACACCAGACGAGCCAAAATCTTGATCGCATTGCCTCGCTGCTTATCGATATCGAGTCCGGAGTGTCCGCCTTTGAGGCCTTTCACACTCAGATCGAAGATAAGATGTTTGGCTCTCAGCTCTTCCCAAAGGGGCTTCCATGTCCCGACGGTATCACGTCCCCCGGAACAGCCGATGTACAGAGCCCCCTCTTCTTCGCTGTCCAGATTGAGCAATGTCCGGCTCTCGATAAATCCGGGCTCTAGATGTTTGGCTCCCGTCAAACCGATTTCTTCCTCAAGAGTCAGAAGCGCTTCTAAGGGGCCATGCTTAAACTCAGGATCTTCCAAGGCCGCTAGGATCGCAGCGACGCCAATCCCATTGTCCGCTCCCAGGGTGGTCCCTGTGGCCCGTAGATGCGCACCATCTCGTCGTAGTCGTATCGGATCTTTCAAAAAATCATGCTCTGTTCCAGCATTCTTTTCGCAGACCATATCAAGGTGACCCTGCAGACAGATCGATGGCGCCGCCTCGTAGCCCTCGCGTGCCGCTTTGCGCAAAACAATATTGCCAAATTTATCGCGTTTAACCACACAGCCCTGGCTCTCTGCAAAACGGATCACATAACGCACTACGTCCGTCTCATGTTTGGAGCTGCGAGGAATCGCCGAAATTGCGGCAAAATGTTTCCACAGATTCTGGGGTCGCAGACCTTCGATGACTTCAGACATAGATATTCCTCTGAGCAAAAAACGATGCGCGAGATGCGCGCTCTCGGCCCAGACTACGCTTTTCAAAGCGCGCTGACAAGCTAAAGCCCGCTGTGTCGTCAGCGGCTTAGGGAGACTTGCTTACAGAGTTTTCGAGAGTTCAAGAAGGAGCCAGGAGCCCATGGTGCGATCAGGATTGCTGCGTCGGAACTCTTTGGCGCTGACATCTGTGCCGGAGTACTCGTTGCTGGTGAGACTGTAGCGACCACTGAGATGCAACCAGTTGGTGAGAGGCACGCTCGCTCCGAATTGAAAGAGGACCTCTTGGACGTCGGTCTCATAAGTCTTGGTCAGATTGCCATTCTCATCATAATCGCGGAAGACATAGTTTCCGAGCTGCTGAAAGCCCACTGTGCTGCTGAGAATGAAGGTTTCCCAGAGGGGCGCTTGCAAAGACACTTGGGTTTGGGCTGAACTCAGCGCCACCGAATCAATCTCATCCCCTTTGCTGAGACGCGAAATACCTTTGCCATCTTTGCTCGCACGACTCCAGCCCATGGCTTTAAGGGCTAGGACCGTTTCTCCCCAGGTGTAAGCTATTGAACCCGAGCCTCCCAGTTCGCTTGTATAGCCTGTTCGATAGCGCAAAGCCGGATCGACCAGGAGGAGCCGAAAGCGATCAGATGTTTTCAATGATGGATTGCTCGTCTGCCATTGGTAAGCCGCCAGTGTAAAACGAAAGTCTCCCCATTCCTTGTCCAGATCGGCGCGCACCTCGATGTCCTGAGCCGAGCTATGGGTCGCTTCGTCCTGAGGCATCGTTACCTTGACCTGGAGGCTAGCTTCAAACTCCTGCTGCGTGTAAACGAGATCAGCTTGACCCAGAGCCTCACCCCAAAGGTCTTTGCTCTGAAAGCGAGGCAGAAAGGCTTGATAGCCGCCAAGCACTTCCAGGCGCAGACTGTCGACGAGATTGGAACTGCCCACAGCTTCAAATCGCGCAAATCCTGTGTCAAGTCTTTGCTTCCGTTCCCGCTCAGTCGTGAAAGTTCCCGTCGTCTGCTCCAGTTGAAACAGCAGAGTTTCCTGAATGTTTGCATCGTAGCTTATATTTCCGGCTTCCATCCGCAGATAGGTGGCCCATTGCGATTGGTTGTAGCCCACGTTCGCTTCCACAGCTTCACGATGAGCAATCACATTGGTGCTATCGTGATTCAAGCCAAAATTATCAAGATTCGTCACTTCCTGTAAAAATGCCAAGGAGGGTCGCCAGGTGCTCACAAAACCTTTGGGAGCTTCCATTTTGTCTGGATTCCGCATATCGATCCGTGGCGTTTCGAATTCCTCTTCACTGAGCTCTTTGTCTTTTTCGCGCTCTTTGTCGCGCGCCACACTCGCTTCGAACTGTTCGACAAGAGTCGGTTGCTTGAGGCTTTGGTTGCTTGTCGCGCCGATCACATGTTCCAGCATTTTTTCCTGCTGACGACGAATATCAGCAAGGTAGGCCTTGCGGTTATTTTGCATGAATTGCGGCAGATCCTTGGGGTCGACATTTTGGAAAAAGCGTCGAGACCGTGACCATTGCCCCATTTTATAGTAGGAAACCCCGAGATAATAGAGCGAAAAAGTTCGAAACGGTGCTCGGTTTTTCACCACATAGCGATAGCCAAGAATGGCTTTTTTATAATCTTCATAGTGAAAATAGACCGAGGCATAAGCAAAGGCCGTGTCATTGCTAAGAGCGGGCGGGTCGGCTCGATCGAAATAGGCCCGAGCTTTACGCATACTCTGGTTCTGATAGTAGAGGGCCCCCATGAGCATCAGCGCATCTTTGTCTTTGGGATCGCGCTGCAACAGGACCTTGAGCTGGCGATAGGTCTCTTTGTACTTTTGCAGGCGAAAGTTCTGCTGAGCTTCCGCAAAGCTTACCGGAGCATCCCGCTCGTCCGCAGAGGCTCTACCACCGAACATGCTCAGTAGCCATAGCGCCGTGAGGGTGAGAAGCAAAGATCGCATCGGCCTTGCTCCTACGGTATCCAGTGGAGTTGGGGAAATCGCTGCTGCAGCGTCTGAAGCGCGCTATAAACCTGACCATTTTGCTGAAGGATTTCCCGATAAAATTGCAGCTCTTCGCTGTAAGAGAGCCAGAGCACTTTGGTTTTGTCTTCAGCTTCAGCGAGTCCTCGCTCAAAAAGAGCGAGCTGCTCAGGACTAAGCTCGCGCTTATTCTCGGTGAGAATGGCAAGACGTCGCAGAGCGATGGTTGCTTCGAGCCACTGTCGCCAATCCGATCGCAGATTGGCTGACCCCAGACAGTTCGGCAAAGCCTCGGCATCATGTCCATCTTCGATGCAGCTGAGAGCCCAAAGTGTTCCAGCCATCTCGAAATGCTCGTTTTGATCGGCTCCTTCGAGCAGACCAAGCTGCCAGCCCATACGCGCCATGAGCATCTTATGAGCCTCGCCATGAGAATCTTGGGGGAGGCGCTGCAAGGATTTAAGAGCCATACGCAGGCAGGCTTCATGATAGGATTGCGGACGTATCCAGCCTGGTACCGGACTCCGCAGCTTCATCCAATGAGGATCCATAGTGAGAATCTGAACCCAATCGGCTCTTGGCAGCTCTCGTCCCTCGACAAAGCGGTCCCAGCTGTCGCGACTCGCAAGCCATCGCTGTTCCCAAGCTCCCATGGAACAATCAGCCGGCATCTCTTCGTCGCCCTTGCCACGGAGGCGCTTATTTGGAAGTCCCTCCCAATGCCCATCGCGTTCGAATGCGACCGAGCGCACCAAAGGGAGCCACTGCTGAAAGCCCTTCTTTTTTCGCATCGCTTGATTGATGGCCTCGCGATTGCGGTCCATATAGGACTCAAAGCGAGCGTTATAGGTTTCGGCATAGAGAGAGCGTGCGTTGAAGTAATTCCGATCTTTAAAATAGAGGAGTAGATCTTGAAGCTGACCCTCTCGCAGGAGCAGAATGATAGCGACGATCAAGGCCGTGAGGATAGTCAAGAGCAGGGTGCGTGCGATCAGATTGGGACTGGTCTGGGGAATGGCTTTTACTTTGGTCTGATGGCTGACCTGACCATGAACGCTCACCCCCCAGCCCGATAGCATCTCGCGCTGCACCAGCTGGACGAGTTCGGGGTAATGGCGTTTGATGGCTTCCAAGTCATCGAAGGTGATCCAGGGCCGTAGGCTCCCTGCGATCTCATCTTGCATCCCAAACTCCATACGCAGATAGGCTTCCTTCACTTCCTTGAGGGTAAAGGGCCCCAGGAAGCGTTCCATATCTACACGTATGAGGTAGAGACGCTCCATCTAACTCCTCGCCACTGCCGAAATAACGACGGTGATATTATCCTGTCCCCCGGCTTCATTGGCTTCCTGCACCAAGCGCTGCGGAAGTTCGTAAAGCCTCTGTTCGTATTCTTTGATGATGCGCAAGAGCTTACGGTCTTGAACCATGCCGGTGAGTCCGTCCGAACAGGTGAGCAGGATCTCTCCCGCTTGGAGTTTGAGCTCGTAGACATCGACCTCACACTGGGCCGACAGACCGAGGGCACGCACCAGGGCCCCTGGCTTAGGATTGAGGGCCAGGGATCCGTCAGGAAGCCAGCCTCGCTCCACATAATTTTCGATGTTATGATCCAAAGTCAGTTGCCAGAGGTTGCCTCTCTGGTAGAGATAGGTCCGCGAATCGCCCATGTGACAAATATAGGCCTTGTCACCGACAAAAAGGATGGCATTGAGTGTCGTGGCCATGCCTTCCATCTGGGTCGAACTCATCCCCTTAGTGATGATATCTTTGTTGACCTGATCGATGGTTTTGATCAGAAACGGCTCGACCTCTTCGTGGCGCAGGCTATCGCAGTTGAGATAAGCTTCCTTGATGCCATTGACGGCCAGGGCGGAGGCAACCTCTCCCGCCTTTCGTCCCCCAATGCCATCGGCCACAATCAGCAGCCCCATCTCCGCATTGTAAAAGAGGCTGTCCTGATTGTTCTTGCGCACGCGGCCCATGTCTGTAGCGCCATACATTTCAATTCGCAAGGCAAACTCCTCGATAGCGTGCCGGTACTATCGGCAAAGATCGAGAAGACTTGAACTTTTCCCCAGTTTCTAATCGCTTTTTAGGATGCATGGGAGCCCTTGAACTCAGGGCGAAATACCTGAAACGAAAGCCGTACCTGAAGCCTTTCAAGAAGACGACAAAAGCCCCTCCACCCGTAGGTTCAGACCAGTTTGGGAAGGTAGACCCAGCCCTGCTGATCGTAGAACTCATGTTCGGGCTTGGTAACCTGCTCTGTCATATGCCAGTAGGCGAGAGTCGCTGCCAGCCAGGCTGAAAAAACTTCGACACTCTGTGCGAGGGGAGCTAGCTGAGTCACCTTGCTCGCAGGATCGATCCAACCCTTGCCTTTGAAGCACGAGACCCAAAACGAACGTCGCTCCTGACCGCCTTCAAACGAGCGGTAATCATGGGCCACCTGCGCTTCGAGCTGCCACAGCTCACTCAAAGCTTGCAGGACGTGAGGAATGGAAGTTTCGAGGAGCTTAAGAGGCTCGGGGAGACTATTTAAACGTCTTTGCAACGTGACTGCCCGCACTACAAGAGGAGCCTTGTTCGCACTGTACGTGGGCTCTTGCACGTTGTGCGGATGTTCGAACCAGCCTTCGACATCCCACACTCTCTGGGTTTGAGGATTCAGCGGACGCTTGCGCCGCCGACCGCTCGGGGTGGCGATCAGCTTTTGCATGTAGGCAACCGCTATATCTTCACAGGCTATCACCCCAGGACAGCTTGGACGTGTGCAGGCCACACAAGGGGGTAGCGTCAGCGGGCTATCGATCATGATGCGATCGGGGGCCTCGCGACGCAAAAGTTCAAAGACGCGCTCATCGGAAAACAGCTTATGAAGCGGGCCCAAACGCTCGTGCACCGACTCCATCTTTAGGTTGCCTTCCCCCCATCGACCTGTCATGATCACAACAGTTGTCTTGGGGGAGTTTGGTCCTGCAAGGTGAATCCCTGCAACTTTGACGGTTTTTGCATCCCGCATAACAACCTTAATCTGCAGCGCGGTGAAGAATCAATTTTATGGGAAACAGGAATGCTTGGCTTTTAGCGAGCCTATTGCTCGTATCGATACCCGGGGCTGCGGCCGAGGCACCGTCTCCCGATTCTATCCTACTTAGTCGGGCGCAAGAAGAGTTTTCCCAGCGACGCTATAGTGATGCGCTCAATTCCTTTCGGAGCTATCTGCGCACGCACCCGGACGACCAGGATGCCTGGACACGATTTGCGGCGACCTATTACCACACGGGTCAAGCCAAACAAGCCCTCATTTACCTGCGCAAAGCGCGGCCTCCGGCTGCTCTTAAAAATTATAATCAGTTCTACCAGGCCCTCTGCTATGACGCCCTCGGAGACAGAAATCAGGCCCATCGCATACTCAATCGCTTGATTAAAACCGACGATAGCTTCGCCGAGGACGCTCTCTTTGAAAAGGCAGCCAATCGCTTCGAGGATGGTGATGCCGTCGAAGCTAAGGCGAGCGCCGATGAGTATCTCAAACGTTTTCGAGACGGCCGTTACAAAGCTCCCGTCGAACAGATGCTGCGCCAGCTGCCCTTAGCGGGCAAACTCGAAGTCCCCGAATCGCAACGGGCTCGTTACCGCCGCAGCTACTTTGAACAGCATCCTCTAGCGCTTTTGCCCTACCCTCACCTTTGGTACTATCAGCTCGGCTATAGCTATCAGCGAGGGACGCGTTCTAATCCTGCTTATAAACAGGGCGAACCGACGATCGAGACGGGCATCGGTTTTGAGCAGTATAAGCTCCAAACCAGTGCTGGACTTACGATAGGTCCCTTCACCAGCAATGGTGCCCAGACCTATATTGGTTACGCCTACAGCCAAGACTGGCTGAGCGATGGCGATCGCATGCAGATCTTTACAGCAGATCCCACGGATCTTCAGTATTTTCCGTTTCGCCCCGACCTGATGGAGCGCAGCCATCGCCTCTATGCGGAATCCTCTGGTCGTCACGGAGACATCACCTACGGGGCTTACGCCCATTGGGAGTATCGCCGCGCGGGATCCGAACTCTTCCCAGCTCCCGAGCGACCTGAGATCCGCAAAGCCTTCGACGTTTCGACCGACACGTTGCTCGTACCTTGGGTTGAATGGAATATGCTTCCCGATCATCGCTTACGCTCTTTTTTCCTGCTCGAAAAAAAGCTCAGCCGCGAGCAGACGGATTTTTCGTTTAAGTCCTATAATTTTGCTACCAGCAGCGAAGATCCTTTTTTGAGTGTTTCGGTGCAGGAATTTAGCGAATGGCCGAGCCTGCGCCTTAAGACGGGATTTGAAGTCTTTCGCTGGCGCTATCTCACCAACGATTTTTGGGAGAGCTATGCTAGCACAGGGGTCGCCAGCAATGCTGAGGTCAGCCTCTTTCCTCAATTAAAGCTTATGCTGCGCGCCGACTTTATGGAAAACATCTACGACTACGATACGATCAAAACGGGCAAATGCAACGATGCGGCCTCGAGCTCTTCAGATAGCTTTGGGGGCGTGAGCTCTATCGCAAAGCTCTGCTCGCGCATCGACCACAAACTACATTTGGGCGGCACACTCAGCTATCTGACCAGTAAGCAGCAAGCCTTCAGCGCTGTCATCGACTATCGCGACCTGACAAACGCTACCCAAAAGGTGTACAATGAATCAGCTCTCGATATTCTCGTCGTCTTTACCCATAGCTTTCCCAGTTTGGGTGGGACGGCACGTTTTATCGAGCCCTATCGCGGTTTGACGGGATCACGAGGAGTGTTGTGATGAGTATTGATGAGGCAGCCCTCGAACTCATTCAAGAGTGTGTGCAGCGCAAATCGCTCGTCTATTTTTCGACCGATGTCGCGCAGATTGTCTTTCAGACCCAGATTCTTTGGGTGCGCCATCGCATGGTTACTCTGGCTAATTCCGTGCCTCCAGAGCACATCGGCAAGGTCGTGGATTCTAAGCAATTTTTCCTCAAGATTCAGGCCGTGCGCTTTGTCTCGGATCGCCTCGTGAGCGATGGTGTTCACTTGCAGTTTCCGCTCGAAAGCCTACGAGTTATCGAAGACAATCGGAACGCTAAGCGCTTTATCTTCGATGCCAACGAGCGCGTTTACGTCGAGATGGTCAATCCTATCGATCAGGAAACAATCCTTCGCAAAGTGGTCCTCGATCTTTCGAGCAGTGGCCTCTCGATTCGCACGCCAACGCAATCACAGCTCTATCGCCCTGGCCAGACCTTTCAGAAAATGCGCATTTTCATGGATGGACGCGTCACCCAAGAGGTCGATGCCCAGGTCGTCTATCAGCAGATATTTCTCAATCAAAAAGGCAAGAGCTACTGTCAGGTTGGCTTTAAATTTGATCCAAGCCCCTGAGTGCTGGCCCCTTAGCCCTCGTCCCTTTCACCGGCAGAAAGTACCAAACCCATGCAAAAGCTGAAAAAGCATCTCAAAATCTATGTGAATCGTTCTCTCAACCTGGCCTCCATCAAATCCATCGGCTTTGATATGGACCACACCTTGGTCCTCTACAATAGAGAGCAATTTGAAAGCCTCGCCTTTCATGAGACCGTGAAGAAATTTGTTGCCAACGGCTACCCTGAGGAACTGCTCAAACTGAAGTTTGACCCCAACTTTGTCATCCGTGGTCTTCTCGTCGATCGCGAGCGCGGCAACCTCCTGAAAGTCGATGCCCATAAGTATGTGAAGTCCGCTTTTCATGGCCACCGCAAACTCGACAAGCAGGAGCGCTACGAGCTCTATAATGCCAAAAGCTTTAAGGCTGACGACTTTCTCACCGTCGACACTTTCTTTGCCTTGAGCGAAACCCAGCTCTTCATCGAGATCGTCGATACGATGCGACGCCATCCCGGCTTGATCAAAAAAAGCTTTACGGAAATCTATCAAGATCTGCGGCAGTGGATCGACCTTTCTCATCAAGATGGCAGTATCAAAAACCGCGTCTTAGCCGAACCCGAAAAGTATATCGATAAGGATAAGTTTCTGGTGGAGACTCTGGTCAAGCTGATCGATGGGGGCAAAAAACTGTTTTTGCTCACCAACTCCGACTGGACTTATACCAATGCTGTGATGAGCTATATTCTCAATGATGTGCACAGTGATTTTCCCCACTGGCAAGATTATTTCGAACACATCCTTGTCAGCGCCGGCAAACCTAACTTCTTCACCGGCAATAATCCTTTCTACGAGGTGATGACCGAAAAGGAAGGGCTTCTCAAGATGCACAGAGGCCCCCTTGTCCCGAAAAAGGTCTATCACGGTGGCAATGCCATTCTCTTTGAAAAGCTCACCCAGCAGGTAGGGGATCAGATCCTCTACTGCGGTGACCATATCTATGGCGATATTCAGCGTTCCAAAGAGCTCTTCAACTGGCGGACGCTGCTCGTGGTGCAAGAGCTCGAGGATGAACTCGTCCGCATCGAACGCCTGCAGCCGGAATTTGAGCGCATCATGGATGCGATTCGCCAAGAAGAAGAGCTGCAGGATGAGGCTCAGGCCCTGCGCTCTGAGATAGGGACTCTGCAGCGCCGCCTGCACATGGCGAGCTCCGATAAGCAAAAAGAGCAAAAGCAAGCGAGCAAACTCAAAGAGTACCAGGAGCAGCTTGCACGCAAAGAAACTCAGCTCGAAGAGCAGCATCGCCTCATCAAAGATCTCATCAATCATCGCGAGCGTTCGATCCATCCCGTGTGGGGAGAGCTGATGCGGACCAGTCTAGAACGTAGCCGCTTTGCCAAGCAGATCGAGTCTTACGCTTGTCTCTATACCAGTCGTGTGACCAATCTGCGTAACTACTCGTTCAGTCAGAAGTTTCGCTCATATCGCGATATGATGCCCCACGATCTTTGAGTTGGACAGGCTGCAGATAGCTCTGTCTCTTGGAGTTTTCCGATCAAGGACTTTTTATGCGTGTCACATTGATTCCATCCATACGCTCTTTGGATCCTGGGCTTTGGAAGCGCTTCGAAAGTCCAGACTATCCCTTTCTCGACTACGAATTCTTGCTCGCTTTGGAAGAAACCGAAAGCATTGGCCTAGCGAGTGGCTGGCAGATGGCCTTCCTCGCCTTGGAAAGTGCTGAGGGCCTTTGCGCGATCCATCCGAGCTATGTGAAATCCAATAGCTATGGCGAATATATTTTCGATTGGGACTGGGCACGCTTTTATTCCGAAAATCAGACGCCTTACTATCCCAAGCTCCTGAGTGCCCTCCCCTTCACACCGGCGACGGGCCCACGCCTACTATTGTCCGATGCGACCGATGCCTTAGCCCGACGGCATACCCTGGTAGCTTCAGCCCTAAACCTGGCGCAAAGCTCAGGCATGAGCTCGTATCATGCCCTCTTCCTTGAGCCGGATGAGGCGTCTATCTTTGAAGCCAGGGGCTGCACGCTCCGGCACTCACTCCAGTATCACTGGCACAATAAGCAGTATCGTGACTTTAGCGATTATTTGGATTCCTTTTTGGGCAAGCGTCGTCGCGACATTCTGCGCGAGCGAAGGCATGTGCGGGAGCAGGGTTTAGTCATCGAACGCTTGACGGGAAAAGATCTGAAGCCTGAGCTTGGACAGGTGATGGAAGACCTCTATCGGACGACTATCGATAAGAAGGAAGCCATCGCCTATCTGCAGCCTGGTTTTTTCCAAAAGATCTTTAGCTCCATGTCGGATCGTATTTTACTGGTCACAGCTAAAGATGAGGGGCGCATCGTTGCGGCAAGTCTGAATCTTTTCAAGGGCGAAAAGCTTTATGGCCGTTACTGGGGAGCTCTGCAGCACTATCCTGATCTACACTTTGAGCTTTGCTACTATCAGACTCTCGAGTTTGCTATGGAGCGAGGCCTCAAGGTCTTTGAAGCAGGGGCCCAAGGGGAGCATAAGATCCAGCGCGGCTTTTTACCTAAGATCATCTTGAGTGCTCATAAGATCTTGGATCCTCGCTTTGAGGACCCTATTGCCCGCTATATCGAGGCTGAAAAGCAGCACTTCAGGCAAGCTATCGCCTCGCTGCAGAGTCAAAGCCCTTTTCGGACCTCAGAACCGGGCATGGATCTTACCTGACGCCTAGTCCTCGAGCTGATAGCTCACCTCGTTGAACGCCTTTCCGCAGCCGCCATCGGGCATACTAAAGCTATAGACACGCTGATTTTGGATAGGCTGATCATAGGCATCAAAGAGTCTGATTCGATAAGGCTCTTGTCCCACATTGGTGAGCGTAAATACTTGTCCCAGAGTCAGAAGCATAGGTTGTGCAAGCCATTGTCCGTTCACCCACTGCTCGACACGATGGATACCACGCTGCAAGTGTTTGATAAGGATCGTGGGCCACCCTCGCGAAGCATTGCGCGCAAAACCAATCTGCACATCCCCACTGTAGTCAGGAGCATCCACATAGCGCCAGGTGACCTGAGGGTTTCGCCAAGTCGAAACGTTCATACCTCCTCCAAACACACTCAAGCCCGCAGCCGAAAGGTCGAGGTGATATCGATCTTGACGGCACCATAGATTCCCATCGTTACAGCTATCGGCAACGATAAAGTAGGCTTTGACTCCACTCAAGGCCCCCTCGCCCCAATAGCCGCCCGAGCAAAAGTCCGTATTCCAGCGATCGGACCCGTCGGCATTTTTGCAAAACTTACTCAAAGTCACTTCGACCCAACGCCCACAGTTACGGCCATGATCGAATTCGCCAGGTATAGAGGAATTCGCATTCTGTACGTTCAATGCCAAGAACTGATTCGATTCGACAATCTCCTGCGGTAAGCCGCAGCCACCAGCAGGTGATCCCAGTCCCCCAAAGTAGGTTGCCGAGCCGACGTGTACCTCGTCTGCAAATGATTGCGCGCATAGAAGCAGAGGACTGAATAGATACAGTGTGCTTAGCACTAAAAATTTTGAAATACGCATAGAAATGCCTTTGCTGAGAGTGCATGGAAATGGAAAAGAAGAATGGGAGGAGGATAGCCTAGCTAGATGAAAAAGCAAAATGTTCTGTGCCGTCTCTATAATGCGACAAATCAGCAACACGAGTCCTCTCAGTGCAGTCGCTCGATGCGATCAGAGAGCTCAAGGTGACAACCGTTGATGTCACCGGAGAAAACGAGACAACACTCCATGAACCTTCGTTGTTTAATCAGGACTCATTGTGAGTTTCACTTCTGTAGGATAAAAGCTCGTGTCCGCACCCTTTGGGAGCAGGATATCCACCGAAAAGCGCTCATCGAGGAAATCCAGAGGTAGCAACCAGGAATTGCCGTCTTTACCACCGTAGGTAAAGCTGCGTGTGATCGTGGTTCTGTCAGCTGTGAGGCTGTTTTCGGTTTGTGCTGAAGTCCAGCTCAGGGAGTGCTCGCTATCAAGGACCAGCGAGGACAGATAGCCTGGGCTCTTCTTGCTAATAATATCGAGTCGCAGTGTCCATCCCCCACTGTTCTGATAGAGGGTACGAATACAGGTTTTGGCATCTGCTGTGGCGCTATAGACGAGTCTGTCAAATTCCCCTTCCGTGGTCTTGGATTGGTAAGCGAGGGGGATTGAACACGCTGATGCCTGTGTTGAACCTCCGCTGCCTCCACAGGCCCAAAAACTGAAACTAGCATAGAGGGGAAGGGCACGCAGCCAAAAGGGGCTCATCTTCTGTCCTAAAGTAAGAATGTTCATCGCGTTACACTTTTTAGCATCGGTATCTTATAAGCAAAAGTTCAGAGCAAAAAAAGAAACTCAAGAGCTGGTTAAAGCTCTACAGACTCGCACCTGCTGCCGATAACTTCTGAGCATGAGACAGTCAATCTAGATAAGTTTTATCAAGAGAGGAACATTCTGAGCATGGGTAAAAATCCTAGCGATGCACAAAAAGAGGCTATGAGCGTTCATTTATGTCAGTTGAAAGCAGATCTTCCTCAAGGCCGAAGAGATCTAAGCGAAGAAGAAAAAAGAGAACTTGTCAGCAAGCTCGGAGGGCCCCGCACCACTCGCGACATAGTAAGGGCAAAAAAGGACTTTCCTCTCGCCCGCATCCCGTTTTTGTTCAGTTCCTGTGATACCCAGGCTGTCATGGATGTTCTTTGCAATGATATGGACACAGCGATCGAGCAAGCTCTCAGCGATAAACCAGAGAATCGCTGATCGCCAATGGTCCAACTTCGGGGAGAACCTTAGGAATTCTTGTAATAGCATTGTTCTCGTTGGTCGCCAAGATACAGTGACAGCTAATTTCCCCAGGTATAAATGGATCCCGCTTTATTCGCAGCAAAGGCCGAAGCCGTACTGTATATTTCCGTGACCCCTGAACTCAAGTTGGAACTTACCAGCGAGCTATCACCGCCCAAGCCGCTATCCCCCCAAGTCACCACTGACCCATTGCTCTTCAGTGCTGCAAAAGCTCCGTGGGTGCTATAAATCGCCGTGACACCCGAAGTGAGAAAGCTGGCGACCGCTGAGCTATTGCCCCCTTGTGCGCTATCGCCCCAGACCACCACAGATCCGTCCGTTTTCAACGCTGCCATAGCCTTAGAGGTAGCAATAACTCGAGTGACACCAGACACTAAGGAACCCGCGACGGCAGAGCTATCGCCCCCCCTAGTCGCATTGCCCCAAGTCACGACAGACCCGTCCGTCTTAACAGCAGCGAAGGCCTCATCGGAATGATAGACTTCACTCACACCCGAGCTCAGCTGACTCGCCACGCTTGAACTGTCGCCACCGTAGTCTTTGTCACCCCAGGTCACAACGGAGCCATCGGACTTGATGGCGGCAAAGGCTCCTTCATTCCCGACCACTTTTGCGACATTCGCTCCTGCTATCGATATGGCTCCCGCAACGGAGCTGCTGTCACCACCCCGCGAAGTGTAACCCCAAGTACGCAACGACCCCCCGGTTTTCATCGCTACAAACGCGACAGGGGAGCTAAACATCTTAATAACACCCGAGCTGATCCAGGTGGTTTCTGCAGAGCTGTCGCCCCCGTAAATCGTCGAGCCCCAGGTCACCACCGAACCATTGGTTTTGAGCGCAGCGAAGGCCAGAGAGGTCCCATAGACCGCAGCGACGCCCGAGCCGAGAGAGCCAGCGACGGAAGAACTATCGCCACCGTTGATAGAAGAGCCCCAGGTGACGAGAGATCCATCCGACTTGAGGGCAGCAAAGGCATCGCCGTTGCTAAAAATTTTACTCACACCTGAACTGACCTTGCCCCCAACCGAGCCTGTATTGCCACCATAATCATTGCGCCCCCAAGTGAGCACAGAGCCATCGGATTTGAGAGCAGCAAAGGCTGAATTCGTCGAGTAGATATCGACGACGTTGGTCTTAAGAGCAGAACATTGAGCACCACAGTCACCCCCGTTACCTTCAGAACCCCAAGTAACAACGGAACCATCGGTTTTGATCGCTGCGAAAGCATAGTAGTTGGTGTACACCTTGCTCACATCAGCGATCACATCGAAACTACCAGGTTCTTTTTTAGTCGACTTTCCGCATGAGAAGACTAAAAGAGCAGGGGTCAAAAGCAAGAAGCGATAGTGTGACATAGACATGAATAGCCTTCCCTAAAGAGTTGAGAAGGTTATCGGCTGTATAAGAAAAACTCTAAGAAAAACATGTATCTAGCTGTTATCTATTGCTATTTTCTGAAGACATGGTGGGCCCCACGATCTTTGAACAAATCCTTTTAAAAGAGTCGAAACAATTCAGGCGCCTGATCGCAAAGCCCTTGCATCGCTCCGGCTTTTTTCATGCGAACGATCCCTTGCTCAAGTCCTTCCACATCCCCAAGAGGCAGGGTTCCAAGCCCCCACGATCCAGAGCATGGTTTCAGTTGCGAGCCTTCCAGTCGCATGAGCTGACGCCCACTGCCCACAAGCAAACCATCCTGATAACCTAGCACCGGGGTTTGCCGTGGATCACTTCGATAGCTCGCCATGGTCTCACACTGCCCTGAAGCACAGACCCTGATCTTTTCATCAGCAAGGACCCAGAGCTGTCCGCCCTGATAGACTCCGGTCCGACAGGCTTTCGCCTTTTGATCCCAACCCTGCTGCACCTCAGTCCACACAAAAAGCCCCTTGCTCGAGCAGATCGCTTCGCCGCTCAATGCTTTAACGGAAGTGCTATCCACACCCGAAGGTAAGGGATACACCCGTTCGAGATGCTGGGGATCACTGAGAGCAAAGCTCTGCAGAGCATCTCCCTCGATCACATAGGCGCGATCTTCATCCATGCTCAAGGCGGCTATGTTGAGATGTTTGTGGATGGGACGGATCACCTGTTCGCTCACCTGGTAACGATAGAGGCTTTGCCCAACGCCCAGGTAAAGATCCTGAGTCCCTAGGGCAAAGATCTTTTGCACTGTAAGAGCCAGTGGCTGCAGACGACAGCCGCGCTGACGATCGATCCACTGCGTATCAGCCTGGACTTTCATGCCCGAACCCTCAGGGCAAAACCAAAGCCCCTGAGCTGTCGCCAGCACCAGCTGATTTTGCCAACGCGCAGCAGCCGTCACGGTATTCGGATCGAGAGTCGCATCGGTAAAAAGATCCAAGGTCTCAGACCGTGTCAGCAGAGGTAAGGATCCCTCATCTGTCATCGGTCGCTGCCAAAGACCATCGCCAGTCTGCCAGATCTGAGGATAGCGCTGGGGTCCATAGAGCGCAGGCCCACTCCCGCGCGATCCCACAGCAAACGCAGCATTGCTCAAATCTGTTTTCGTCTTGAGGAAATTGAGCGTTCTGCCATCAAAGCGATAGAGACTGAGCTGTCGATCCTGCACCGCTGAATCGCTCGACAGCTGCGATTTTTGTAGAATGACCTCGCCTTTGCCGAGACCCCAAGCCTGCAGTTTCACGTAGCGTTGGCTCGTTCCCTTGAGTTCTCCATAGAGCTGTTCGAGCGGCACGCTCCGCTCATGATAACCGACATACCAGGATTCGGCCTGATTATCGCCTGGCAGGAACACATCGCGATCGGGAGCAAAGAGCACACCTCTCTGCAAAGGAAAAAGCACCGCCTGGGTCTCATTCCATTTTCCCTCTGGGAATGTGTGCAGCACATGAGTCTGTCCCGAAGGGTCGATACTGATCAGCTGCAGAGCCTGCGGATTGTCCGAAGTTCTGACCAGACCATAAACCCAAGCATCAGCTGCCAACGTCGGTCGTCCGACAAAATCCTGAGCCTTGACGTTCAAAAGGAAACTCGAAGCCCCCGTAGCATCCTCCTTAAGCGCACCGCCTTCATGCCCCTTAAGACCAATCTGATCTTTCTTTGCTGTTGGGAAGAGCTGAAGTTTCTGAGTCCCCTCACTCTGCGTCCATTCAAAACTTTGAATCCAGCGTCCTCCAGCCGTGCGTTCGCGACGCCAGAGACTATACTGATGGCCCTGCTCACTGAGATACCAGGTCATGGTCTCGCTCTCGAGGACATCGCGCGGTGGCGGCAAGGGATACGAAGTCTGGAGCCTCCACTCGCTTCCACGTAGGCAAAAAATGGCTTTTTCTTGGCTTTTTTCAGGGCTCTTTGCTGCCATCTGACAGAGCTGAAGGCCATCCTCCCAAGCGAGTGTCGAGACCTGAGCAGCTTGATTCAGTATGGGAGCATACTGTTCTGTACCCACCGCTTGCCCCTGACGAAACAGTACTAAGCGCTGCTGATCTAAGGTGAGCAAGGCAGCAAAGGGTTCCTCATCCCGACTGCTGATCAGAGCCGACCGAATCGGCAAGGCTGCCCGCACCACCTCAAAGCGTTTTGCCCCCTGCAAGCGCAGCACTGAGTTTCCACAGCTGACCCAGACCGAAGCATCGGGACGATCGGTACTCGAACGCAAAGGCACAGCGGCAAAGGTTCCTTCACAGGCTCCTAACTCTCTCTGCTCGCCCCCAGTGAGCTGCAGGGCGGCAAGGCTGCGATCACGGCTGCGAAAGGCATACAGCCAGCCCTGAGCATCGACGCCAAGAACTTGTCTCTGATCAGCCAGAAAACTTTTAGCATCTTCGCGCTCTTTAAGAGCGAGCACACTCTCTTCAAGATCAAGCGCCAGCACACCCTGTCTCTGCCTATTGCCGAGAGCGATGATGGCCTGTTTGCCAAAGGTACGAAAGCTCTGGATCTTTGAAAATGCAAAGCCCTGGGGCACATCGAGACGTTCCACATGATCCGCATACAGCACCTGAAGGCGATCTCGACTCGCGAGCTCATTATAAATCCTGAGTGACAGAACCTTATCGAATCCAGGAGTGCTCAGACTCACCTCTTCGTCGAGCGTGAAGAGATCTCCTAGATCAAGGAGACTCAAGGGCTTTTGCAGAGGTACAAAGCGTGCCCCATCCCAAGCATAAAAAAGCAGTCCCAGCGTGGAGTGGAAAAAGCCAGCCAGATACTGAGAACCTGTATGCTGCAGGCGAAGGATCTGACAGGTGTCGTTAGCATTCACTTTTTCGCAGGGGATGAGCCCTTCGGCTAAGAGGCGTCTCCGCTGGATATGTCCCTGCTTATCAAAACGCACCAGCTCTTCACCATTGAGCAACCAACCAGCGCCCCACGGAGTTTTCACTGGGCTCAAGCTATTGCCGCCAAAGGCTGACCTGAGTGGCAGGGGAAAAAATGCGCTTGAGAGCTGATGCAGCTTGCCATCCTCACCGAGCACAGCGCTCGATTCGCTGGCATTGCTCGAAAGCAGGTAAGAGGAACTCTCCGGATCGTAGCTAATCGCCGTCTGCGTCCTCGCTCCCTGAGACCAAAAGCAGAGCCACCCTGCGACCAGCAAACTCTGGCGTATTCTCAGTCCGGTCTTCATCCCTCACCCCTTTTGCAAAAAGCTTACGGCTTCCGTCGTTGGTCCAAACTCGTTACTCAGATCCGCTCCCAGAATGGCCCCACTGCCCGCCCAGAGATGTCGCATATTCAGCTTTTGACCATCGACCTTGGGCTCACCACTGCGAAAGTCGATCGGTAGACCCGCATGGGCAAAAGGCTGCTGACCCGCATCCTGGATCTCGCCACTTTTGCCAAAGCTTGCACTGCGCACGTTCTTACCGAAGAGGACAAGGCTATTGGCTCGAAAGTTATGGTCTTTGCCTTGGCTCGAGTTAAGACGAGGACTCCGACTAAATTCAGCGGTGAGTACGACCGTTGTGTGATCAAAGAGCGAAGTGTGCTCATCCCAGGGGAGAGATTGCAGCTCCTGACAGAATGCAGCAAGATCTTCTAAGCCCTGTTTTAAAGGGTGATTTGCATAGTGCGCAGCATGAGTATCAAAAGCATAAGTATCAGCTAGCGACCAGGTAAAGGACCCGAGGGTCTCACTGGCAAAGAGCTTACCAACAAAGCGTGCCAAAGTTCGGCTGTTGCCAGGATTTTCTACCGGTGCATCCCCCTCTTTGAAGCGGCGACGCAGCTCAACGGCTTGATCGACAGCCTTGGCATATTGGTTGAGGAGCTGCTTATCAAGGCCAGTGTAAGCTTCTGAAAGTGCCCGAGTCGTCACCTGCACCTGCTTAAGGTCGAGACTTGTCGGTCGTCCATTCAAGACGCGATAGGCATCGGCGGCAGCAATCGCCACGGTCTTACTTCCATAAGGACCCGCTAAAAACAGGCCATCGTAGCTTCCGTAAAGATGAGGCATCAAGCGCGAGCGCAGATAGGGATGCCGTTCGCTCAGCATCGCCTGCACAAAGGGCTTGCCAAGCGCATTCGCTTGAATATCACCGGCCATCACAATCTGTGGGGTATGCCCCCCATCCAGTTCCATATCAATGCCATTGACGATCGTCATTCGGTCGGCAAAAGGAGCGAGCGCCAATCCCTGGGGAGCTAAAAGGTGGGGACCAAAGCTTCGCACTTCGTCCCAGCCATAGGGCTGATCAAAAGCCTTATCGCCATTGCTGAGCCGTAGATCTCTATCCTTGGGATCCATCGCCAGGCAAATATCCCAGGCCCCATAGATCTGCACAAAGACCAGAAAATGAGGGTCGACACTGCGCCCTGCCGAACGGCGCGTCTCTGCCCACACCTGGGGGCCGAGGGCTCCGAGGCCGAGCGCAGTCGCCATACTTTGCTGCAAAAAAGCTCGTCGGTTCGTCACGTTCTCGCCCTCCTTGGCTTCGAACTTAGAGATAGTAGAGAGCTCCATTTTGGAGAAAAAGATTGAGGTAGCTTTCCCAACGCTGACTCACATCAGCACCTTCCGTGGATACATAGGCCGAAAGCATGGCATCTTCGAAAGCCACGGGACAGGGCAGATGAAACCAAGCATCACAGAGCCCCTGAGTAAAGCCTCGCAGTCTCTCCTCACTAACAGCCTGACTCAGATCCACCCCTGGAAAGACCAAGCGATCCGCATCGTCGAGAAAGATCTCGCGCGCTACAACACTGCTGGCCACCTCTTGCATAAGGCCTTCAAGGATAAGCACCGTCAGCACGGTCGGATGATCGTTGGTGCGCGTCCCGATCTTGGAATCAAAGGTTCCGAGGATACGCGCAAAATCTTCGAAACCCGGCTGATAAAAACCGGTGAGTGCTTGTACTTTGGAGGCCATCTGCTCAGAGGTCATAAATACCAGAGTCCGAGGGCGTTCCGCAGCCTCATCCAAAGTCCCCAAACGTCCTACAAATCGCACCTTAGCCTGCGCCCCAGTCGCTAACAGGGAAAGGCTCAGCATCAGAGTCGCAACAACAGTTTTCATTCGAGTATCGCCTCCACATCTTCGGGGGTGAGAGTCGGGTGGCCCGCTTCGAGCTCGGCACCACGACTGATCCAGCTCCTTAGCGCATCCAAAGTTTCGATCGGCAGTCGCGGCTGCGGCAACTCCGGCATAGGGCGCACACCGGGATAGCGATTGACGGACTTCCAGATGCGTTTAAGGAGGCTGACATTGGCTGCTGGATCGGCTCGAAAGGGATAATGCTCAGGATCAAAACGAGTCCCGCGGGCGTTGGCATGACAGGAACCACAGTTTTTCAGCGCTGGTTTGATATCTTCAAATCGCAGTGGGGGAATCTCCGCATCGCTCCAAAAGTAGGGGTGCAGCAGAACTTTTTTCACCAAGGGATTCATCCGCTCGGTGCCCTGATACAGCTGGGTCAGATCGTTAAGATCTGCTTGCTGCATGGCTACTGAAGAGCCAAACGCATACTGCCAAGCGAGCTTTGCCACACAGCCTGCAAACTCAGGCTGCTTTACAACGATCGCCCCGAGGGCCGCATCTGTTACTCCCGGCAGACCGCGATCCATACCCAAAGGGCCCCCGACATGAACCTGGCCCTGAGCCGCTTGCTCCTGATCGAAGGCAGGCAATCCTCCCATCATGAGGGCGGGCCGCCAGCGATCAAAAAAACGGGCCATAGGATCGAGACGGCGATGACAGCCGATGCAGTCGGGATTGGTGCCATGAGGATCCGGAGGAAGTTCGCTGAGAGCGGGCGTGAAAGCTTTAGCGCCTACATTCTGCAAAGTCTCACAAAAGCCAATGCGAAACACCTGACTCGAACGCTTGCGATTTTTATTTGTGTCGGTATCAGGATAGGTGCTCAAAAACTCGAGCGATGCAAAAAACCCTCGAAAGCGTGTCTCTTCCGGTGCCAAGGGAACATAAACGGGCTCAGGAGAATCAAAGGGAAGATCGGCCAAAGTCTTCGCACCTAGAGCTTGGTACGCAGAACTGGTCGTGGCATCAGCATAGAGATAATCGCGCACATAAATTTCGGAGTAGGGACGATTTTGGGCCACAACATCGCCCGCGAGCTGCGCTGTGGTCTCGGCCGGTACCCGCCACCACACCTTGTGCAATTGAGCGATCTGCTTGGCGTAGGCTGGGTCTTCTAACCAACGATCGATCCAGCTGCCGTAGAGGTCAAGGAAATGCTCTGGGTCGTGTTGCAGCTCCGCTTTGAACTCTTGCTTCTCGCTTGGCGTAGCAAAACGTCCCCGCAGCTGGAGCGAGAGTTTATCGAGCAGGCGTTCCGGTGCCAAAGGTGCAGCCAAAGATCGAAGAGGTAGCAGCGAGAAGATCAGAAGCAACGACGACAGCAAGTGAGTGGAACGCATAAGTCCCCCTAGAGCATAGATCTGCCCTCATGCTAAAGCAAAGTGTCGCAGTTTGGAAGCAGCTTAGATTTTCTAAAGCAGGCTCCACGCTTAGGATCCCTACGCTGCTGGACCACCATATAGCTTGCATAATTCATACTTATTATGTCACTTAGGACTTGATATCCCTTGCAAAAAAATAGATGCTCCGCCCGCAATATGGTCCGGCCCCCCTTGTCATCCCAAGAAGGCTTTTTGCAACGCCTGAACAAGCTGGCCCGGACATCGGGCTTTCGTCCCCAACCTGAGGGTTTGAGTATTTATGAAACGTTCCTTGCTTCTGAAAACATGTCTCGCCTTCGCCACAGCCGTGGGAGCTTTCAGCTCTCTGAGCTTCGCCGATCAGCTTCCCAGCGCTCGTGATCTGGGCTACTCGATCGATAATAGCAATCACACGCGACCGCCCAATTTTTCCTCAGATATGCAGCAAGCCTACAAGCTCACCCAGCTTGAACATGGCTGCAGCTGGGCCGTTCGCCCGCTGATCTATGCCTTTCGCGATGCTGTCGTCTATGCAAACTATGAGGGCAACGACTACAACATTTTCGATCTCAAGGTAGTCAAAGACCATGGCTGTCGGATGCCCTGGGAACTGACACCGAACGCGACTCCCAAAACGCTGAGTTCGCTCGGCTACAGTGTCGATAATCTCAATCATGCCCAGACACCCCAGTTTGATCAGGACATGGCGTATGGTCAAAAGATGAGCCCTGCTGAGCAGGCCTGCAGCTGGGTCGTGCGCCCCCGCATCTATGTCTTCCCCGATGGCGTCGTCTACGCGAACAATGACACCAAAGACTATAATATTTTCGATTATCAAACTGTTCGCAGCAAAGGCTGCCGACTCCCGGGTGATCCTTGGCCTAGCCAGGGCACCAATCCCAGCGTGAAGATTCCCAACAGCAATCCCATGTATCCCGCAGGGGCTCCAGCCACACCACCGCCCACTATCATCAAAGATGCCGACGGCACCTATGGTTCGATTTCTAAAGCCGATGTGCTCAATCGTGAACCTGATCGTGACCCGACGCAGGATACGACTGAGGCCATGATCGAAGTCCAGACCCTCGAGGATGTGTCGCCTGCGCAGAAGTTTGCTCTCGCGAGCACTTGGGACCAATTTTTTGCCAGTATCACCGACGAGCAGCATGCCTATCAGTATGCTCATGACGCTATCGTCCCCACATCAGATCGCTCTTTGGACGAGCGCCTGGCTCCCATCCAAGAATTTGCTCCTGACGACGAACCTGTGCCCACTGTACCTGGCGGCAGTAAAGGGGTCTTCATCAGCGATATCGATGTCACTCACAGCCTGCGTTTCACAGATTCCAACAAGCAAGGGATGGCCGTCACGATTCGCGGCTTCATCTGGAATCATCAAGGGGATCTCGCAAAGCTCAGCCTCTTTGTAAAGGATCTCAACACGGGAGCTCCCGTCAGCACGGGCTTTACCCGCTACCGCACACCCGAAGGCTTCGTCAACTCAGGCGTCGGCTTTGCCGTCAAAAACCAGAAAATTGCCTTTCAATCGGTTCTTTATCTCCCTTACTACACCCTGCCGATGCGAGCGAGCAATCTTCAGCTGATCACCCAGCTGAATGTTGCTGGTCAGATCGTATCTTCGGGCAGCCATCGCTTTAGTTTTGCTCGCGATCGCACGATCAGCGTTCCCGGAAGCAGCGTTTTTACCTCCAAAGGCGTGCGCTACTCTTCGCACTTTGATGCCAATGGCAACATTCACGCCTTCTTCTCCTATGGTTTTGCCGACTGCTGTATTCCCCAAAAAGTCTACCGTACCCTCCAAGCCTCACCCTTCAGCCAACCTGACAATGGTTTTCCCTCCTCCTTCAATTTCCATGGCTGGGGCATCAATACCTTTCAGGTGGAGTGGGATACACCCAATGATGTCAACGATATCAATAACTGGAATGATGGCAGCACACGACGCCATATCGAAGAGTTCGTGCTCAACCATCCCGGTGACACCTTCATCTTTTACGGCCACAGCTTTGGCGGCGATACCATACTGAAGGTTGCTCTCTGCTTGGACGGCAACGAAGCCTACTGCACCGTCATCAACCAGCGCACCAACCCAGCTCGGCCCCGCATTGCCCAGCTGATCGTGACCGACCCCGTAAAAGCTGGCGCGTTACGTGCAAGCTACGCGCTGGGGCAACCTCGTCAAGCCTCTGTGATCGCTAACTTTCAGAACTACTGGAGTTCTGTGGGTGATGGCTTTGCCCAATCCGTTCTCGGCAATTTCTTTGGTTCCATCGTCGATACAGCCGTCCTGTCGACCCTTCGTGTCCCCTTGAACTTTGCGAGCTCCGGAGTCCTTCAGGTCAGAACGCCCGAAATTCATCAGGTCCAAGAGGAACAGAGCGTCACGCGACATTTTGATGGCAGCCCTGTGGTCAATCGCTGCGGCTGGTTCGAGAATTGCCCCGGCAAACGCGCCCCCTCCTGCTCGTTCAAAAAGTGGAAGCTCAGCTGCCAGCCAGGCGATCCAGGCCATAAGCAGCGTCGCCTTCACCATTCCGAGCTGCCCGAAGATGATTATATTCAGTATCGGATCATGAAAAACCTCTGCGACACGCGCGCCTTTGAGCGCAACAGTGGTGTTCTCACCTTTGCCCCCGTGCCAAGTCCCTGTGACCCCGTGGTCAGCACGGGCACCTGATCCAAGCGTGGCTCCTCCAACGGTGACTTGAATTTTCGTGCTTAAGCAGGCACAACGGAAGCTCCCCTCAAGTCACCTAGGAGCCTTTAGATGAGCAAAACTGGTGTCCTTCTTATCAATCTCGGAAGCCCTGATGCAGCCGATACCGGCTCTGTACGCCGCTATCTGCGCGAGTTTTTGATGGATGCCCGCGTCATTGACATCCCTTTTCCCGCACGCCTCCTCCTTGTCAATGGCATCATCGCGCCATTTCGTTCGCCTAAATCCGCTCATGCCTATCAAAAGATCTGGACCTCCAAGGGATCGCCCCTTGTCCAGTCGGGCCTTGACCTTCAGGAAAAAGTACAAAAACTCCTCGGACCTGACTATCTGGTGAGGACAGCCATGCGCTATGGCTCGCCCAATATCCCCAGCCAGGTGAAGATACTCCTCGATGCCAACGTCGAGACGATTCGCGTTTTGCCCCTTTATCCCCAGTACGCAACCGCTTCGGTCGCCTCTTCGGTGCAGGCCGTGATGGATGCTCTGATCCGCGAATACGCCTTTCCTCCTTTGCATGTGCTCCCTGATTTTTACGAGCATAAGGGATTCATCGAATCTTTCCAGTTTGTGGCTCAACGCCACCTGGCAAAGTTTGATGCAGACCATATCCTCTTTAGCTATCACGGCCTCCCGCAAAGCCAGCTGCAGCAGACCACGCGTAAGTTCGAAACCTGTCGCTTTGAAGAAGCCTGCTGCAGCAGCATACGCCCTGAAAATCGCCTGTGCTATCGCGCTCAATGCTTTGCCACGACGAGGGCCCTCGTCAAAGCTCTTGATCTGAAAGAGGGCACCTATACGACCTCCTTCCAATCGCGTCTGGGACGGGCGGCTTGGATCAAGCCCTACACGGACGTGGTCTTTGGTGAACTTCGCCAAAAAGGCGTCAAACGCCTGGCTGTTCTGTGCCCTGCGTTTGTCGCTGACTGCCTGGAAACTCTCGAAGAGATTGGTATGCGAGGAGCCGAAGACTGGAAAGAACTCGGCGGAGAAGCCCTTACCCTAGTCCCTTCGTTGAATACCGAAGATATCTGGTGTGAAACTGTCGCCAGCATGGTGCGCGGAAACTAGAACCTCCCCCAGAGATTGGGGAAGGTCCCCTTCCCCCTCGTCTCGACCTTAAGTTCATCCCCTAAGCGACCGAAAAGACTTGCGAGTTGGAGCGTTCCCCCGGGAACGAAGGACAAAGGATTGGCCTGACAGGCTTTTTTCTACCGAGTCGCCATGCAGCATCAGTTGGTCGGACAGCGCTATCGCATCAAAGGCCTCATTGGCGAAGGGGGCATGGCGTCTGTCTATGCGGCTTTGGACGAAAAACTGGACCGCCGCGTCGCCATCAAAGTTCTGCATGCCCACCTTGCCCGGAACCCCGATATCCGCGAACGCTTCCTCTTGGAAGCCAAGACTGTCTCCACCCTGGATCACCCAAATATCATTAAGGTTTATGACTTCTCTGGGCTCGACTCCGAACAGCTTTGGATCGTGACTGAAATCCTCTATGGGGTCGACCTCGCCGAGTTTGTAAAGAGATTTACCAAACAGCGTCTGCACCCACTTGTGGCTACGCTTGTGACCCGCGAAATCTCAAGAGCTCTGTCGGAAGTGCACAAACTGCAGATCGTGCACCGCGATATCAAACCGGAAAACATCATGATCCTCGACAGCGGTCATGTGAAGCTCATGGACTTTGGTATCGCCAAGGTGCACAGGGCCAAGGCCACGCAAACAGGAACCTTCATGGGCTCGCCCAGCTACATGTCGCCCGAACAGATCCGGGGTACAGACGTTGATGTGCGAGCTGATATTTATAGCCTCTGCGTCCTCTTTTATGAAATCATCACAGGCACTCTTCCCTATGCGGGCCAGAGCACGGCCGAGGTGATCAATAAGATCATGGTCGGACGCTATACGCCGCCTAATCTACTCAACCCTGACATCCCCTATGCGATCAATGAAGTGGTCGTGCGCGGCATGCAGAGTCACAAGGATCAGCGCTTTCGCGATATCCAAGAGATGATACAGGCCCTCGATCTGTTCCTCCAGGGTCATGGCTTTGGTGAAAGCCGACATGAGCTCGAAGAATTTGTTTTGCACCGCACCGCTTTCGAAGATCGCCTCTCGCAGATCAAGTATCCCAAAAGTACTCCGGCTCCGCGCGGTGAGCCCACCCTGCAGTTGAACGAAGCGCCTGTCCCGCTTGGCAGCACACGGAGCCACAGAGGTCAGCAGCATTCACAGAGCACGGAACCACGCCATAACCCATCCCAAAATCACAGTCGGGCACCTCGAACTGTCGCGCCTCAACAGGATGGCCATAGCTCCCA
>CANGNB010000007.1 GCA_947454545.1 Oligoflexaceae bacterium
CATATGCTCAATTTAGCTCGCAAGATCTTTGGAACGAAAAATGATCGTGAAATTCGCCGCTATCGCATGATAGTGGACCAGGTCAACAGTCTCGAGCCAACGATCAAGGCCTTGAGTGACGATGCTTTGAGCGCGAAAACCGCTGAATTTAGAGATCGCCTCGCTAAGGGTGCTTCTCTTGATCAAATAACTGTCGAAGCTTTCGCTGTCGTCCGCGAAGCAGCCTTTCGCGTCCTTGGTATGAGACACTTCGATGTGCAGCTTATCGGGGGTCTCTCGCTCCATGAAGGCCGCATTTCGGAGATGAAAACAGGTGAAGGTAAAACCCTTACCGCAACCGGCCCTGTCTATCTGAATGCACTGACAGGTAAAGGCGTGCACGTCGTGACCGTGAACGACTACCTAGCCACACGTGATGCGGAGCAGATGGGTAAGCTCTATGGATTCTTGGGTTTGAAGACCGGACTGATCGTGCACGGGTTGAGCGACGCACAGCGACGTGATGCGTATCATGCTGACATCACTTATGGTACCAACAATGAGTTCGGTTTCGATTTCCTCCGTGACAATATGAAAACTGAGGCCGAGCGCTTTGTACAAAGAGGCCATCATTTCTGTATTGTCGACGAAGTTGACTCGATTCTCATCGATGAGGCGAGAACTCCTCTGATCATCTCAGGGCCCGCGGAGACCCGCACCGAGCTTTATGTCAAGGTTAATGCCACGATTCCTGGATTGCAAAAAGACAGCGATTATATTGTCGACGAAAAATCCCGCAGCGTTACGCTCACGGAAGATGGCATTAGCAAACTAGAAAAACGCCTCAATATCGACAACATCTACGACCCTCATAACATCGAATATTTGCACCACGTACAGCAGGCTCTCAAAGCTCATGTCATCTTCAAAAAAGATGTTGATTATGTGGTTCGTGATAACAAGGTCATTATCGTCGACGAATTTACTGGCCGATTGATGCCAGGACGTCGTTACAGTGACGGGCTTCACGGAGCTCTCGAAGCAAAAGAGCACCTTCCTGTTGAAAATGAAACTCAGGTCTTAGCGACGATCACCTTTCAAAATTACTTTCGTCTCTACTCGAAGCTTGCTGGCATGACAGGTACAGCGGATACCGAGGCGGTTGAATTTAAAAAGATCTACAACCTCGACGTAACAGTGATTCCAACAAACAGAACTCTTGTGCGTCTCGATGAGCAAGATGAAGTTTACCGAACAGCTCGAGAAAAATTTGAAGTCATCGCCGATGAAATAGCAGCTGCTCAAAAGCGCGGACAACCTGTACTCGTCGGTACCGTTTCTGTGGAGAAGTCTGAGCTCCTCGCGAATCTTTTGAAAAAACGCGGCACACCGCATGAAGTCCTCAATGCGAAAAACCATAGCCGCGAAGCAGCCATCATCGCCGGAGCGGGACAAAAAGGTAACGTGACAATCTCCACAAACATGGCTGGTCGGGGAACTGACATTGTCTTGGGAGAAGGCGTACGTGAACTCGGTGGACTTTTCGTTATCGGTACCGAACGCCATGAATCTCGCCGCATTGACAACCAGTTGCGAGGTCGCTCTGGTCGCCAGGGTGATCCAGGACGTACGAAGTTTTATCTATCCCTAGAAGATGATTTGATGCGGATATTCGCCTCTGACCGCCTCTCTCTTATCATGCAGAGACTCGGGATGAAGGAAAAAGAAGCTATTGTCTCTCCTATGGTGACGCGAGCGATCGAGAAAGCACAAAGGCGCGTTGAAGAACAGAATTTCTCTTCAAGGAAGCACGTCCTCGAATATGACGATGTGATGAATCAGCAGCGGCAAGTGGTGTATGCCCGCCGTCGCAAGATTCTGGAAGGAGTCTTCGATACAAGCTTTATGGACGATGCGGTACGGAGTCTCGTCGAAGGCGTTGTGAGCAAGTACTCCCCCGAATCTTCGGCCCACACAGCTTGGGACTTGGATGCCTGCAGCAAAGCACTGAGTACGGAATTCTACAATGAAATCGATTTGACAAAGGCCTCACTGCCTACAGACCTCACGGCTGCCAGTCTGAACGAACACGTTGGCAAGATCCTGATGCAGTCTTACGCCGCCAAAAAGGAAAAAGTTGGCGAAGAGCTGATGCGCCGCATCGAAGCTTATGTTTACTTGCAGATCATCGACCAGAGTTGGAAAGAGCATTTGAGAAGCATGGAAACGCTCCAAGACAGCGTTCGCCTGCGAGGTTATGGCCAGAGGGATCCCCTTCAAGAATACAAACGAGAAGCTTTTAAGCTCTTCGAAAGCCTTATGATTCGTATTGAAGACGAGACCGTCCTTGCCCTTATTCGAATGCCACCTCCTGAAGTTCAGTATGAGGAAGCTCCTCGTGTTGCCGAACCTGATGAAACGCAGATGACCTTCGTTCATCCAGAAGCAGGGCCCATAACATCCGCGAGTCCTGAGGAAGCTGAAGCCCAGGATACCCTGATCTATCATGGCAGCCGCAATTTGGGTGAAGATCAAAAAGCTCAAGAAACGATCCGCCGTATGGGCGACAAAGTAGGCCGCAATGACCCTTGCCCCTGTGGTTCGGGACAGAAGTACAAAAAGTGCCATGGTCGCTTAGCCGCAGATTCTGATGTATAATCCTGTCAGGGAGTCTGAACCTCGTGAGACTCCCCCATTGGGGATTATTGACACATCAATCGAAGGATACAGCGGTGAGTCAGAGGGTTTTTGATTTCGTGCCAGCTGAACCCGAAGTTGTCGTTTCCAGAATCTTGGTAAACCTCCATCAGGCTATTGATGACGCTTTCCCTCACGCTAGACCAGCGTCTCAGAGATTTGCCAAAACGGCATTCGTTGGCTATGACGAACCGACTCTTACTCAGCTCGTTCCGAGTGATGCCCTTCGAGAGGCTGGGATTATTCCTCAGGGTCTTGAAGGATCCGATGATCTTCCTGAGTCCCCATTAAGATCATTGAAGCCGCGCCCTTTGAATATTTCTGACGAGCAAGCGCTTTCTGAAGAAGATCCTTTGGGCAAAGGTCCATCGACCTGGGGTAGCTCGAGAGGGATGTCTTTTAAACAGACACTTATCGGCATTTTGACCCTTATTCTTGTTGCCCTCATCGCCTATCTTCTGTCAGGGGATTAGAGCCCGATGGGTCTCATCGCATTTCTCTATCAAGCACTTGCACAGAAAGCACTGCTCCGCTAGAACGGTCTGGCCCTGAAGATTTGTGGATTTTTTTCAGTCACGTCCGAGAAATCTCTATCATAGGACGTGACGAACCTATAGGAAGACGACATGCTGCGACATGATGGAAGATCCTCGGGACAAATGCGCCCGATTCGCATCACCCCAGGATTTACTAAAAACGCTCAAGGTTCTGTGCTGATCGAGTATGGTGACACTCGAGTCATTTGTACTGTTTGCGTTGAAGACGGCGTACCTTCTTTCCTTCGCAACTCAAGCCCAGCTCAAGGATGGCTCACCGCTGAATATGGCATGCTGCCTGGCTCCACAGGGACGAGAACTCGTCGTGAGCGTCCAGCGCCATCTGGCCGCTCTCAGGAGATTCAGCGATTGATCGGAAGAGCCCTGCGAGGAGTGATCGATCTTAGAAAAGCGCCTGATCTCACCTTCAATATTGACTGCGATGTCATTCAGGCTGATGGCGGCACACGAACAGCTGCTATCACAGGTTCCTTTGTAGCTCTGAAGATTGCCGTTGATAAGCTCAGGCGAAGTGGTCGACTTCATGAAAACCCACTGACCGATGCGGTTGCTGCAGTGTCTGTGGGTTTGCGGGATGGTCAGGTTCTTGTAGATCTGAACTATCAGGAAGATAGCACCGCAGATCTCGACATGAACGTGGTCATGACGCAAAGTGGAAAGTTCCTTGAGATTCAGGGAACAGGCGAACGAGCTACGTTTAGTCGACAAGATATTTCTGAAATCTTAACGGCAGCTGAGGCAGCACTAAAGCCATGTTTCGAACTGCTTCATGAAGCAGCTGATGGACACGTTATTGAAAGCTAAGATTGAGTTGAAGTCCTCATGAGCTTGGCTTGAGAGCCGCCATGCCTGGGCTCGTAGGGGCAGTGGCGGCAACCCATGCCGCAACATGAACCTCTTTTTTCCAGGTATGCTGCGGTAAAGACCAAGTTTTGACTCAGCGTATCGATGTAGTAATCCCGGCCCTCTAAGGGAGGTCCAGGGATTCCACCTTCATCCTCGGTACATTCTTTCTGCATATCCTTAGAATCCTGATCGCAACCCGGGGCCACCGAGAGCATCTGTAGGCTGTTTTTCGATGACTCGGCAGGTGTCTTCAGGATAATCGCCATTGAAGCAACCATAGCAATAATTTTGGCAATTTCCCTTACCCAAAGCATCCTGCAGTCCCGGAAGACTCAAAAATGCTAGGGTATCAGCCCCAATGAATTCTCTGATTTCATCGATGGTTTGCTGCGCCGCTAAGAGTTGTCCACGCTCTGGGGTATCAACTCCAAAAAAGCACGAATGAGTGATTGGAGGTGAGCCGAGACGCATGTGGATTTCTTTGGCGCCAGCCTTTCGCAACATACGAAGAATCTTAACTGAAGTCGTTCCTCGCACAAGACTGTCATCCACCACCACGACCCGTTTGCCTGCTAGAGTAGAGCCCACTGGGTTGAGCTTCAATTTCACCCCAAAATCCCGTATGGACTGCGAGGGTTCAATAAATGTTCGCCCGACATAATGATTGCGGACCAGTCCCAATTCCATGGGAAGGTTGACCTCTGCCGCATAACCCAAAGCCATAGGAACTCCAGAGTCTGGGATTGCTATGACGACGTCTGCATCGACATGCGACTCTCTCGCTAAATTGGCTCCAATTCTTTTCCTTAGACTGTAAATCTCTTCACCAAAGATCTTACTGTCGGGACGAGCAAAGTAGATCGGCTCAAAAGAACAGAAGGCTTTACGTGGACTCTGGATGGGGAAAGAACTGCGTATAAAGCCATCAGGGAAAATTTCGACAATCTCACCGGGAGCGATTTCCCGCTCGAATTCAGCATCAATCAGCTCAAGGGCACAGGTTTCACTCGCCACTACGACGCAAGCTCCACGTCGCCCGATTACAAGAGGCCTAAACCCAAACGGATCACGCAGTGCATAGAGGCGGTCTTTGGTCATCAGCAGAAGCGAATAGGCTCCTTTTACCTGACTCATCACCTCAATAATCCGATCCAAGAGCTCAGCCTTCTTGCTCTTGGCGAGGAGGTGCATAAAAATTTCGGTGTCCGACGTCGACTGAAAAATACTGCCTTGGGCTTCCAGTTGGGAGCGCAGTACATCCGCGTTCGTCAAGTTCCCATTATGGGCAATTGCCATAGATCCTAAGGGCGTTTTGAATGAAAAAGGCTGAATATTTTGAACCATCCGACTTGCGCCGGTCGTTGAGTAACGATTATGGCCAATCCCGGTACGTCCCTCTATTTTAGACAAGATTTCATTGGTAAAACCATCCCCGACAAGACCAAAAGCCTTGTGACCGTGGAACTCTCCTTGGTCATTCAAAGTAATGATTCCTGCCGCTTCCTGCCCTCGATGCTGAAGTGCATACAGCCCAAGATAGATGAGCTTCGCAGCTTCAGGATCGCCCACAACTCCCACAACACCACATTCTTCACGGAACCCTACCATGAACGACTCCATCCTATCCTAGAGACTGAGAGATTGTGTTGAACAGGTGCGAAGTTCGTTCGCATCGATTTCAATGTTATCCACCAAAAGTTTACCGTCTTCTTCTACGCTCCCAAGCTTTAGCAGTTCGATATTGGCAAAACCTGCTGCGGCATTGGAAATACTTTTCCCTTGAGGAGCAACCAGCACATACGTAGCACCAGCTTCACCAAAATACTGAAGTGAACTACGCTTAGGATTAGAGTCTGCAGCTAGACGAAGCTTGAATCCCCTACCCCCGGCCAACGCCATCTTAACGAGACAAGGGAGAACACCCCCTGCCCCTACATCGCGCGCTGCAAGCAAACTATTTTTTTCCACCAAAGTGGAAATCAACTGAGCAGCTTCTTTCTCGGCAGCCCAGTCGATCGGAGGAATGCTTTCCGAGTTCACTTCGACACCAAGCACTTTTGCGACCAGAGAACCACCCAGGACGAGATCTAGTGCCTTCGGACGAATGAGGTAAATGTCGCCAGCATCAGAGAGAATGGCTGTCGTGGCCTTTCTTACATCTTTATGCTTGCCAACCATGCCGATCATAGGCGTTGGAGCTATGCTGCTTCCATCAGTCTCGTTGTAGAGACTGACATTACCACTGACAACCGGTGTCCCAAGAGATTTACAAGCTAGCCCAATGCCTTCAATCCCTGCAACAATCTGCCCCATCACTTTAGGATCCTCTGGATTCCCGTAGTTGAGGCAGTCCGTTATCGCGAGGGGCTCCGCACCTAGTGCGGCTATACTTCGATAGCATTTGAGTACAGCTTGAGCTGCCCCGAGGCGGGGGTCTTGAGCACAGTAACGCTCATTGCAAGCTGTAGCCATGGCGAGACCAAGGTACTCGTCTCCAGGCAAGGACCATTCGGACCGTATCCACTGCAGACCAGCGCCCTGCTCAACGGAGCTCCTGACTGTCTTATTGCCTATGTGATGGTCGTACTGACGATAGATCCGCTCTTTATCGCCATCGTCAGCTAAGATCCACGAAAGCATTTTCTGGACTGGCGTTTCTGCGAGCCTTTGTCGCAAAAGAACGTCTTCAATATAGTTCCGGTCAGGTAGCTGATACGGTCGATCGTAGCGAGGGGCGCTCTCGGCAAGAGGTGCAACCGGGACATCGACCTCGAGGATTTGATCCTTAACTATCTGCATCCGTCCGGTATCTGTCACAAGGCCGATAACTGCAAAGGGCAGTTCCCACTTCGCTAAGCATTTTTGCAACTCGGGCCATTTCGCGGGTTCAACACACATCAGCATGCGCTCCTGGGATTCGGAGAGCAAGAGTTCGTAGGCCGACATATTCTGGGCGCGGGTCGGGACGTAGTCTAGGTTGAGATAAAGTCCGTTTCCAGCTCGATCCGCCATTTCAAAAGATGAAGAGGTAAGACCAGCAGCCCCCATATCTTGCAGGCCAACGACTAGACCTCTCTCTAAAACTTCCAGGGTCGCTTCAAGCAGCAGTTTTTCAGCAAAGGGGTCGCCCACCTGAACGGTCGAACGCTCACCTGACTGCTGACTGGAAAAACTATCAGAAGCCATGGAGGCTCCGTGAATTCCATCACGACCTGTTGCGGAGCCCACATAGACGACTAAATTATGACGTCCAGTCGCAAAGCCTTTGAAGATACGATCTTCGTGAATAAGGCCGACAGTCATGGCGTTTACCAAGATGTTACCATCGTAAGTCTTATCGAAGGATACAGAACCTGCTACGGTAGGAATGCCCACACAGTTCCCGTAGTCTCCAACCCCCTTTACGACGTTTGCGAAAAGATAATGGGTCCGTGGATGCTTGCGCTGACCGAAACGAAGGGAGTTTAAATTTGCAACAGGCCGTGCACCCATGCAAAACACGTCTCTTAATATACCTCCGACTCCAGTCGCAGCCCCTTGATAAGGCTCGATATAGCTCGGGTGATTATGACTTTCCATCTTAAAGGCCGCGCATAGTTTGCCAGAAAGGCGAACGACACCGGCATTCTCTCCCGGCCCAACAACGACCTGAGGTCCTTCGGTGGGAAGTTTACGAAGGTGGACCTTCGAAGACTTATAGGAACAGTGCTCACTCCACATCGCTGAGAAAACACCCAACTCAGCCAGTGTAGGCCTTCGACCAACGATTTGAAGAACGTTTCGATATTCAGCTTCGTTGATTTTGTGCTTTTTCAACAAAGGTCGGAGATGGGCGGGATCGTCATTGATCATGGGAGCTTGCGTACACGCGGATAGCTGACTGAGCTGCTGCAGAAGAGATTCCTGCATTTCTACTTCTCCTCTAAAGGAAACTAAAAGGGCCCTCAGGGGCCCTTTCAGATTTTACTTAAACTAATGTCGCAAGAAAGGCTTCTAGGATGAGTTTCCCGTCTGCACTTCCGAGCAGGGGATCAGAAGCGCGCTCTGGATGCGGCATCATCCCCAAGATTTTTCCATTCTCGCTCACGATACCAGCAATGTGAGCCGTGGCACCATTGGGATTGCTCTCATCGGTGACCTGACCTTTTGCATCGGCATACTGAAACAGAATTTGTCCCTTATCCTGTAGCTTCTTAAGCTCGGCATCAGGGACATAGAATCGGCCCTCTCCGTGGGCGATAGGAACTCGAAGGGTTTTACCCGACAGGCTTTTGTGATAAACGCTTGAGCCTGCGACAACCTTCAAGTTTGCATATTCGCAAATAAACTTTTGTCCGGCATTTTTCATGAGAATCCCGGGCAGCAGATGTGACTCTGTAAGCACCTGAAAGCCATTGCAAATACCGAGAATAGCCCCGCCCTTGTTGGCGAAAGCCTTGATGGCAGGCATAATCTTGCTACAGCTTGCCAAAGCACCGCCTCGCAAGTAATCCCCATAACTGAACCCACCAGGCAGTATCACGCCATCGACGGCGGGAAGCTCGTGGTTTTCATGCCAGACAAGTTGCAGATCGATTGAAAAAAGCCTTTTGAAGGCATCGATACAGTCTGCATCGCAATTGGACCCAGGGAACTGGACCAACGCGACGCGTGGATTTCCAGCTGAACTTGCACGCGTCATCGTCAGAGCTTTCTACACGAGAAGGTTTCTGCCACTGTGTTAGCGAGGTGCTCGGCCGCCAGTTTTTGGACTAAAGCCAAACCCTGAGCTTCATCACCAGACACTTCCAGAACAAATCTCTTAGACACCTTCACGGAGCCAAGGGCCTCATGACCGAGTCTATGGAGCGTTTGCTGTATGGCACGGCCCTGGGTGTCCAGAACCTCATCCTTCAACTCTACGATGACTTCGTACTTCATGTTTTAGGGACCGCCTCTTCATGGGTAAGGCTTGCCTTGAGGTAATCCCGATTCATCTGAGCTATGACACGTACGCTAATTTGTTTGGGACAAGCAGCTTCACACTCGAATTGGTTGGTACAATTTCCGAAACCTTCAGCGTCCATCTGCTCGACCATATTGAGAACACGTCGCATACGTTCGGGTTGCCCTTGCGGCAAGTTCGCGAAATGGGAAACTTTCGCGCCGACAAATAGCATTGCTGAAGCATTCTTGCAAGAGGCAACACACGCTCCGCAGCCAATGCATTCGGCAGCATCCATAGCAAAATCAGCACTGGTTTTAGCTACGGGCGTGGCGTTCGCATCAGGTACTCCACCCGTGGAGACGGAGACAAAACCACCGGACTGTATGATTCGATCGAAGGCACCACGATCGACAACAAGATCTTTCACAACCGGGAACGCTTTGGCGCGCCATGGCTCGATAACGATCTCGTCACCGTCTTTAAAACTCCGCATATGAAGCTGGCAAGCTGTTGTGCCTTTTTGGCCGCCATGAGCCTTGCCATTAATTACCATCGAGCACGAACCACAGATTCCCTCACGGCAATCATGGTCGAACGCAATAGCGTCTTCGCCCTTCTCGATAAGCTCCTGATTAACAATATCGAGCATTTCCAGAAAGGAGCTATCTGGAGAGACATTTTTTGCTTTATAGGTAGCTAAGCGACCAGAATCTTTCCCATTCTTTTGGCGCCAGACATGGAGTGTTAAGTCCATTATTTGTAACTCCTTGTTGCAAGCTTAATGTTTTCGTAGATCAGCGGCTCTGTATGCCTTACAGGAGTTTTTCCTGTTCCGGTATACTCCCAGACAGCGGCATGGAGGAACTTGTCATCATCGCGCTGAGCTTCTCCATCTGGAGTTTGATGCTCCTCACGGAAGTGGCCCCCACACGATTCTTCCCGAGCCAGGGCATCCAATGCCATGAGCTCAGCATGCTCGATAAAGTCCGCAACGCGGCCTGCTTTTTCTAGTTCCTGGTTGAGTTCCGCACCTGACCCTGGAACCGAAAGGTTGGACCAGAATTCTTCTCGGATCTGTGGGATCTTCGCAAGCATCGCCTCGAGACCCTTACGATTCCGGGCCATACCGCAGTTTTCCCAAGTCAAAAGTCCAACTTCCCGATGGAATGAATCGGCGGATCTTTTGCCCTTGATGTTAAGGAACTTATTCAAGCGATCTTGGACTTCGCTCACAGTGGCTTTGACTTCAGGTTTGTCCAAGTCTACTTTTTCGAAACCTGTCTTCGCGAAGTAATCGCTGATAGTAGCAGGAAGAACGAAGTAGCCATCTGCCAAACCTTGCATGAGAGCACTTGCCCCAAGCCTGTTTGCTCCGTGGTCTGAGAAATTCGCCTCACCCAGAACGTAGAGGCCAGGAATTGTACTCATGAGGTTATAGTCGACCCAAAGACCACCCATCGTGTAATGGACAGCAGGATAGATACGCATGGGAACTTCATAAGGATTTTCAGCTGTGATCTTCTCGTACATCTGAAAGAGGTTACCGTATCTTGCTGCGATCGTCTGCATACCGAGGCGTTTAATGGAGTCACGGAAATCGAGGTAAACCCCTTTTCCACCAGGCCCTACACCATTGCCTGCATCGCAAACTTCTTTCGCAGCGCGCGAAGAAATATCGCGCGGAGAAAGGTTTCCAAAGCTAGGATACTTGCGTTCCAAAAAGTAGTCGCGCTCGTCATCTGGAATTTCATGTGGAGCTCGCTTATCGCCCGATTTCTTAGGTGCCCAAACGCGCCCGTCGTTTCTCAATGACTCGGACATCAAAGTCAATTTCGACTGGTGATCGCCCGACACAGGAATACATGTGGGGTGAATTTGAGTGAAGCATGGGTTACCAAAACCGGCCCCTCGGCGCCAGGCTCTATGCGTTGCCGTAACGTTACAGCCTTTCGCATTCGTTGAAAGGTAAAAGACGTTACCATAGCCGCCGGTCGCAAGGACAACGGCTTCGGCTAGATGTGTAGATATTTCCCCCGTCACCAGATTTCTAACGACTATGCCGCGTGCCACACCGTTAACAAGTACGACATCCAGCATTTCGGTTCGAGGAAACATTTTTACTTGTTTCAGCCCGATTTGCCGTTCCAGAGCTGAATAGGCACCGAGAAGCAACTGCTGTCCTGTTTGACCCCTTGCATAGAATGTTCGGGAAACCTGAGCTCCACCAAAAGAGCGGTTATCGAGGAGTCCACCGTATTCTCGAGCAAAAGGCACACCCTGCGCTACACATTGGTCGATGATATTGACGCTCACCTGAGCCAGACGATAGACGTTCGCTTCGCGAGATCTGAAATCACCACCTTTGATCGTATCGTAGAAAAGACGGTAGACGCTGTCCCCGTCGTTACGATAGTTCTTCGCAGCGTTGATGCCACCTTGAGCAGCGATACTGTGGGCGCGACGAGGACTGTCTTGAAAACAGAAACAGGATACATCATAACCCTGCTCGCCCAATGTAGCCGCAGCAGACGCCCCTGCTAAACCTGAACCAACCACAATAACCCGATACTTACGACGGTTCGCTGGGTTGACCAATTTACTTTCAAACTTATGCTTATCCCACTTTTCAGCGAGAGGACCGCTCGGTATCTTTGCATCCAACTTCATAATATACGCTCCTCTATTTGGTTCGAGGTGAGCATCATTGCTGCCCCCCGATTTTCGTTAGCGAATACAGCCTGACATGACAGACAAAGGAATCGAAGCAGCTGCTAGAACAACAACCCAGCCGAGTAAGGGAAAAACCCGACGGAAGAAAGTGTTATAACGCGCGTTGTTTAGACCCAAGGTTTGAAACAAACTGGATAGGCCATGATGCAAGTGGACACCTAAGACCAGCATGGCCACGATATAAAGACCCGATATCAGAGGTTGTTGAAACCCTGCAACGACCATCGAATAGACATCGTCTCTCCCCAACGAATCAACTCTTTCACCTGTGAAAGCCACGACACGCCAAGTGTAATGAGCCAAGTGATAAAGCAAAAAGAGAAAGACTATGAATCCCGACATGGGCATAGTCCGTGAAGCGAAACTAGCCTTCATAAAGCGTTTCGACTGATAAGCTACAGGTCGTGCTGCTTGGTTCCCTAAAGTCAGATAGGTAGCAGCCGTGATGTGGGAACCGAAGAAGATTACGAGACCAATCCTAGCAATCCAGAGCAGACCGTAAGGCAGGTGACGAAGCCCAAGAGCATAGGCATTCATCGCGTCCTGACCAAAATACAAAAGGAGGTTCCCAGCAACGTGCCCAACGAGGAAAAGGTAAAGACCTATTCCAGTGATGGCCATGACATACTTAGCGCCAAGTGAAGACTTCAAGAGACGAACAATCCAAGCCATAAGCTTCTCCGACGGGATAAACGGAAACGTAAGCATACCCGCAGCTACATTCAGCTGAGAGCACACTCCGTAGAACAGACCAAGGAAAGGGCGACGCCTCACCGAAACAGGCGACGTAGGCCCCGGATTTCATATCGCAAAGTTAAAACCTTTTCCAGTCGCCATTCGACTCTCTTAGAATATCACGTGCTGAAAAAGTCCACTAGGAGCTAGTTCATTCTGGCCCGACGTATACCTGTACTCGCGGCTGCGCCTTAAGTAACCTCTGCGCGACGCGCTGGACATCAGCAGCGGTCACTTCGGCAAGAGCATTCGCATAACGATCGAAGTCATCAAATCCGAGTCCATAGAGCTCCATGAGTCCCATAGACATGGCTTGGGAGTCACCTCGCTGCATGTCGGCCTCGTGTCCTCCGATGAGATAGTTGCGCGCCCGATCGATCTCTTCTTGGGGCAAGATCTGATTGCAGAGGTTATCCCAGACTCTCTCGATGCCAGACACAGCTTCAGCCAACTTCTGCGGGCTGCACGCCATATAGACCCCAAACATACCACGATGGCAGCCATGGGTTTGAATAGGCGACACAGTGTAGGCCAAGCTTTGCTGATCTCTTAGCTGGAGAAAGAGGTGCCCCCCGCTTCCTCCAAGAACATTTGATAGAATATCGAGAGCACAGCGGTCTGGGTCGTTCCAGGAGAGCCCCAGAGTTCCTATCACAAGGTGCACCTGCTCACGGGCTTTGGTGAGACGGATTGTTTTGGGCTCCAATGAATCGGGCTTAGCGAGTGAAAGGCCCAACGGAGCTTCAACCTTCTCTTTGAGGTGTGGACCCAACAGGCTTTCGAGTTGAGCATAAAACTCATCGAAGGTGAGACGCCCCACCCCACTGATAATCCAATGGGAGTCCCGAAGCTGCTGCTTATGAAAATCGAGCAAACCCTCTGCTGTCAATTCCTCTATAACTTCCTCACGGCCCCATACAGGATACTGATAGCTGTGACCATCGTAGAGAGCTTGTTGAAAAGCGCGCATGGCTAGAGATGAGGGATGATCTTTTTCCATTTGAATGTCATCAGCCACTTCCAACTTGGAGTTTTGCAGCTGAACCTCAGGAAAACGCGGGCTAATCAGGGCTTCAGCAAACAAGGGGAGCATGTCTGCAACCTGTTCGGTGAGGCAATGAAGTTTCAGACCAAAGCTGTCTTTGCCTGAAAAACCCGACAGAACGATTCCCTGCCCTTCGACTAAGCGGAGCATCTCTTCGTAGCTGCGAGACTCCGTTGCTGCACCAATCAGATCAGCAAGGATATGATGGGTTCCAACTTGGGCAACAGGCTCCACGCGAAGCCCTCCGCTTCGGATAGCACAGACGTTCATCATATCGCTGTGCTCCTGCTGTCGATAGAGAATGGTTATCTGTGGAGTCAAAGCTTCTTTATAAACTCCTGCCGATTTTGGCTTAAAACGCTGAACTTTTTCGGCAAACTCGGTTTTAAATGAAGCCACACCGCGAGCAAATGCTGATCGAATAGCATCCTCAGTGAGCTCCGTTTGACCTTTCGGAAGTATGCAGGCCATCACACAATTGTCTTCCTGAAACCAATGTGCAAATGACTTCTGAATATCAAAAGGCGCTAGGCGATTCATTTTCGCTTCCGTAACCAGGTCGTAAACAAGCTCGAGAGGAGTTTGCAGAGCATTCCCCAAAGAGCGAGCTAAGCCGGTAACAGTCTCTTCACTATAGATACGATCAGCTTTGGCATTGGCTCTGGCTCGATCGAGTTCTTCAAGTGTTACGGGTTCTGAGTACTTGATTCTTGAAAGCTCTCTACCAACCGCCTCGACACATTCGAGGTAGTTGTCATCGTGAGGCATGACGCTCAACTCGAAAAGGCCACCAAACTGGGGCGCATATACCGAACAGCCGACAACACTTGTCAGCTGCAGTTCGTCCCTCAAGCGACGATGGAGACGCGATGACTCCCCACTCCCCAAGGCAAAAGCTGCCATATCTACGGCAAGCACATCCTCGTCTAAAAGTCCTGGAGCGGGAAATGCCAATTCCAGGCGAGGCTGTTCATAATCACCCTCGACGATATGGACGTGAACCCCTTTCAAGGGCTGGGTTTTAGGTTTGTATGGCTCGGGCACCTTAGTCCCCTGAACCTTTCCAAAAGTGTCTTGAACAGTCCTCAGGAGGTTTTCTGCCTCAACATGTCCAACAGCAACAAGCTTCATATTGGTCGGCTGGTACCATTTATCATGAAAGGCCTGCAGACTTTCACGACTAAAATTTCGAATGGTCTCTTCGTAACCAATAATCGGTATGGACGCTTTTGTTCCAGCATAAATAGTTTCGAAAATCTTGCGCCCCAGAGCATGGGAAGGGCTATCCAGACCGCGTTTAAGCTCTTCTAAAATGACTTCGAGCTCTCGAGACAGCTCTTCAGCATCGAAGGTGCTATAAAAAATAGCCTCATGAAGGATCGCTACAGCTTCTTCAGCATGAGCTGCCGGTAGAGTTATGTAAAAAACTGTATGCTCGAAACTTGTGTAGGCATTCATTTCACCGCCTAGAAATTCAATCCGGCGCGAAATTTCACCTACAGCATAGTTGCGCGTCCCCTTAAAGAGCATATGCTCAATACAGTGACTGATACCCTCTTCCCCACGCTCTTCACTTAGGGAGCCAACTCCTATCCAACATTGAATCGCAAACATTTTAGAAAATTTGCTTTCTTGGATCACCACATCAAGACCGTTTTCAAGACGCTTACGAAGCATTAAAAACCCTTACATTTTCGTTGAAAAGGAGAGGTTTAAGGAACTTTGAAGTTCGCTTTTGGCAGGCAAGTTTTTGTTCACAGCGTAGGCTAGCGAGAAGGTTTTATGAAAGAGACCAAGCCCCCCACCCGCTTGCTGACGTTCGATCTTATCAAGAGACTTGCCATACGAAGCGAATACCTTCACGATATCGAATGTTCTCACCTGTATATTAGAAAGCACCATGCGCTCGGGCTTATCGTAGTCCTTAGCAATCGGCTCAACCAAACTTAGAAATTCTGGATCTGAGGGCCATTCATAGCCTAGACTTCGCTGCCGCTCTCGATAATCAAGGCCAAAAATAAGATTTCCCTTTTTTTCTTCCCAGGCGATCCCTGCCCTGAGGACTTGAGGAGAGATCTTGGCAACATTACGGTTGTTGAGATTTTGCGCAGACAGTCCCACTCGGATTTCATCTGTCACATAGGCAATTAAACCTACTCCCAGGGTGAACCCCTTGAGAGTCTTGGGTGCTTGGTTTTCCCCATAATCATTAGCTTCAACATAATGCGCTGCAAGCCCTAAAGAGAAAAAATCTGTAGGAATTGCAATAGCAACAGATGCCCTTTTTAAAACAGGAGTATCTAATTTTGCTAGATTTGGGTCGAAGGACGGATTGTCTTGAAAACCGGTATATTCAAAAGCAGCGACATTTCTCGAAGTCACCCCATCGATGACGCCAGCCTTGTAAAAGGGCCGCCCCAATGCAGGCCAGAAGTACGAACCATTCACATCGTAAGTCTGATTGCGGAAAAGCATCGCAGGATTGATACGGATTGCTGAAAGGTCGCTAGCAACGGCAACTCCAGACTGCGATTGGGCAGTCCCCATGCCGCCGACAGCTTCAAGCTCATCAGGTAGCGAAAACGGCACGGAAACAGCGAACGAGTAGGAAGGCTGCCAAAGGGCAAAGCCCCACATAAAACCAAGCAAGTATGCATGACGCCTCTTCCCAAAGCCCATAAGTCTCCTCCTTCAGCCTTCGAAGACCTCAGCCAAGTAACGTGACTCGATCGGAAATCCTGAGAGCAGGTCGATAGTATCACCCTCAGAGCTCCCTGGAAGAAGCATGTGTCCAAAAAGTATGGCTTTACTTTTCAGCCTTCGCCTTTAGGGCAGAACTGATGTGACTTTTTTGAATCTTGAGCGTCGTACTAGGACCAGCCTCTAGCGTCACAAACTGCTCTGCAACAGCTTTGATTCGGCCGATGATCCCACCAGAGGTGACAACTTCATCGCCGACCTTGAGGTTTGCCAAGAGGTCACCCTGTTCTTTTTGACGCTTCTGCTGCGGCCTGATCACCAAAAAATACATAATGACAAGGAAAGCGAGCGGCATAACAAGAATTTCAACGATGCTAGGTTGAGCTGCTTTAGCACCTTGAGCATAGGCCACTTCGATGAGACTTAAATTCATAAAACTCCCTTTGCGTCACGAATTCAGGCTCCCGACTCTACTTGAGCTATGCTGCAAATGCAATGGCGCAACAGAGAGTTCGTGCAGCTGTCGCGACTCGGTCTTCACGATCGGCGACAGGAGGATTTGGGTATAAAACCAGAAAAACAGTGCCGCCGGATTCGCCCCAAAAAACAGCAGGTAACCCATGCCTTCAAGGCCCCGTCCTACATATTCCGGATGGCGTAGAAATCGGTAAGGCCCCCTTTGTACTCGTGGCATCCCAGCTACGAAAAGACAGTTCAGACTCCAAAGTCGCCCTAGACTTCTCATAGCCCAAAGCCTCAAGATGCAGCCTAGGAGTATCAGCCCTATGGCGGGTGCCTCCGGGAAGTCCAACCTAAATGACACCGGAGTGAGCCGACTTGAAATGAGACAGACCCACGGCAAAACACCGACATACAGGTAATAGCGACGCATCTTGCGGGGAATAAGCTCCTCACATTCTGCGAAGCGAAGGAAATCAGAGTTGTAGGTGTTAACTCGTCTCTCCCCGAGGTGCAGAAGTGTCGTTCCCAGCAGAACCAGAAATACGGGCAATTCCGAAAGGAGATTTACCACCCTCGTTCCTCAATGCATGACTGATAGTGTCGATTGACTCTTTTAGGATCCTAACATAATCGAATACCGAATTAGAACATGTGCTTCACGAGTACCCATCCCTCACTGCCAAAGGTACCACACTAAGGAGGCCTAGGCCATGATCGACCTGACGCAACTAAATGCAGAGCAGTACGAGGCGGTCACACAGGTGAAGGGACCTGTTATGATTATTGCTGGCGCAGGTACTGGCAAGACTCGTGTGATCACATTCCGCATGGCTCATATGATCCGGGCAGGCATACCTGCGCATCAGATTGTGGCTCTGACGTTCACAAATAAAGCAGCCAAAGAGATGAAGGAGCGCCTACTCGACATTACGGGCAAGTCTGCCAAAGGTATATTCATAGGGACATTTCACAGTTTTTGTTTGCGTATTCTCAGGGAGTTCGCCCATGACGCTGGTCTTGATCAGCGCTTTTCGCTTGCAGGAACGTCTGACCAGATAGATCTAGTGCGAAAGGCTCTTGAGGAAAAAGGTTGGCAAGGCCTCTATCGCCCTGATGACATCCTAGCAAGAATCAGTTCAGCCAAGAATGCGCTCCTCCTTCCCAGTCAGATATTGAATCATGATGTCGCCCACTTCGATGACAAAGACCCAGCGGTACTAGCCGAGGTTTATGAAGTGTACGAGCGGCAATTGAAGTTAAATCGTGTTATCGACTTCGATGACTGTATCTTTAAGACTGCTTTGATGCTGCAAAATAATCCGAGCCTCAAGGAGAAGCTTGAAGAGCGTTGGCCCTATTTTCTGGTAGATGAATTCCAGGACACCAACTTTTCTCAACTCCATCTTTTAGAGCTCCTCGCCCGCAAGAATTCTAATATTTGTGTGGTCGGAGACGACGACCAATCTATCTATAGCTGGCGAGGTGCTCTCGTAGAGACTCTCGATCGCTTTGAGGAGACCTTCAAAGGAACACGCCTCATCAAGCTTGAACAAAATTACCGCTGTTCGAACGTGATCCTGCATGCCGCTAATACTGTTATTCGTAACAATACTGGCCGCAAGGGCAAGACTCTCTGGAGCGCTTCCAAAAATGAGAACCCGATTATCCTCTCTTCTCATGGGGATGATATTGCCGAGGCTCGTTGGATAGCTCTGAAATGTTTCACTTTGATTGGCCAAGGCGTAAAATTAAAAGACATTGGCATCCTCTATAGAGCCAATGCTCAGGCTAGAAATCTAGAATTAGCCCTTCGTGAACACAATGTGCATTACAAAGTCTATGGTGGCTCAAGCTTTTTTGAACGCAAGGAAGTCAAAGACTTTTTGTGCTATTTTAGGCTTACTGTTAACCCCCAAGACCGCCTTGCCTTTTGGCGCGTGATCAACACGCCGGCGCGCGGCATAGGATTAAAGACCTTAGAAAAAATTGAAGACCAAGCTCGCTCGCATAACATTAGCCCTTTCGATGTCCTTCAGCGACAGCTCGTGACTCTCGATAGCAAAACCAAAGAAGCCGCGCATTTCTTCGTCGAAACTATTCGAAACATTCACACGAGCCCCCTCATGGATGTCAGCGATCTTGAACAGCGTGGCATGAAAATCATCAAAGATTTTGGACTAGAAGATGAAATTCGGAGCAAGACAACGCACGAGGGCGCTCGAAAGCGAAAGATTGATTCTCTGCGCCGCCTCCCTCAATGGATCAAGCAGCTTGCAGAGAGTCAAATTGAAGACAAAGGAAAGCTCCAGCTCCTAGATCTGCTCGACCAACTCAGTCTCAGTAGCGACGGAGCCCCTTCGAAAGATAAGGGTGGCGACAACCATGTTTCCTTGATGACAATTCATGCTGCCAAAGGCCTTGAATTTCCTGTCGTTTTTCTTTGCGGTGTAGAAGAAGATCAGATTCCCCATAAGAACAGCGTGAATTCAGAGCTAGGAATCTCCGAAGAGCGCCGTCTCTTTTATGTAGCACTGACCCGAGCTAAAGAGCAGCTCCATCTCTCCTATGCACGCGAGCGCTTTTCACAGTTTAAAAAGTCTGAACGTAAACCGAGTCGCTTCCTCGAAGAACTTCCCAATACCGGCGTGGTTTCTGAACACGATGCTGCGATGCGAGCTCAGGTGAGTGAAGAGCAGAAAAAAGAAATTGCTATCAACAAGTTATCGAAACTCAAAGCCTCGCTGAAGAGCGGTTTTGAATCCCGTTAATCGTCTGCATCAAGGTCGATGATGCCTTGATCTTGGACGAATTTCTTGAGATTTTGAATAATCTTAACCTCGATTTGTCGCGCTCTTTCACGCGTGATCCCATAGCGATCGCCGATCTCTTGCAGAGTCAGTGGCTGATCGTTCATGATGCGGTCTTCAAAAACTTGTAAATCTCGCCCTTTGAGGGTCTTGCGAAACTCCTGCAGATGTTCAGCAAAAGCTTGTCGAATCTCATTATGAGCCAGCTCGTCTTCTACGCTCAAGCCTGGACTTGCCAGCATCGAAGTACGAGTCGCCCCATCGCCGTCATCATCGCCTCCCCCCAGAGGAGCATCTAAAGAGAAGTCGGGGGCGGCCAATCGCATCTGCATCTCAATCACGTCTCGCTCACGAACTTCGAGGCGCTCAGCAAGCAGTTTTGTATCGACATGGTCATACTCCGCTAGCAGACGATCCATTTCTTTGCGAAGATTAAAGAAAAGTTTTCGTTGTGCGGCAGTTGTCCCAATCTTAACTTGGCTTTTATTATCCATTATAAATTTTAGGATATAGGCGCGAATCCACCAGGCTGCGTAACTTGACAGCTTCACACCTTTGTAGGGATTATATTTCTTGACGGCCTGCATAAGGCCATAATTGCCTTCTTGAATGAGGTCCAATACGTTGTTTTGAACCTGCCGAAAGTCGTTGGCTATTTTCACAACAAGGCGGAGATTCGAAGTTACAAGCCGGTGAGCAGCTGCTATATCACCCTCTTCGAAGTGCTTTCGAGCAAAATCAAGCTCTTCTTCAGGCGAAAGCAAAGGATATTTTGCGATTTCCTGGAGGTAAAGCTGCAGAGGTGATAGGGAACTAAGGGCGTCAGAGGTCTTAGACGCCGGCAAATTCTTCGACATGAATTAACCCCGCAAAAAACCTGACGAATAGGACTAGGCCATGCCAGGAATCGGGATCATAGCAAATCCACACTCTAAATCAAACATACGTTCTCCCGGCGAGCTAAGGCGCATAGCGGAAAAGCTGGGTGATCGTGGCACACTAGCTATTACCCAAGACCTTGATAGTCTCGATCGCACACTAGAAGAGTTCAAACGTCAGAAGATTGATACACTAGCCCTCAATGGCGGCGACGGAACGATTTCTCAGGCCATCACCCGCCTTATCAAGCTCTATGGCAATGAGCCTTTGCCTCGCATTGCAGTCCTGCGTGGTGGCACCATGAATCTTGTCGCTTCCCAGCTTGGCGTCAAAGGGCGCCCAAGTGACATTGTAGAACGTCTCGTAGAGGCCCATCAAGACCCAGAGAAACTGAATGTCGAGAATCTATCGACCCTCAAGGTGAACGACGTCTATGGGTTTTTGTACGCGGACCAATCCTCGACTTCCATCCTGGAAGAGTTTTATCGCAAAAAATCCGGCCATGTTGGAGCTGGAATCCTGAGTCTGCGCCTCATTCGCTCGTTCCTGCTTCGCGGACCCCTGATTCGCAAAATGATACGGCCTCACCAGTTGAGGGCTGAATTTCAGCCGCTTGGCAAAGTGCACCAACCAGCACTTGGCTGTTTCGCAGGAACTATAACTAAGTTTCCCATGGGACTGCCTTTTCTCCCCTTGGCACGTGAGAAGCCTGGACATTTTCAAACCACTATCGTCACCTGCCGCGCCGAAGAAGTCCTTTGGTATCTCCCTTTGATCATGCTCCAGCAGAACGAAGGTATGGCTTACGGAAAGCATAGCTTTTGCTGCAAAGAAGCTGAGCTCGAATACGAAGACTCGGTTCACTATACCGTTGATGGCGAAATTTATCGAAATGCCAAAGGCAAGGTTTCGATTGAGGCTGGCCCTGAGATTCCTTTTCTGAAAATATAAAGAGAGGCAATTTTTGCCGTCCTTCGCTTTCTGGTCGAAAAAGCACCTTTAGGTGGCCCGTCGACCAGAGGGTCGGGATCTCTTTGTGTGATGGGGGAATTCCTTTGGAGTACTCGAAAGACGTAAAGTCATCCAAGCTTCACACGCGTGAGGGACACCTCAATCCGGTAGAATTACCGCTCCAACCTCTGTCTGAAGGAGCTCCTAATCCTATGAATGGTCGAACCACTCTTCCAAACACACCTTTAAAGGCCATCGAAGATGCTCTTCATTGGGAAAAAGCAGATGTCACATGGCTCGCAGGGGATGGTTCGGATCGCTGCTATTACCGAATTCGGAACCTAAGTAATTCGGAAACTTACGTCCTTATGCAGCTTGCTGGAGAAGATGGAAAGCTGCTCAAAGGCGATGACTATGAATGGATTAAAATCGGCAAGCTCCTCCATGCTCATGGCATCTATGCACCCCAAACGATCGCCTCTATTCCCGACCATGCCGCGCTGATCATTGAAGACTACGGGAATACGATGATGGAAACCGCAGTCCTCGAGTCTCTGAAGCAAGAAGGCCTTGAAGGAGCCCTTCGCTACTACAAGAAGTCCTTCGATGTTTTAGCTCGATTTTTGCAAATCGAAGAATCAGGTTCGTCTCGCTGGAAAGAACGCTCCTTCGATGCCGCTCGCTTCGATTGGGAACTACATTTCTTTCGAGAACACTTTCTCGAAAATGTCCTGGGCTGGACCTTAAACCCAGCAGAGATTCAAGCTTTCACTGAGGATAGCATCGCCTTGGCCAAGGCTTTAGCGGAAGCGTCTCACTACTTTGTCCATCGTGATTTTCACTCTCGAAATGTGATGATCAAAGGTTCCGACCTAGCGGTCATAGACTTTCAAGATGCTCGCTTAGGACCGCCCACCTACGATTTGGTTTCGCTCTGTTTTGACTCGTATATTCCTCTCGACTTTGCAACGCGAGAAAACCTGGTGCAAGAAGGGGTCAGAGCTTTGAGTCAAGCACGCAGTGACTTGAGTTTAGGAGCATTGAATCAGGAATGGCCCAAGATGCTCTTACAGCGACAACTTAAAGCCATAGGAAGCTTCGGCTATCTCACTGTGAAAAAGAACAGAGGGAACTACCTCAAATATGTGCAACCAGCCTTGGCGACACTTCCATTGACTTGTGTCTTTGATTCAAGATGGCCTTTCCTTTCAGGAACTCTCTTAGAACAGATCCAAGCACGTTGGGCTATACAAGGAACACTCGGATGAAAGCCTTGCTCTTAGCCGCAGGATTAGGAACTCGGCTCAGACCTTTGACTTTGTCTAGGCCGAAACCGCTATGTCTTTACTTTGGCCAGCCTATACTTGACCTGGTGTATAAGCAAATTCAACGCATAGGCATACATAACATAGCCATAAATACGCACTACCTCGCACAGGACATTGAAAAGCATATTGTTTCACGTGAAACAATATATCTTGACGCGCCAAAAATTTCATTTGAACCAGAAATTTTGGGCACAGGGGGCTGTCTGAACCCTCTGAGAACTTGGATTGGCCACTCGAGCATTCTCATTTATAACGCTGATATCATTGCCGATATTGATCTAAAAAGCTTGGTGGCCTTTCACGAAAATCAAAATGCTTTAGCTACCATGGTACTTTTGCCTCAGTGGCGTGAGGGTACCAATCCTGTTCACTGCGACGGCAGTTTAGTCCGAAAAATCGGCAAAGATTGCGGCCCAAAAGGGACTTCTCCTGCAACGTTCACAGGTATGCATATCCTCTCCAAATCATTTATAGACCGGGTTCCCGAAGAAGGATTTCAGCACATCATCGATACCTACGACCACGTGCTCCAAGAGGGAGGTCACGTCGGAGCCTTCTTTCATCAGGGGTACTGGGCTGACTTAGGAAATCCGAAGGATTATCTTGATGCCCACCTGGATGTCCTTGCTATGCCTGAGCGAGATGAATTTCTCGAACGCCTTGGAGTTTATAGCCTAGTTGACCGCCAAACCTTCCATTGGGATCTCAAGCAACAGTCTGTATTTCTTCACCAGGAACAGTCATTTCCAGCCCAGCAGAGCTTTGTGTTTGGTCCCATACAAAACCCTAATCACCTGAGTATACAACGAGCCATTGTCTATCCATCAACAGTGATCACAGAGCATGATCAACCGGTCACATCGTGTATACTCACACCGGAGTCTAGACTTAACATTTCAGAGTAAGTGCTTTGATTGATTTATGATGAGTGATTAGACGAGAACATCAGGTTGGAAAAAGTAGCCTTAACGGTAGCTCATCTGCAGATCCAGGAAAAGATAGCCTCGATGCATGTTTTTAAAATCTGCTCGCTATAAGCCTTCAAGAGAGAAGTTATTGCAATTTCGATCTTTAAAACAAGCTTTCGTAGCTCAATCACTTAGGGTTCAAGTTAATAAAATCTATTCATTCTCATTCAAATTAACGCGCTGTGACCAATTGAACTGCTTGCACTTGGATAAACGGTGCTTCCGCCAGTGATGAAGTCATTTGCAACTTCAAGAACCTGGTTGCTGTTTGCACTCGAAAGTTTTTTCTCTGCTTTGACTTTGTTTTGCTCAGCAAACACTTTTTGTGCCTGTTCCTTGTCGAAAGAAGCTATCTTTGCAGGATCGAGGTAATAAAGTGTAGTACCAGCAGTCAAGCGGTCAGGGTTCGAGATGTTGTCGTTTTGGCGCCAAATCAGCTTCCATAGAGATGAGTTGCCCAAGACCTTGCCAGCAATAGCTGCCAGGGTATCGCCCTGAGAAACTTGAACTTCCGAACGCTTCATAGTTTCGTAGGCATTGGCAAAAGCCATCGACTTCTCGGTCAACTGATAATAGACCACATCGCCAGGGTAAATCAGACGAGGATTCGCAAGTCCTGTGAAGTTTGCGATCTCTGTCCACTTGTTACTATCACCAAAGATTCTTTGGGCGATCTTAGCAAGTGTATCTCCTTTCTGAACGATGTAAACCATCTTGGATCCAAGCTCAGGAAGACCAGGACCCGCAGGAGTACCTGAAGCCGTAGCCATCGGAGCAGGGCTTGCCGCAGCACCTGGAGCAGCCATGTCAGCTGCAGGAACTGGATTTGTGGCAGTAGGATCGGCAGCTGCAGCAACATTCGTTGCGGCTTCTGCACCCGCCATGCCTTCTGACCCAAGTCCACCAGCACCTGGATTAGAAGAGTCTAAGCTCGGATTTGCAAGAGGATTTCCTGCATTTCCGCCGGTTTCCGCACCCGCGATATTCCCCAAACCTTGGTTGTTATCGGCCTGAGCTGGCAATTGACTACCTGTGGAATTGTTCATCTCGTCGATGATCTGATTGAGATCTTCATCTCCACCAGTTCCACTGCCGGAGTTCGTTGGATTGTTAGCCAAAGCGTTTCCACCCTCGGCTTCTTGGTTCAATCCGACATTGTTTGAGCCGTTTTCCGTGCCATTGGATTCCGCGCCAGCGGTATTGTTGGCACTTGCATCGCCGCCCCCCGATCCTTCAGACTTCGCCGAAGTTTCGGTGTCAGCTGCTTGGTTGCTGTTCTCGTCGTTGGCTGCATTGTCAGAGCCTCCGCCGTCCGCAGAAACGGCTTCCTCTGTCCCGGGCGTTGATGAGCTCGAGCAGCTGACCTGCAAGGCTCCTCCCCCGAGTAGCAGCATCAGAGATAAATGCACTCTCGTGAGCCACATCTTCACTGACACCCTCCTTTCTCTAAAATTTTTAGTCCCACAGTTTTGGCCATAAACAGTCCTCCAAAAAATTGATCTCGAACGCTCATCTCTTCGGTAAGACTCGCGCTCTCTTTAACCATTAAAAAACAAAAGAACTCGAGCAACAAGGTGCGCCTTTTTCCCTGTTTTACAGCGGATTGATTGAGTAGTTTGTATATTTTAGGCTAGATTTGAATATTCATTTTAGAGATCGACTAAGCACTGTGAAGACCTGGAGTCAAGCGTTGCTGAGTCTTGACTCACCAGTGATCGAGCAAGTTATGGGCATTTATTGACCAGACTGTGCCATAGCGCTATTCTGATGAGAGGTCACACTCTTGATTGGCCGAAGGGCCTTGCCCACACACTGTCGAGACTTAGTGCCGCCCTTAAGTTCGCTCAAGCGCTGACAACTAGGCAATTTCTTATTGCTCACGACCTGTTCCTGGATTAAGACAAGGCTCCCCGTTCACGATGAGGTCGGCATGGCGCCCGAGTTTAAGCATATAAGCGTACTTCGTGATGAGCTTGTTCAAAGTCTTCATCTCCAAGCAGGTTCGATAGCTGTTGATTGTACTGCAGGAGGCGGTGGACACACCGAACTCATACTCCAGGCCGTAGGCCCCCAAGGTAAAGTTCTCGCCTTTGATCGAGATCCTTGGGCGAGAGAGGTTCTTACCCAACGATTCCAAAAGGAACTCGATCAGGGAATCCTCGAACTGATCCCGGAGCCCTACTCTCAACTTGAAAACGTCTTGAGCCAAAAACAACTCCTAGGAAAAATATCTGGGGTATGTGCTGATATCGGCGTCTCTTCCCCACAAATTGACCATGGGGAACGTGGATTTTCCTTTGCGAAAGATGGTCCTTTAGATATGCGTATGGACCCAACTCGAGGAGTGAGCGCTGCGGAAGTCGTCAACACCTTCCCAGAGGCAGAACTTCTGCGTATCTTTCGTGAATTTGGTGAAGAACCCAAAGCCCACTTCATTGTGAAGGCCATCGCCCATAGGCGCGCTCAAAGTCCAATATCTACGACTTTTGAATTATCGGAACTGATCGCTGCCAACGTGCACTACAAGGAGCGCAGCCGAAAGAATCCTGCGACCAAGGTCTTTCAGGCACTGAGAATATTCGTCAATGACGAACTCGGCGAATTAGAAGCCCTCTTGAAGGCTATTCCAGCTGTGCTTGCTCCTCAAGGAAGGTGCTCGATCATCACCTTTCACTCACTAGAAGACCGCATGGTCAAATTAAATTTCAAGGCTCTTTCCGAAGGCGATTCCCATCAGTTTGACCGGCGACTCCCCCTCACGGCCCAACAGCTAGCTAAACTCGAGAACCGCCAGTATCGCATTATCAAACCATTTCCGCTCGTTCCATCGGATCAAGAGCAAGAGAGTAACCCTCGAAGTCGAAGTGCAAAATTGCGAGTTATTGAGCGTCTATCAAAGGAGACAGAGACATGAAAAGTCCATGGCAACGTTTCTGGAGTCAACTTCCCTTAGCTCTTTTGCTTTCGCTGTTTGTCTTGGCGTCCATGAAAGCTTTCATCAAAATTCAAACAACTATTGTTGGCTATCGTATTGGCCAAATGAAACAATTAGAGTCTGAACTTTTAGAAAACCAGAGTACACTTAAGATGGACCTGGCGCGCTTGACGACTCGCCAAAGTCTGGGACAGTTAGCCCTTAAAAATGCGACTCAAGGGGCAAAACAATCATGGGCTTCCTACTAAAGAACTTTAAGAAGTTGAGTTTGCCTTCCTTTCGGGGCAAACCAAAACAGCTCGTCGATGGGTTCGACCTTCAAAGAAGTCGATTTCTCATCTTTTGTTTTTTGGGTGTCTTCTGCGTTATTGGACTCAGAGCACTTACTATTCAAGTGTTTTCCCCATCATCTGACCTACTCGACACTCTGGCACGACGCCAGTACCAGGCAAAGATAGATCTCTCACCCTATCGTGGCAATATCTTCGATCGTCGAGGAGAACCCCTAGCGATCAGTATTCGACGTCCTTCCCTTTACGTAAACCCAAGGGTTTTCGATCCAACTCCCCAGCAAGTCAAACAGCTCGCACAAATTCTTGCGATGCCAGCAGAGAAAATCAGGGATATTTCTAATAAAAAAAACTACTTCGCTTGGCTTGTTAGAAAAATCGAATTTTCTCAGGCTAAGAAAATTGAGGCGCTAGATATAAAAGGACTATTTGAAATCAGTGAACCAGCCCGATTTTATCCTACTGGAGCTGATCTATCGCATCTCATTGGTTATGTCGGCCTCGATAACAGAGGACTCCTTGGCCTTGAGCTTTCTTTGAATGATTTACTTCAGGGCGATCACCTTACCACCATTCACAATCGAGATGCTCGAGGGAAGTCAATTTATCGAGACTCTATTCTTGCTATGCCTGAAAAAACAGGCAAAAATGTGGTCCTTACCATCGATAGCGCTATTCAAAATATCGCTCAAACAGCTCTGGCCAAAGGCTTAGAGAAAGCCCAGGCTAAAGGTGGATTTGCCATCGTTTCGGATCCCCATACCGGCCGTATTCTTGCTATCGCCAATGCCCCTAGCACAAACGTAGATTTTCAAAGCAAAATGAAGGCTGAAAATCTCAGAAACCGAGCCCTCACAGATATTTTCGAGCCTGGGTCTGTCATCAAACCCATCGTAATAGGCAAAGCTCTCGAACTGAACCTCACCACCCTCAATGAAGTTCACAATACAAATAATGGGACTTATAAAGAAGATAGTTGGCAAATTCGAGACAGTCACGGTTCCGATCAACTGACAACCGAAGAAGTCCTCATTCATTCGAGCAACATTGGTACTTACAAGATCGTTAAGCGTTTAGGACCTGAAAAGCTTTATAGTACTCTCCAGGATTTTGGCCTCAGCCAAAAGACTAATTCTCTTAGCTTTCCGGGCCAAATGTTCGGCCGACTTTCTCCCTGGCAAGGCTGGCGCGCTATTCGCTTTGCTAATGTTGCCTTTGGGCAAGGGTTTTTTGCGAGTGGAATGGAGATTGTCCAGGCCTTTGGGGCTATCGCGAACGGGGGCAATCTTATGCGGCCCTATCTCATCGATCGAGTCGAATCACCTGATGGTGGCGTCTTGGAAAGTCACTCTTCCGAGATCGTACGTCGAGTCCTCAATCCCCAAACGGCTCTAACGGTCAGGCAGATTCTGAAAAAAGTCGTCGAAGAGGGAACTGGAAAGAGCGCCATTTTAGCCCATTACACAAGTGCTGGTAAAACAGGCACGAGTGAAAAGGTTGATCCTTTAACGCACACCTACTCCGATCACCTTAGAATCGCGAGCTTTGTTGGGTTTGCACCCTGCATCGATCCGCATCTGGTGATCTATGTCGTTATCGACGAGCCTGGAAACAAGCCCTATTATGGGGGAACATGGGCTGCGCCTGTGTTTCGAGAGATAGCAGAGGAGTCTCTGCGCTATCTCAATGTCGCTCCTGATAAAATCGTCACCAAAGAGGTCCTTGCCAAGGCTGCACAGGATCCACTACAAAGAACTGCAACCGACTGATCTAGAAAGACCAACTCTAAGGGACGGATGCACATGGCGAATGACTTTCTGGTAGAGCTCAGAGAGCTGCACAAACATAAAAATCTTCCAACAAACCTGCCTGCGCTGATTCATACAGATTCCCGCACGCTTCGAGCTGGCCAATGGTTTGTTCCCATAGTTGGAGCAAACTTTGATGGCCATACATATATCGCTGAAGTGATCCAAAAAGGTGCTCTAGGCTTTTTTTACAACCAAGATCGTACCCATTTAGTTCCCCTCGCCCTACTGAGCCTTGGCATTGCTGTTGAAGACACGACACGGGCCCTGCAGGAGTTGGCAAAATCTTGGCGACTTTCGCAAAATCAACTGAAAGTGGTCGGCATCACGGGATCTTCTGGTAAAACGACTCTTAAAGAGCTTTCTTCACTTATGCTTTCTGAGATCGGTTCAACTTTGAAAACGGAAGGAAGTCTTAATAACGAATTGGGTGTGCCTCTGACCCTTTGTCGCCTAAACAAAGAACATAAGTTTGCTGTCATCGAAATGGGGGCTCGCCACATTGGAGACATTGGTTTTCTGTCTCAGTTTGTCTGTCAGGATATTGGAGTCCTCGCTAACGTTGGAACCGCGCATGTAGGTGAATTTGGGGGAGTAGAAAACATCCTCAAAGCTAAAATGGAAATTTCTCAGGCCCAAACCTGTATCTATCTTCGAGATGACGAACGCATTCACAAGGCCATGAGTCTCCTTCCGGGAAAGACCCTTATCTCGTTTGGCCAGCACCCAGAGTCCGATGTTCGCTGGCTAGACACCAGCTTCCTCGGGACAGGTGATATTCACCTTAGGTTTCTGATTCGTGGACAAGAACTAGAGGGTACTTTCCCCTACTTTCATGATAGCTTTCCTATCAATGTTGCTTGTTCATTAGCCATAGGATTAGGACTTCAGATAGATTTGAATCTTGCTCTTAAGGGATTGCAGCGCTTTGCAGGGCTTAAGGGGCGATTTCAGGTCCATCGCTTGCAGGACCTCATACTTATCGATGATGCCTACAATGCAAACCCACATAGCATGCTTTCAGGTCTAGAAACTCTCCGTAAAGCCTATTCTGCTAAGAGCAAAACTATTATTCTCGGCGACATGAATGAGCTGGGAGAAAGCTCCGAACAATCGCATCGAGACATCGGTCGTTACTGTGCTCTCCATTTTTCATCCGATCGCCTTATCACCATAGGCAAGCAAGCCGAATGGATCGCAGATCAAGCTCTCCGGGATGGAATGAAAGCTCAACAGATTTCCACATACCCCCAAGTAGAATCTTTTTTAAGTCACTTACAGCAGCAAGTTGAGGGTACTCAACTGCTTTACGTGAAAGCCTCAAATAGTCTAAAATTGAACAAAATCATAGAGACTATCCTTTCAAGATAGGAAATACCTTGCTTTATCATCTATTTCATCGCCTCGCGTCTGATGTGTCTGCATTTAACGTCGTTCGCTACATTACTTTTCGCTCCATGGCGGCATTGATTACAGCTCTGGCCATTGGGCTGATCTTTTCTCCATGGTTTATTCGTAAACTTAAAGCAGGTCAGATTGGTCAACAGGTTCGTAATGACGGCCCCCAGTCCCATTTCTCTAAGGCAGGAACCCCGACCATGGGAGGGGGCCTCATCTTAGCTGCGACTCTCTTCCCTGCCCTCCTCTGGATGGAC
>CANGNB010000008.1 GCA_947454545.1 Oligoflexaceae bacterium
CCACGCGGTGAAACAGGTGAACAAGGTCTAAAAGGTGATAATGGAGACAAGGGTGATGTTGGACCTACAGGACCACAAGGCCTTAAGGGAGAATCAGGAGCTAAAGGTGATGTTGGACCTGCAGGACCACAAGGCCTCAAGGGTGATGCTGGACCACAAGGTATCAAAGGCGATACAGGCGCTAAGGGAGACAAGGGTGATACAGGACTGCAAGGACCACGCGGTGAAACAGGTGCACAAGGTCTAAAAGGTGATAATGGAGACAAGGGTGATGTTGGACCTACAGGACCACAAGGCCTTAAGGGAGATGCTGGACCTAAAGGTGATGTTGGACCTGCAGGACCACAAGGCCTTAAGGGTGATGCTGGACCACAGGGCATCAAAGGCGAAAAAGGCGATACAGGTGCTAAGGGAGACAAGGGCGATACAGGACTGCAAGGACCCCAAGGACCACGCGGTGAAACAGGTGCACAGGGTCTAAAAGGAGATACTGGAGAAAAAGGTGATACCGGTCCTGTGGGAGCACAAGGTCTTAAGGGAGAAGCTGGATCCAAAGGTGATGTAGGACCTGCTGGACCGCAAGGACTTAAAGGGGATGCGGGCCCTCAGGGACTCAAAGGCGAAAAAGGCGATACAGGTGCTAAGGGAGACAAGGGCGACACAGGACTGCAAGGACCCCAAGGACCACGCGGTGAAACTGGTACCCAAGGTCTAAAAGGTGATTCCGGACCTGTTGGACCACAAGGACTTAAAGGGGATGCGGGCCCTCAGGGACTCAAAGGTGAAAAAGGCGATACAGGTACTAAGGGAGACAAGGGCGATACAGGACTGCAAGGACCCCAAGGACCACGCGGTGAAACAGGTGCACAAGGTCTAAAAGGTGATATAGGCCCACAAGGCCTTAAAGGTGATACAGGAGCTACTGGACCTCGAGGAGAATCGGGAGCAATGGGCGCTGTCGGCCCACAAGGCCCACTCGGCCCCAAAGGCGACGCTGGCCCCATTGGACCTCAAGGGTTGAAAGGTGATAAGGGCGACATGGGATCTACTGGACAAGCAGGCCTCAAAGGGGACGCAGGCCCGGCCGGACCACAAGGACCCCGTGGTGAATCAGGTGCTTTGGGCCCAGCAGGGCCACAAGGCCCCAAGGGCGATCCTGGTCCTGAAGGACCACGAGGACCAAGAGGAGAATCAGGAGCGACTCCAGATCTCACCGATATTTACCTGCGTCTCGAGGCCCTTGAAAGAAAAGTAGGCACGCTAAAACTTTAAAACTGATGCCTTCAATTGGCTGAAAATTGAAAAAATCAGCCAGCAAAAACTTCAAGCTTGGGTTTGGCTCGATTGCGATCGAGCCAAAGATTGTGAAACCACGCGTAAATATTGAGTAGATGTAAAAGCCTGTCTTTTCTTTTGGCTGTTGCCCACGTACGTCGACTTAAGGTTTTAAGATTATCGCGAAACATTGCGTAGGTATGATTAAGCGTAAAAATTGGGTCGAAAACTGTTTTTTTAAGTTCTCCTAATCCTACAATAGCGCCTCGTGATCCTTTGCAAGTGATGTGAGTAGCCTCTGGAAAGTAATCTCGCACAAGCTTTGGATAGAGGGGACATTTATCGCTTCCTAAGCGTACTTTGGAAGCGGTACAGATTTGTAAGTGTATAGCCATGGTTTTTAGCGCAGAGAGGCGTTCACTCGGTCGACGCCCATATTTTTGGATTGAAATTTGTTTTAAATGCCCCTTCGCACCTATATTACCAATACTTAGAGCCAGAACTTTTCGCGTTTTTTTCTCTACAGCAATAGGTATAGTAACGGGTTTTAGCTTCGTGTGAATAAACGATTCCAGTTCGTCAAATTCGACTTCGCTGACTTTAGCTCGTTGCTTTCGGTAATTACTGAGGTTTTTCTCACAAATTTCACCAAATTTTTTAACACGTCGAGCGATAGTGCGAGGAACTACTTGAAAAATATAAGCCGCACGACGCTGAGAAACACCGCTGCAAAGTGTTAGAAAGCATGATTGATTGAACCATCGCTTTTGCTGGCGATAATCAATCGCAAAAGTCTGATCTGAAAAGCTTATTTTGCAGAACTTGCAGTGGTATCTTTGGACTTTTTTCTGATCTGAAGGCCGTCTATAGAATCCGCGTTTTATGACGTTTTTATTGCTTTTGCAGACTGGACACATAATCCCCCCCTAGGAGGGAGAAATTATGATAGCCATAATACTTTTGCGAGAGACATCTGCTGAGACATGAATCCAATTCAGGACATCAGTTTTAGAGGGTTCTTCCGCTCCACAGTAGTCCAGGTGAAACGTTCCCAGCCTTGTCCTGGGCACACAAACGAAAGGTGTACAAACTGTTACGAGAGAGACCCGTCACGAGTATTGGGCTTGTCCCACTGATGTTCAGTCGACTTCCAGACTGACACTGATTGGCTGGCTGCAGAGAACCTTTGCTAAAGACAAGAATGTAGTTTGCTATCCCTGACCCTTTGTCCGTGGCTTCACTCCAACTTAGACCCATGGATGCAGGGAGTCCAAGACCTTGGAAACCCGCCTGCTGAGGAGCGACGGTATCAAGGAACACAGTTGCTGTGCTCATTGCACTCTCATGACCAAGGCGATCACGAAGCCAAAGGTGCAAGTTCAGTTCTCCTTCAAATCCAACAAAAGATTGGATCACATCCTTTTGAAACGGCTGCCAGTTCTGACACGAACTCTCCGTGCTAAGGCACATCGCCTCGACACCACTCGCATCAGACGCTTCGATATGAATCCGGACATCAGGGTTAGCGCTCAAGACAGCTCCGTTGTTCAAAAGAAAAACTTGAACCAACGGCGCGGTTGTATCGAGAGTGATCTGGGCTTGCGCTGCCAATTTTTCGTTGCCATAGGCATCGCGCAACCAAAGCTTAACAGTTTTCAACCCATCCCCTGAACTCAACGTCCAATTTCGTTCGGCGCTTGGTGCCTCGAACATCTCACAGTGATCTCCCTCAGAGAGACACATAGCAGTAGGATAGCTAGGGTTCTGTAAGCTGATACTCACGTGAATCAGACTGTCTTGAGTCCATAGGGCTCCCTGATTTAATAACATCGTAGCATCCAAGCCGCTGACATCAGCCTTCTGCGTGACCGAAACAAGCGCTTTGGCATCCCCTGTAAAGCTCAAGTCTGTCTTCCGTTCCCCTACATTTAAGGGAGCAACACTTAATTCGAGAGTCGCGTTTCCTATCCCCGACGTCGCGCTCTGTGCACTTATCCAGGCAGGGAGTTCAGCGAGCCGCCAGCGACAGTCAACGCCTGTTTGCACAGACAAACTCTGAAACGCACCAGATGCACCGACCGTTATCAGCCCGGGACTCACTGCAAGCGAACAATTTTTCTGACTCGCTGCATAAAGATCAAGTCTCGGCTTACGTATTCCATTGCGGGAATCAAGCACACTTTTACCCGTGCTCACCATGCGATCGACAAGCGAAGTAGGGCTAATGGAAGGAAAGTTTGAACGCAATACAGCCATAGCAGCAGCTACGAAGGGCGTTGCCTGCGAGGTACCACTCATAGTAACCCCACCCGCGGTGATATTTATTCCTGGCGCGAGAAGAGTCAGTTGGCTAGAGGAATTAGAAAAGCAGGCGGGCTTATCGGGACCACTCGTCCAATCAATGCAATTTCCCCAGACGTTTGTTCCATAGCTCCTATCATAAACAGCACCGACAGAAACTGCTGCTGGACTGCAGGCTGGCGAGGACAAAGCCGAGCGAAAACCGTCATTTCCTGCTGCAACGGCAGCGAGCACTCCCGCATCACGAGCAGCTTGAATCCCAACCGACAAAGGATCGTCCGCACAGGGACCGCTTGAACGACCTCCGCCCAAACTTAAATTCATACTAGCAATGTGATAAACATCTTTGTGAGCGATCACCCAATCGATGGCTGCGAGAATATCGCTGATCTTAGCATACTGACCATCAAAAACATCGAGAGCCAGAAGCTGTGTTCCTGGCGCAACAGCGGCAACGACGGCGGCAACGTTTGTGCCGTGGTGATCACTGTCATCGGCTTGATTATCCTCACTCGCAAAGTCCTTCGCAAAAACTACGCGACAACCAGCAGCTCCCACGGCAAGACAGCTCCCAAAAGCTTCTCGAGAAAAGTCAATTCCCGTATCAAGGACTGCTACAGCAGTACCTGACCCATCATAGCCCTGACTTATAGTTTCAGGTTGTCGAATCAATGGCAAACTCTGACTCAAAAATCTCTGCAAGCTGCTGTCAGGCGTAATCCGAGCGAGGCCCTTGAGACTGAGCAATGTAGCCAGTTCTCGTGCGTTATGGATGTCCAGCTGAAGGATAGGTAGTCGATCAAACGCTCGGGACAGATCAAGACCTGCGCTCTGCGCGACGTATTTCCAAGCTGCCTTCGCAGTACTAACAGCTGATACGTCTTGAAAGCTCACGAGAACACGCAGGCTTCCCTCTTGCTCTAAGGCTTTAAAAAGCGCTAGATCTTCCTCGGCTTTGACTTCCCTAGCTCCTTCAAAAGTGCCTTCATCAGCCTGTACATTCGTGGATGACTGAAAGACAGTACTCTTACTCACTTCGGGTGCACAGGCCATCTGTACGAAAAGCAAAGAGCTGAACAGGTAGGACACCAGAGAACTTTGATAACGCAGCATTCAGCACCTCAGACAGCAATCAGCAAGGAACCAGCGATTCCCTAAACCGCCCCTAGGGTTAGCAAGAACGAGGCCAAGCCTAAGTCACGAAAGTTCTTGGAACAAGATCACTGGTCTACCAATCTTTAGGCAGTGATGATGAACCCCAACCCTTGCCTTTCAATCGAGCTGCTCCCCTGACTTGCAGGGGAGAGGCAAGCTACCGCCGAAGACTTTGATCTTGACGAATCGCTTATAAAAAGCTTCAGTACGTGCTGAAAAGCAAAGGTAAAATAATGGAAAAATCTGGCGAAGAAAGCTCCCCAGCAGACAAAGCTCAACAGGCCTTAGCCTTACTTCAAGGCCTAGATATTTTTGCGAGCATTTCTCCCAAAATTTTGGTGCGTCTTCTCGGAGCCATGGAAGAATCTTCCTCAGAAGCAAAAGTGGATCTTTTCACTCCGACGACCTCTGCGACCGATCTTTTTCTCATTGCGTCCGGTCAAGTCCAGCTCCTAGGCCCTGATCGAACGATCTTGCTGGGACCTGGTGCTCTGTTCGGGGAAGAGGCTGGGATTGGATTGTCCCGCTATCTATCGACGGCAAAAACCCAGACACCGGTGACACTGTGGAAGATCCCAAAGACTCTGTTATCAGAGCAAAGCAAAAGTCTGAGCGAACAGCTCACTTTAACATTAGCCAAACATCTCAGCAGCGCTGAAACAGAAAGCTGCTCTGTCCCAAAAACCAAGACGGCTCTTCCTCAAATGTCCTGGCGTGAGATCTTGGGATGGATTGTCGTCATCCTCGCCCCCATGCTGTGCTATCCCTTGGGACTTCGCTTAGGCTTACGCATGGAAGCCGTTATTTTTGCTGCGATCATGGCCATGGTGATCATGATGTGGGTTTTCACCCTCGTAGATGAATTCATACCTCCAATTTTGGCATTGATTGCTGTCTTGGTCATGAAACTCGCTCCCACTGAAATAGCCCTGGCAGGCTTTGCCTCGTCCGGACTGATGACTTTGATCGGTGTCTTTGCGTTGTCCGCAAGCCTGGGAGCATCTGGCTTAAGTTATCGCGTCATTCTTTGGCTCTTGTATCGCTTGCCTGATCGTCCTCTTTATCACCAGTCCGTTCTCTTGGGAGCTGGATATGCGCTCTCTCCTATCACGCCCTCCGGAAATAGTCGGCTTTCCCTATCCTTGCCGTTATTTCGAGAGATGCTGACAAACCTTCGCCTCCCCAAAGGGCATCCTGCTGCCACAAGCCTTTTTGCAGCGTGCTTTTCCGGAGCCATGCTGTTTTCACCGATGCTTTCAACAAGCAAATCGTCCAATATCACAGCTATCACTTTGCTTCCTGACCAGGTCCAAGAAGCTTTTATGGGTTTATACTGGCTTATAGCTGCAGGTGGAGCTGCGATTTTCCTAACCCTATCTCACTATCTGACTGACCGATGGTGCTTCCCCCACAAAAAGCTGCAGCCTCTCCCAAAAGAGCGAATGGCTCTTCAGCTCGCACTGCTGGGACCCCTCACTCGTTCCGAAAAAATTTCGCTGCTTGGCTTTTTCTTCTTTCTTATAGGAGCCGGAACCGTCTCTTGGCATCATATAGCTCCAGCATGGATAGCAGGAATAGTGCTCATCGGACTTTTGCTGACGGGAGAACTGAGCAAATTCGAATTCCGCCGCAGCCTCGATTGGCCAATGATTTTCTTTCTTTTGGGAATGGATAGCATCACACGGGTCATGAGCTATCTGGGACTCAGCAACGCCCTAGCTGCAAGTGTCTCGCCATGGTTTGGATTTGTCGATGGCAATATCTATCTTTTTATTCTCGTTGCACTTGCCTGTACTCTGATTGTCCGCCTTGCTCTTCCCGTTACGGCAGGCATGTTGGTTTCTTTTTTTATCTTATTGCCCGTTGCGCAAGCCCAAGGTATCCACCCTTGGATATGCGTGTTTCTCACAGCCATGTTCAGCGACATCTGGTTCTTACCCTATCAAAGTTCGGTATATCTTCAGGCTCTTTCTCAAGGTATTACCCAAAACATTCGAGAACCTGATTTCTTTCGCTACAATCATGTGCTGAACTTTGCTCGTGTGTTGGCTGCTTATGCTAGCATCCCCTATTGGCAATGGTTAGGAATCTTATGAACAACAAAGCCAGAAACATTCTCGTCGGAATATTTCTAACTCTTTTTGTCTCTGTCCTCTTTGTGTTTCAAAATGTCAAACCTAGCATCTTTATTCTGCACTCCTATGATCGCGTGCATGCACGCATGCGTTCTTTGGATCGTGGCTTTCAAAGGTCTCTTGCAATCAACCGAGGCCCCATAGAGGTTCGCAGGTATTATTTGGACCTGAATCGGCTAAAGAATGGCCGCGAGCGCAAGGCCCAAGAGTCGGAAGCAAAGCGAGCCCTCACTGTCGCCAAACCTGATCTCGTCCTCGCCATCGATGACGAAGCCAACGACTTCCTCAGCCGTAACTTCGGTCCTCACTATCCCTTTCGGATCTTCTATGTCTCACTCAATCAAGACCCAGCACGCTATGCCTATAATCTCAGCGAAAAAGTAGCCGGAATTTCTGAAAAACTTCCTCTTGATGGCATCAAAGAGGCGCTTCCCTATCTTCATTCGAAGACTTCCCTACGGATCGGTGCTGTTGGAGTCGCTAATCAAACAGGTCGAGCCGAGCTTGCTCAACTCGAGAAATTTTCGTGGGGACCCCATAAACTCACAAAGACAGGTCTCTTTCAGACTGCCGATGAATGGAAAACATTTGTAAAAAGTATCGATAAAGAGGTCGATGTTCTTTTGGTTTTGAGCTATATCGGGCTCTATAGCTATCATGGAGAAACTGAAATCACAGATCAAGAGCTCATCTCCTGGCTCGAAAAAAACTCCGAAGCTCTTCCGATAGGTATCCAGGGAACATTCGTTGATGACGGCGGCACTATCGCTTTTGCCACAGATGAATCGGCCGATGGTGAAAAATCTATGGATCAAGCCATAGAGTGGCTATCACATGCAAACAGATCACCACCATCTCATATCATTCATCAGCCTCATTTTGAACTCTATCTTCATGAAGAACGGATGAACAAAAGAAGACTCTCCTTGCCGCTCATTTACCAGGAGCTAGCTCGCAAGAGTTCAGAGCACCAGAGCCAAGAAACTTTCTGAAATGACTAAAGATGCGTTGCTACCCCACCGAAAAATACCTTAAACCCAAAAAGTTTTGGAGCTATCTAGAGGAAAGGTATCTTTTCATCACCCGTAGTATGGCATGATGCTCTAAAGAATTGCCTTACTCTGCTTTGCTGACAACAAAAGTCTAAATATTCCCATCTGATTCAGAGGAATCTCTATGTTTGATAAATTAGCCTCCTCCATAGTGTCCCTCATCATATTTTTCGCTATTCCTGACCTAAGCGCTCAAATCTCAGATAGTTTTGCGCGAAAACTCCTCGATGATCCCCAGAGTGAAATCATCCGACTTTTGAAAGAAAGAGAAAGCCCGGATTTCAAGCAAGGTTCAAAAGTAGCTTTAGATAATGCCTTGGCTATCAATTTAGCTCGCTCTGACCTAGAAAAAGAATGGGTTCCTTCCGCAGCTCTCATTCAAGAATTGCAGCAGGCTTTACAACTCGCTCAGACACTTAAAAATGTCGAAGCTGAAATGAATATCCAAAGTCTTTTACTCGATCTTAGCTCCAGATCTGAAGATTCCGAAAGTCTTGCTATAAAGCATGGTTTTGATCAGCTATTAAACCGATCCGAACTCGCTGCTTTTCCTTACATAAGAGCTCTCACTCTTCAGCGTTATGCACTATTCTATGACAGAATCCAGAAGGGTGATAAAAGTCTTTCTCTCCGAGCAGAAGCCTTAAAGATTGTCGACAACTCCCCCCAGATTAGCATTTATGTAAAAATGAAGATTATGGAAGCTATCTCCTCAGCTCTCTATGACGAAGACAAGGCCGATCAAGCAATTGCGATCGATTTGCGACTTTATCAGATCTGCAGCAATGAACACTGGCGCTTTTTTTGTGCCATAAACGCTCAAAACATCGCAACAACTTACACTTCTCAAGATCTTAAAGGCAGAGTAGAACAGGCTCTCCCCTATCTCTTAGAAGCACAAAAACTCGCCGATTCTGTTCATGACCCTATGCTCCTCGCAGACATCTATTACAGCTACTTGAAGTATTATAATCTCTTGGGCCAGACATCTCTGGCGAGCGAGTACGGAAACAAGGCTCTCCAAATCTATCAAAAGTATCAGATTCACGAGGGAATACGTTATACCCTACAGCGACTCGCTATCAACGCTGAACAGCAAGGTCACAACGAGGAAGCTTTACGTCTGGCTCTTTCGGCTCTGGAAACCAAAGGTCCTGAAAACGATAATTTACAGGAGAGCTACACAAGCCTCATTCGTCTGTATAAAAAATTAGGTCGCACATCTGAATTAATTCAAAGTTATGAGGCATACTCTCAATTTCTCGAAAAACAAGAAAGCATAAGAAAGGAAAACGATTATCGCCGATCCCTTGTGAGTTTAGGACTAAAGTCTGACGAAGAAAAAGCTAAAGCTCTTGAATATGAACTTCTTCTTCAAAAGCAAAAACAAAGAGCCTTAACTCTTCTCGCCGTCCTTTTTGGGACTGTTTTGATAGCCATAATCATCTCCTTCACTCTTTCCCGCAGAATGCATCTGCAGCAGAGAAAACTCCGTGCCATCCTAAGCAAGGTAAAAATGGGCATTGTCGCTCTCGATCACAATCTTGAGCTCTACGGAGAGCAATCTTTTTATTTTAAAAATCTCGTTCAAAATGAAAAAGGCTATGATCCAAAAAATCCCCTCCAAGCGCTCTCACTCTTAGCTCAAGAAAAAGAAGCTCTTGAACTCGCTTACAAAGAGCTCACTAAGGGCTTCGGTTTGAAAAATTCAGACTGGAAGCAAAAATTTCACAACCTTCCTCACGAAATCACGCTGATTCAAAGCAAGCAAAAAATCCACCTCACTTTAGACTGGCAACCTATAGAGGATAAACAGCTACAGATAAGCCACCTCCTCCTGATTCTTCGTGATGAAACGGAGCAAAAAAACTTACGGGAAGCCCTCGAGCTGCAAAACGAAAAACTTATCAATCTCGGCGTCTTGACCGCCAGCATCGCCCACGATATTGCAAGCCCGTCACAGATCATCGCTCTTGGACAAAGCGATCTTGAAAGGATCACCAAAGATCTATCTTCTGCTCTTTTCCAGGTTTTTTCTGGAAATGAAGATGAAGAGACCAAACAATTCTGGGAATTTATTAGCAAAAAGATGACTCAATCCTTAGAGATCACTCAACAATCTAAAACAGCAATTAACCGCATCATTGCCATTCAATCGGCTATTCGCAATCAATCACGCCTCGAGCAGACCCCAGTTCTTTTTTCTCTCCGTGAACTTTTCGATGAAAGCCTAACTTTAGCTCATTCTCTCGTTAAGCGACTTCGCATAAGCATAGAATGCAGCCCAGACCTAAAAATTCTCGGCATGCGTTCCCAAATAGGCCAAGTTTTAACCAATCTCCTCAATAACGCCAGCGATGCCGTCCAAGAAAACCCAACGGCCTCAGAAAAGCCCTGCGATATTCGTTTCACTGTCCAGACCGATGACACTTTTGTCCACATTCTCATCGAAGATGCTGGAGTCGGCATCAAATCCGAAATTAAAGCTAAGCTCTTTCAAGCCTTTTTCACTACCAAAGCAGTAGGAAAAGGAACAGGACTCGGACTCCCTATTTGCAAAAGAATCGTTGAAGAACATCAAGGAAAACTCACAGTCGGTGACAGTAGAGACTTGGGTGGGGCTGCTTTTGAGATCACACTCCCGGGCTTCACTGAAACCTTCCCATAACTGGCACCTTTAATTGTTGATTGAAATCAAATTCGGACTCCTCAAGAAATCCAACAGAGACTCAAATGCTTTTTGTCCTTTGATTCTAGGTAAAGATTATGAAACCAAGCATACATGTAAAGAGCTGACAGCAGTCTTTTAGGATTTTTAGTTGTGCACCATGTCCTACGCGCAAGTCTCTTCAAACCATCCCTAATCATGGCATAAGTATGATTAAGATAAAACAGCGGGTCCCAGCCTCCTTCTTTTAATTCGCCTTGTCCAACAACACATCCGCGACGTCCAGGAGTGACCTCATGAGACCATCCCGCAAGATATTTCCGGATGAAAGGTGGATAGGCTTTGCTTTTATCTGTTTTCACCAGTCCTTTTGAAGCCAAACACATTTTAAGTTGCGTAAAGATCGACTCCAAACACCTCTTTCTCTCACAAGGTCTAGGACCATATTTTTTTCGAGACAGACTTGCCAATGGGCCTTTTGCAGGAATTCTACCGACGGCTATAGCCAAAATTTTTCTTGATTTATCTTCCACAGCAATTGCTGCTGTAAGAGGTTTACACTTAGTATGTTCGAAAGTTTCGAGTTCATCAAAATTAAGTTTTTTAACTTTTTCTCGAGATTTTCGGTAAACCTCAAGATTATGTTCAGAGCATTTCCCAAAACGAAGAAGCCGCCTCGCGATCGCAGCTCTTTGCACTCCCAAAATAATCGCACACCGGCGTTGGGAAACTCCCGAACACAGGCTCCGAAAGACAGCCTGGTTTAAATAGCGTTTACGAAGACGATATTCGATTCCAAAGTGAGTTTCAGAAAAGGTTCGACAGCATTCAAGACATCGAAAACGTTGACATCTTTTGCCATCCGAAGACCGAATATAAGATCCATTTTTCTTAATTTTTTTTGATTTTACACAGAACGGACAGACCATACCCCCTCCTTGTCAAGAGAGGGCTATCATGATCGAATCTCTGAAAATTTCGAGAGACATCTCATGTCTCGTGAGGACATCTTATCTTGAGCAACACTTAAAGGCGCCAGTTTTCAGAATTTAAAGCGGGTCAAAACCGGATCATGATCCGAAATCTTCCCCATGTAAGGCGTATTCACATGCACAATATCAAGCTCCGGCTCTGCTCCAAGCAAGGCCTGACTCGCAAAGACATAATCAATTGTCGTAGAATTGCCATCAAAATTTGTCGAAAACCACTGCGACTCGGGCAGGATACTCCCATAGGTCATCAGGTTTTTGAGGTCTTGACCGGCTAGGACCTGCATGGATTTTTCGTAGTAGTATGCATTGAAATCTCCGGCAACCAAAACTCTAGCCTGCGGGTTGCGATCGAGGAGAATGGAAACGAACTTATTGATGCGTGTAGCGATTTTGATGCGCATCTGTTCCGACTGACTGGAGCCAGGCTGCATGGCTGCCCAGGGCGAAGAATCACCTAGCTTGGAGTTTGTGTGATTACCAATCACAAAAAAGTTTTGTCCTTTAAAACGAAACTCAGCGACCAAACTTTTGCGTGAATGTCTAAAAGCTGGATCGTTGGGAAAAACCCGCCCGGGATTTTGGGATAGGCTGCCATCTTCATTCACCAAAGTCTCATCGAGAGGTCCAGCGTTCCCTCGCGCTTCAAATTGGACTCGCGCTGCATTATAAATCATAGCCACGCGTATATTACCACCCGGCTCACCACCATCCTGCCCCGGAATTGGATCGATATTTATAGCCTGGTAGTCAGCTCCAGGACATTGAATGGCTGCAATGATAGCAGCCAAGGTTTTGTCGGCACTCGAGCCTTCTTTGAAACTGCTCCCGTTATTATCTTGAATTTCTGGAAGATTGATTACATCCGGACATTTGAGGTTAATACGAAACACCTCGCCGAGACGCTTAATGCGATCACTTTGGTTGCCCGAGAGATTCTCAACATTGAAGGTCACAACGGTGACATGATCTTCATCGCCAACAAACGAGGCCTTGGGTCGCTCTTCGAGGGATTTGATCGGCGAGGTTGAGTCGAAAGCACCAGTCACGTAAAGGACGAACTCGCCATCACCGAAGGTGTTGGTTTCAAAGCTCAGAATTCCGTCCAAATCTTGAGGAAAGTAGTCGCCTACGTTGAACGTTTGCGCTGCATTCACCTGAGGAGCTAGATCGGCTAAGGGGACGCGTAAAACCTCTGGGTTCAAATCGCCCTTTTCGCGCGTATCAAAATTCACTCCCCCTACTGCATTAAATTCCTCAGCATCGTTAACGCCATCGGGAACAATATTCACCGCCATGTACTGGACGCGATTTGCAAATTTTTCTTGTCCCCCACGAAAGCCTACTACACGCGGGCGAGCAATTTTCACGCGCATGCCTTCGAGACTTTCCCAGAAATCCAAGCCATCGGCGAGATTGAGTTCTGCCTTTAGATTCACATTCCCGCGGTAGCTCGACACCACCTTCTTGGGTACTTTCAAGCCTTGCCCACCGATGAGCACAGCTTCGGGCAAGGGCCGTTGTGTCGCTAACACTTGAACATCCTGCACATCACGCAGTGCTGTGCGTGTTAAACCCTGGGCGGTTTGGATTTCATAGACCTGCCCTTTCACCTGAATGAGACTACCGACTTTCACATCGGTCCGGGCACTTGCCAGGTAAATATTGATGGCATTCGAAGTTTTGGGATTGCCATCGTCCTGCTCTGTCTGAACGTACAGTTCGACAGTACCGTCTGTCTTGGGTGCTAAGGCAGTCACAACACCCTGAGTTGTCACCACATAGCCAGCGTAAGGCGAAAGGTGCCTTGTGCCTTGAATTTCTGGAATCGTTAAGAGCCCCTCGTGCTCCCCCTTTTGGAGCAGCTGAACATCAGCCCGACGTTCATCGAGAACGGGGAAAGGTCGCCCCTTTTTCAGATAAGTTGTCAGCGCTTCACGCGCTGAAAAGAGGCCGTCTTCCCGCTCAAAACCTGATTCGAGGCCGTTTCTATAGCGGTAGCCGGGAAAGGTAGCAGGGTTGAAAAAATAATAGTCACTGATCGCGACCCGATAGTACTGATCATCGACCAACTCACGCCCATGCGCCCGCTCGACATTGTGAACGACGGAGATGCCTCCTTCAAAATGCATAGCATACTCAATGCCTGCCACCTGCAAATCGAGACGATAATTCTCAAGCGTTCGCTGGAGGAGAAATTTTTTGATTTGTGAGCCCTTCATGGCTCCAATCTGAAAGTTATCCTGATCACCCGTGGGGTAGAGCGGCAAAACCTTTTCGCCAATGGCATCGGCATCCATTCCAGGGGAAACGATGGCATCACTGTCAGCGAGCAAAAATGAGCTCGGATAGAAGGCCATATCAAGCTGGTAACTATCCATCAAAGCCGTTGCCATGAGATTACCGGCGCTTGTTGAATGTTCAAAGCGACCGCGGGTGTCGATCAGCACGTCGCCCTCTTTGCGAGCTTTCGGATGATCTACACAAGCGGTACACAAGGCGAGGAGGAAAAGCCGGCTGACTTTAGGAAAACGCATCACACGAACTCCTCTTCCGCTTAATTGCGGCCTGTCTCTGCATTCGTTTCGGAAGGTTGAGCAGCAGCTGCACCTTCAGTCACCGTTGGTTGTGCTGGAGCACTCGACTCTGCTGGTACAGTAGGTTGAACCGAGGCACTGGGTTGAGCCGGTGCACTGGGTTGAGCCGGAGCACTGGGTTGAGCTGGTGCACTTGGCTGAATAGGAGCAGGGGCGATTTTCACTATCTGCTCTGCTGGAGTGGGCAGTGTTCCCGTTCCGAAAAGATGAACCTCTTCAATCTGCCAGTTCACAAGTTGCGTATCGCCTGGGAGAGTCCGTAGGCGGAAAGCAAGGGTGATGGTCTTGCCTGCCCAGGGACTCAGATCGACCTTTTCGGTCTCTACTGACTTGAAGTCGCGCCCCGATGGGAGATTTTGAATATTCAGAGCCGTCCAGTTAGCTAGTTCGGGGGACTGGCCATCGAAGCTATCCGACACCAAGAAGCTCACTGCACTCGATGGTTTGTTCGCACGAATCGTCTGCAGTAAAGTTAGACTAGGATTTTGAATCTGTCGCAGATCAAAACGAGGCGAAAACAGCCAGGCTTCACTCGACAAAGCTCTCGGATCGGTACGTTTCACTTCGGCAAAAAATTTGCCACTGAAAGAGCCAATCTTCCACTCAGTGGAAACATTCAAAGCTGCAAAAGGGCTTAAAGTAGCATCGGCCCGATTGAATACTTTGTCGTAAATGCCTTGAGCGGTCCCTTGACTTCCAACGGCTACAGTGCCTGGCGCCTCAGGGTTCACAGCTTTCGAATTCAGTGTCCCTGTGCCTTTGAGGGAGAAGTGATTCAGATGCCAAACCGGCGAGCTATTGGCATCACTGGTGTCGTAGCGAAAGGCAATGACGACGCTCTGGCCTTGATACTTCGCAAGCGACACATCTTCCGAGACCACGGGCGCTAGGGTCGCACCAGAGGGCATGCGCTGCAGAGGAATCGTTTCCCACCGGGCTGCTTCAGGATCACCGCCTTGATAGTCAGCAGAAACCAAAACGCTGACGATCGATTGATAAGAATAGCCACGACTGTTGATAGTCTGCTCGATCGAAAAAGAGGGGTCTTTCACTTGGGTCAGATCGAATCGAGGCGTGAGGAGCCAGCTGGTTATTTTGGTTCCTTGAACTTCTGCAAAGTAGTTTTCGCGATAGTTGGTTTTTTTCCAGCCGTCGCGCCCACTTTTTGCATAAGAGGAAAAAGGAGCGAGCTCGTAAAGAAAATCTTTGTAGAAGAGGACACGTGCGATGTCATCCAAGCTTTTGCCTTGGACTTTAGCGAGGCGTTCCAATGCTTTTAGTAAACTCTGCGACAAGGACTCCAGGCGGTAGCCATCTTCTTCTTGAATTTTGAGTCCAGCATACGCTTTGTACGACTCATAAAGCTTGGCTAAGGCCTGTTCGTCATGCACATCTTTTTCCAGCCGCATGGTCGCAATCTTCAGATCGTAGATATTGTCTTTGATCGTGTCGCGATCGCGAGGTGCTGCATGCTGTAGCAAAAAGCCCATCGCAATATCCTGCTCCGTTTGCTGCAGGGAAGCAAAGAGCTCGTTGAGTTCAGCTACATCCGTTTGTTTCTTCGCTTTGCTCGTATCATCCTGGCAAGCGCCCAGATTCAGTACGAGTGCGATGATAGCCGAGTAATGGAACAGACGAAAAACCTTCATAGAGCTCTCCTCTCCCACAGGCGTAGGATGTCAGTTCACGTATGTTAGATTCAGAGTCAAAATCTGGTCTTTCTTGCTCAGCGAGCTCAGGATGCGATCTTCTCGCAGATCCGTATGGTTCCCAAATACTGCATTCTTAGCTTGAAGGAAGGCTACTTCCGGGCGAACCAAGAGCTTGCCCGAATTCATGCCCACGCCAACTGCGATGATATTGAGCCCACCGTGCGATGCGGATTCGTCCGCAGTCCTCAGGCGATGCGCGGACTCACGTTCGCGATCGATAAAATAGGAGCTTTGGTGCTTGAAGGCTACGTACGGAGAGGCGCTGGCGAAGTTATAGGTGACCTGAACCATGTCCCCTGCCCCGACCTTTCCCAACCAGTCCTGACGTTCCCCAAAGTAGTCGCTGTAGATGGGACGGAAAGGAGTGGTGTCACGAAACCAGGTGCCACTATCACTCAAACGGTAAGCTCCAGTCGCTGCTTTGGTTTGAGTGTGTTCGAAGTTGAGACCTAGCTGATCAAATTTTTGTGCCGCCTGAAAAGACCAAGCGCTCTCCATGAGGGCACCAGCCAAAGCCGAGTTTTCATGACGAACGCCTTCGAGAAGTATCGAACTCCGCTCGTTGGCCCAAGCGAAACCAGCTTTGTAGCCGCGATCTTCCTTAGCTTTCCAGCGCTCGGAAGCTGGATTATTCTGAATATCAAAGCCTTCGACGGCAGGGTACAGGAAGCGAGCCGAACCCACACCTGCATAAAGCTTCGTTGTGCTCGTGGGCATCGTTTCAAAAACGATACCGGGAACAGTCTTCATGCGGATATGTTCGTCTTCGACGGGAACGTTCGAGATGATGGCGGGTGTACCTTCGATGTAAAACACGCGCGTGACATCGAGAGTCCGGAAGGCCGAACCCACTTCACCACCGAAATTATAGGGATAAAACACGGCACGAGCCACAGTGCCAAAGTTGTAGGCTACGTAGGTATCTTTCGAATCGCTATCAAGTCCGAGCGTGGTAGCGCCCCGACCATAATCGTCACCGGCAAGATCCAAGTCCGCTTGGAATTCCCAGTTTTCGTGGCGATGATTGAGTCGAACTTCAAATTTAGAACTTTTATTTTCTTCAGGACTTACGTTGGGATCTATGTCGAGGCGAAAGCGAAGGAAGGTCGAGGGCGAATACTGGTAGCGAAAGGCGGCATCGATGCGAGCTTTCTCGCCTAATTCGGTGCCTTCCGAAGAACTTAGGACGCGCTGCTCGTACTTGAAATACTCTGTCGACAGCGCCTGTTCGTTCGTCGGCGAACCCTCAGCCCACAGAGGCAATGGGGCCATAAGGAGACACACAGGAGTCATAATGTCGCGCATTCGCATGAACAGTCCTCGCGCTCTTGGATGGCAGCCCCGTCGTCTATGCCAATTCTGCTAAAGCGGGCCGCCCCAAATGGTTCAGTCTTGTCAGAATGGCGAGCGAGGATTATTACGATTCCGTAGCAAGGTCAACTGTAATCTTCAAAACTTAAGCAGTTTTGCCCTCACTGTGAGCAGCCCCTGAGGGCTCACGCTCTGTGCTCGCCGCCCTCTTTTAGCAAAGCAATGTCACAAAAGCATAACCAAAATTGCGCAGATCGAGACCGAGCCCAACGAGCCCCCTAAGCCCCGAAGATCAGGGCCTTCCTGTCGGCTTAGGGCCTTGCCGAAACTGATTGACACCCCTTGGCCTTCTCTATACTTCTAGCCTTCCCTGTCCAGCGCGCGAGGACTCAAGACGTATGGAACTTTTAGTTAAACAACTGACAGTAGTGGCTCGTCCCGATTTTCAAGAATCTCAGCTGCGAGCCGAGCTCGCGCGCGATCTCAGTATTCCTGACGACGAGATCCAATCCCTCGAAATCGTAAAGAAATCTCTTGATGCCCGGAAGAAATCGCGCATCCTCTATCACTACCAGCTTAAAATTCGCTGTAAAGACAGCGAAGCCATCTTGAGAGCAGCCCCAGCTAAGCTCGAAGTCTTTGCGGAAAAAGCACGCTACGATGCCCTCGAAGGCCTCGCAACCCAGGGCAAACGCTTTCGTCATCCTCCTGTGATCGTGGGCAGCGGCCCTGCCGGAACTTTTGCCGCGCTGATTTTAGCCGAATTAGGCCAACCGTGCATCGTGATCGAGCGTGGTGAAGCTGTGGAAGATCGAATGCGAACCGTCCACCGCCTTCTGCGTAAGGGCGAGTTTGAAGGTGAGAGTAACTACTGCTACGGCGAAGGGGGGGCGGGCACCTTCTCCGACGGCAAGCTGACTTGTGGTCGCAACCATCCCCTCATTCGTTATCTCTTCGAGCAGTGGGTGCGTTTTGGTGCTCCCGAAGAAATTCTCTACGAAGCCCACCCGCACATCGGCACGGACTATCTGATGAAGATAGCCAAGCGTACGCGTGAATATATCGAAAGCCGTGGGGGGCGTTTTCTTTTCAAACGGCGCCTCGTGAATTTTGCCCAAGGGGCATCGGCAAAATACTCGGTCGAACTCGATGATGGGACGCGCCTCGATACCGACCATCTCGTTCTCGCTATCGGTCATAGCGCCCGCGACACCTATCAGATGCTCTACGATAAGGGTCTTTCCATCGGTCCCAAACCCTTTGCGATTGGCGCTCGTTTTGAACATCCTCAGGAACTGATCGATAAAATTCAATTTGGCTCGTGTACATTTATGCCTGCCGCTGAGTATAAACTTGCAACTCAGGCCGAAGGACGAGGAATCTGGACTTTTTGCATGTGTCCTGGCGGCCATCTGCTGCCGACATCCGCACAAGCAGGTCACCTCGCCATCAACGGCATGAGCTATCATGCGCGCAACAGTGGCTTTACCAATGCAGCTGTCGTAGTCAATGTGAATCGCGAAGACTTTTATCGAGGCCACCCCCTCGATGGCATGCACTTTCAGGCTGCCATCGAACAGCGGGCTTTCCGCGAAGGGGGAGGCTCCTACTACTCGCCGGCCCAATCCCTCACCGATTTTCTTGCAGGGACTTCCAAAAAGACTCAATTTCGCACGAGCTATAAGCCCGGTGTTACCCCGGCGCGCCTCGATCAGATATTGCCCGACTTTGTTGTCAACAGTCTGCGTTCGGCCCTTGGTGAATACAATAAAAAGATGCGCGGTTTTATCAGCGACGAAGCGATCGTAGCAGGTGTCGAAACCAAAACGTCCGCACCCATCGTTATGTTCCGTGATGCTTCCCTACAATCAGTGAGCCACCCTGGTATTTTCCCTGCTGGTGAAGGCGCTGGCTTCGCTGGGGGTATCGTGTCGGCGGCCCTAGACGGTGTGAAAATCGGCCGCGCGCTGGTTGAGAACGCGATCCATGAGCAACTGCTCGAGACAGTGCACTGAGCCGTCTCTTGAGCTCGAACTTTTCTCAGGAGGGAGTCCCCTATGAACCGTTTTCATCTCGTCTGTAGCCTCGGTCTCTTCACGATGAGTTCTTCCCTTCTCGCCTGGGGTGAACGCGGCCATGACGCTGTTGCGCGCGTCGCTGTGCGTCTCACCGCTGACGGTCAAGAGCCAGCAGCTGGCTCTTGGGGTAAACTCCTGGCACAAAAAGAGCATATGATCGGTCATCTGGCAAACGTTCCGGACATCGTCTGGCGGCGTCTCGGTCCTGAGATCGATCGCTTGAATGCACCCAGCCACTTCGTTGATATGGAATATGTTCTTGAAGGGCGCGAGACGACCCCGCTGAGTAAGCTTCCTATCGACTTTGCCGCCTATAAGAAAGCGCTCGAAAAAAATTGCAGCAAGAGTAAAAGTGAGCTGAGCTGCGCTCCCGGCGCATCCCTCGATGCCAAACTCGAAAAAGCCGGACACGCCCCGTTCCGTATTCAAGCTTTGATGAAAGAGATCACAACATCACTTCGCCAAGTGAAAGCTAACGAAGCCAACCCCGCCCTCAGCAAAGAAGCTCGGCAGGAACCGGTCGACAAAGCTCTGCTCTATGCGGGGGTCTTGGCCCACTTTGTGGGAGATCTCGCCAATCCCCATCACACGAGCGTCGACTATGATGGTTGGCTAAGTGATGCTGGCGGCCTGCACAGCTACTTTGAATCCGAGATGGTCGATGCCCAAGAGCTCAACCTCGAGGCGCAAGTCCTTGATGAGGCTCGCCGTCACCATCCTGCGGCCCCGCTCTGGAAAGAGGCTCAGGGTGATGCGGTACGCACAGCTTGGGCCTTAGCTCTGGAAAGTCATGGGCATTTGAACGAGCTCCTCAACCTAGACAAGACGATCTCGCGCCTCAAACCCAGTGAAGCAAGCAAACACGAACGTGCCGTTCGCAAAGCGCCTGATCAAGTCAAAGACAGCTATCGCGATCTTCTTATCCTTCGCTTAGCCATGGGAGCCGATGCTCTCCAAAATCTCTGGACACAGGCCTGGGTGGACGCAGGCAAGCCCGATCTGAGCTTTTATAAAAGCTATTACTACCCAGTCCAACCTGACTTTATCGCGCTGGGCTATCATACACCGAAACCATGAGGTCCCAATGCTCTGGACGATCAGCAAAATAGTGCTCTCGGCGCTGACTATCAGTTTTTGTTCCTGGCTGTCACAAAAGCGGCCAGGTCTTGCTGGTTTTTTGATGGCTTTGCCTTTGGCGTCGATGCTGGCCCTAGCCTTCTCTTATGCCGAGTATCAGGACAAAGAGGCCTCGGTGAAATTTGCCCGCAGTATCCTCGAGGCCGTGCCACTTTCGCTCGTTTTCTTTATTCCTTTTCTCTTTGCTGAACGTCTTTCTCTGCCCTTTCCCGTACTCTATGGTTTGGGGCTCTTGCTCCTCGTCATCGGCTATCTCGGGCATCGTTGGCTTTCCGGTCCGATCTGATGACTCCATCCTAGATTGAGCTCCCGTAGCAAAGGGGACAAGCTATGAAACATGGGACCATCGCCTCGATTCGACCTTGTTCTTACTGCTTTGCTCTCATCACCTCGCTGCTGCTGTCAGGAACTGGGCAGGCAGGTGGCCTTGTGAATGGCGCTCCCTGGTTCGATACCGACGGCCATCTGATTCAGGCTCATGGGGGCTCCATGCTACGCGTGGGTGAGTATACCTACTGGTTTGGGGAAGACAAAAGCCAAGGAGCTCCGACCCAGGCCATCAGCTGCTATCGCTCCCGTGACCATGAACATTGGGAGTTTCGAGGTCATGCTCTCGACGCTTCAGCCGCTACAATCATCCAAGAGTCCAACCTGGAGCGCCCGAAAGTTCTCTTTAACAAGAAAACCCAACTCTTTGTGATGTGGCTCCATCGTGAAGCCAAGGATAACTACGCTCCGGCTGAAGCTGCTGTGGCTGTAGCCGAGCAGCCCGAAGGTCCCTATCGTTGGCTGCGAAGCTTTCGTCCTTTGCAGCAGATGTCGCGCGACGTCACGCTCTTTCTTGAAGAGGATGGACGCGCTTATCTTCTCTCAGCCGCACGCGATAACAATGATCTCAACGTATATCGCCTTACGGCGGATTTTCAGGATATTGAAGCGCAGGTCAACACTCTCTTTGCAGGCAAATCGCGGGAAGCACCTGCCGTCTTTCGTTCCCATGATCGCGTCTACCTTGTCACTTCAGGCTGCACAGGCTGGACTCCCAATCAGGCAATGGTGGCGAGCGGTCCTTCGCTCGAAGCACCTAATCAAAGCTGGTCCCCCCTGACTCCGCTCGGGAGCCCATCGACCTTCAATGCGCAGAGCGCCTTTGTTATGCCGTCTAGCAATGACCCAAACCCAGAATACGTCTTGTTCTTAGATCGTTGGATCGCACAAGATCTCAGCAGCTCGCGTTACTTAGCCTTACCCCTTCGCTTCAAGGACTCAGCTCTGACTCTGGAATTTCAGGATTTTGTTTATGGTCAGAGCGCGGCCCCCTACTGGAACTTTTCGAAAACGCCGAGCTGGGAGGGTAAGAGAATACGCCTGCACTCGGTTCAGTCCAATCTCCAGCTGAGTGTCCAAGATTCAGGAGAACTTTTGCAAAACTCTGGCACCGATGATCCTAGTGCCATCTGGACACTGATCCGCACAGATTCCGGCGACTGGCAGATCCAAAACAATAAAAACCAAGGTTTTCTGGGGCTCCGAACGGGCGATGGAAAGCTCACTCTGCTCGACTCACCGTCGCAGGGTTCGAGCGCTTGGACTCTTCAGGCTGCGGACCAGCATGGTTTCGCTTTTCACTTGATTCATAAACAAAGTGGTTTAGCTCTTGATGTCCTCGAGGGATCAACGCGTCTTGGTGCGAAGGTAGACCTCTATCGTCCCCATGACACGTGGAATCAGAAGTGGTACCCTCTTCCTGCATTCTAAAACGCACCCCGTTGAACTTAGATGAAGGAACATTTGATGCATTTTCCGCTTCGATTCTGGCGCTCGAGCCTCTTGAGCCTTTTGATCAACAGCACGCTCGCAGCTGCTGCTCCCGCTCTCCTCGAAGTCAAAACCGATCTCGGAGCCGTTCGTGGAACCGTTCGTAACGGAGTCCTCGAATTTCGTGGTATCCCCTTTGCCGCTTCACCGAGTGGAGAGCGTCGCTGGACTCCGCCCGCACCAGCAACTCCTTGGGAAGGCGTCCGCGATGCCAGTGAGTTTGGACCAGGCTGTCCCCAGGTCGCCCGCTATGGTTTGACTGATGGAAGTGACGTCGAGGACTGTCTCAGCATCAACGTCAGCCTCCCGAAAGATACCAAACCCAAAGCCAAGCTTCCTGTCATCGCCTGGATCCACGGCGGCGCTTTTTGGGGAGGAGCAAGCAATCTTTACAGACTTGATGCCCTTACCCAACGCGGCGTTATTGTCGTCAGCTTCAATTATCGCTTAGGCGCCTTTGGCTTTATGCCCCATCCTAGCTTTGATGCGAAAGATAACGGAGCCTACGGTCTTGAAGATCAGCGTGCGGCGCTCCAATGGGTGCAGCGCAATATTGCAGCCTTTGGTGGAGACCCTAGCAATATCACTGTCGCTGGAGAATCGGCCGGAGCAGGTTCCATCTGTGAACACCTCGCTCATCCCGAACACACGGAAGGCCTCTTTCAAAAAGCCATGCTTCTTAGCGCAGGCTGCCTGCATGATCTTCCGACAGTCAGCAAGCTCCAAGCTCTTGGTACTACAGTCGCCGAATCAGTAGGCTGCAAAGATCCTGCGACGGCTTTGAGCTGCTTGCGCAAAGCCTCTCTCCAATCGCTTCTCGATGCCAGCGCAAAAGCTGCTGGCAGTGCCGTCCTCGCTTTCGCTCCAAGCAATGGTTCGGAAGCCACGCCTCGCTCGTTTGCTGAGGCTATTCAAACAGGCAAAATCTTGAAAGTCCCTGTCCTCATGGGGGGAACACGTGATGAGCTACGTCTCTACGTAGGCTATAGTCAGCAAGCCGGCGAAAAGGTAACGGCCGAAAATTTTACCGAGTTCCTTCGCAAGACCTACGAAAGCTCTGATAAAGAAAAAGCTCAAAAGAACCTTGAGAAGATCACACAAGAATATCCTGTAAAAGGTGTTACTGATCTCCCGGCCTACTTTGGTTCGATCGAGTCCGACTACCATCCTCATGTGGGTATCAACAATTGTCTCTACCTGCACTCGGCCGAAAAATACTCCAAATATGCAAAAGTATACGCCTTTGAATTTGCCGATCCCGATGCTCTCAACCTGGGCGTATCTATACCTGCCCAACCTGATCCAGGCATGGCCTTGGGTGCAGTCCACTCCTCAGAACTCACTTACTTCTTCCCGAATATGTCGAACACCTCGCGCATCGACGCTCCGAATCTGACGCCTCCAGCCCAGGCTCTTGCTGATCAGATGCAATCCTTTTGGGTAAGCTTTGCCAAAAAAGGTGTCCCCAGTTCTGCAAAAGCTCCAGCCTGGCCGTTATATAAGGGTGGCAGCACTGTGATGCTGCAGTATCCAGGCAAGGTCGGTCCTTACGATGCGAGCCGTCAGCATCACTGCGAATTTTGGAAGACTTTGTATCCTGAAAAGCTTGGTTCGTAAGATCCAAAGAGGGCCTGTTCTCAGCGAACAGGCCGCTTTCGCCTCGACTCTTTTCTTTCTCAATGTAGCCGCTCAAGATCACCCTTGCCTTGCAAAGCTTCCCGACTCAGGGTCGCCATCAACTCCACGAATGCAAGCTCGCTATTAAACATGGGGCTTACGGCTATTTTAATCTGAGGATTTCCCTGTTCCAAGATCTCACGTTGGGTGACACCTTGATCATAAAAAGTCTCAAGGTTATCGATCGTAAAGGATCCACGCCCATCGATCAGAACCGACTTACAGCGCGGATCATTCGCCATGTCGGCTGCGACCGCTTCGACTTTCGGTTGGACCCATTGCGAACCGGGGAATTCATCATGATTTTGAAAGCCATAGAAGATGGGATACTCAGAAAAACGAGCCCGCATGGCATCGACAAGCCTGAGCATCTGGGGAATAGCAGGATCGCCTTGCTCCGGAAGCTTCGATGGAACTCCGTGCAATGGAAATAGCAGACAGAGCTCTTCTGCAGGGGTTTGGGCAAAGTTTTGCGCTATCCCTGCTTCCACACTCTGGGCCATGAGTTCGACAAAGCGCGGGTCATCCGAAAACGATCGCACCCCGGTCACCTGCACCTTCCATTCGGGATGCTGTCCCAGATACCTACGCACCTCACGAAAGTTGATGCCTTGGGTCACAGCCGAATACTGCGCCCCCTGATTGAAGACGATGAGATCGGTGATCCCATCTGCTTGAACTTGGGCCATCGTTTCCACAATATGCGGCGCTACAAAGACAAAGCCAGTATAAGCTTTGGCCGACAGCCCCTGCTTCCCAAGCGCCTCAACGACAAGCTGCGCCTGTTGCCGCGCAGCGGCTCGATACTGCGTTCCGCCACCAATTCTTCGGTATTCCTCTTTCGTTGCCTCTCCTGTCATCGACCAACCTACACTTGCCACCAAAGGGCGGAGGAGATTGGGAATAGGTGCAATATCAGGGTCAAGGATTGCAGCTTTCACATAGGCCTCAGCCTCTTCGGGAGCATCGATGTCTCCGTAGGAAGCAAAGAGCACTCCGACCTTGGCTTGTGAAGCCAAGAGGCTACCCGCCCCTCCCAAGAATGAACAGAAACACCAAGCAAACATTCTGAGCATTTTCATTGCCGACTCCTTCTCCGGTTCTGACCATGAGTTTACGCTCCTAAGAAGCTCTGTCGATCCGCAAGCCTACTAAGTCACGCTGACGCCAAGGAGCTCAGCTTTTGGCCATCTTTCGCTTTCCTTACTTTAAAAATTAAATTAAGAACCATTATCATTTTCAAGATGGGGTCTCCCCACGACTTGGAGGCTGACGTGATACGTCCCAGATTTTTGAAGAACATCCCTTTTTTGGCGCAGTTTTGTCTGCTGAGTGCCCTTTTCCCCTCCCTTTCGACTCAAGCTCAAGCCTCATCCGAAGCGAGCCAAGAGTCGGAAGAAAAAAAGACCTCTTCCAGTCCTCTCAAACTCTCTGGATACGGGGACATCCTCCTCAAATACGCGGACTACGGAGCAGACCCCAAAGCGAGTGCTCGCGGCGCCAAGCGTGATCAGCGCACGAGCTTTGATCTGCGCCGCTTTGTACTTGAGTGGGAGGGCAAGCTGCCGCGCAATTTTGAATTTGAGGCCGAACTTGAGATCGAGCATGGCGGCACAGGTTCTGCCGTCGAGCTCGAATACGAAGAGGCGGGCGAATATGAAAACGAAGTGGAAAAAGCCGGTGAGGTGCGCCTCGAAAAACTCGTCTTAAAGAAAGAGTTTGAGCACAGCCAACTGCTCCTCGGACAGATCCCCGTCGCTCTGGGACTTTTGGCGGGCGAACATGAGCCTCTTGATTTTTTTGGCGCTGAGCGGCCGGAAAGTGAAGAGCACCTGCTTCCCACCTCGTGGAGTGAAGGGGGCATCGAATGGGCTACGCAGAGGGGCGCCCATGGCTTTCGGGCTCAGCTGCTTACGGGACTCGATTCAACGGGATTTAGCTCTCAGTATTTCGTAGCGCGCGGTCAACAGCAGCGCTTTGATAGCGTGCGCACCAGCAACCCTGCAGCAGCTCTGCGCTGGACCCTCCATCCCAGCGAGAACTGGGAAACTGGAGTCGCTTTCTATTACGGCGACTCCGCTCACAACCGTCCTCAACCCGATCTGATCAAGCGCTGCGGCAGTGGTGATGGCAGTGCCTTCAATAGCCTGGCTCCCTGTGGCTACATCAAAACTCCCCTGTGGCTCAGCTCGTGGCATCTCAAAGCTCACTTGGGTCCCTGGCAAACCCAAAGCTCGGTGATCCTCGGCAAACTCGACAACGCCGTTGAGATCAACACTCGCAATGCAGCTTTGTCGCAAAAATTTACCGGCATCCTGCGGAGTCCCGTCGCATCCCAAGCCTATGCGGCCTGGACCGAATGGGGGTATGCCCTCCCCGGATTTGAGTCTGAAGATGAGCTGCTACCGTTCATCCGTCTCGAAGCCTATGACACTGTGTGGAAAGAAGCTCCGGGAGCTTTCGATCAAGCTCGCTTAGATCGCCGGGTTTGGACGCTGGGCGCTCGCTATGTCATCGATCGAAGTCTTTTTTTCAAACTCGACACCAACGAGCGCCGTTTTGGCGATAAAAATTTGCGTCGTGAGCATGAGACGCGTTTGAACGTTGGCTTTATTTTTTAAAATTTCAGGGAGTTTCCCATGCGAAATCTGAAGTCTTTATTAGCAGGAAGTATCGTCTTATTCAGCACCGCTTGTAGCGAATCCAAGCAGCAAGCTTCGTCCATAAGTTCTCCGGTTCCGAGCCAAGAGATCGTAACGGGCTTTGTCCAAGATGTGGTGATTCCCAGTTATCAGGATCTCGCCGAAAAATCAGCGGCCCTGCATCTTGCCGCCCAGGACCTCGCTCAGGCTCCGAGCGAGGAACGATTGACAGCAGCTCGCGCGGCTTGGGTTGCAGCTCGTGTGCCCTGGGAACAGAGTGAAGCGTTTCTCTTCGGTCCGGTGTTTACCTATGGCTACGATCCTGCCCTCGATAGCTGGCCCTTGGATCATGGCGGCTTGAGTTTGGCTATCAATGCCTATCAATCGGGTCAATCGCTCGACGCCGCAGATCCGAATCTCAAAGGCTTTCATGCGATCGAATTTTTGCTCTTTGGCTACGAACGCAAAAAAACTCTCGCCGATTTCAACCAGCAAGAGTTTGCTTACCTCAGCGCTCTCACCCAAAATCATCAAGATGTGAGTGAGCACATTGTCACAGCGTGGCAGAGCGGAGTGGAAGGTCAAAAACCATTCGGCGCGGCGATGATCAGCGCGGGATCTCCCGACAATGCCCTTTACGCATCAGCCTCGGGAGCTCTGCAAGAGCTTCTTGAAGGTATGGTCGGCATCGCTGATGAAGTGGCTAACAATAAAATTGCTCAGCCCTTCAACCAGGCCAATCCCAATCTGATCGAGAGCCAATTTTCCTTTAACTCACTTTTGGATTTCAAAGACAATGTTCTGAGTATTCGAAACGTCTATCGAGGCAGTCGCGATGGACATGTCGCCGCCAACAGCCTCAGCGCTTTCGTGGCTAAGCAAAATCCCGATCTTGATCAGCGCATCAGCCAAGCCATCACGAAGGCCCATGATGCCTTGGGTGCGATTCCCGGAACCTTTCGCGAAGCGATTCTCGAACCGAGTGCGCATGGCTCCATCACGGCTGCTCAAGAGGATCTGCGGGCTCTCCAAAAGATTTTGGACCAAGAGCTCCGACCCCTGCTGTTTCGCTAAAAGCTAGAAAGGATCTCTCATGCTCTTCCATCGACGTCTCGTCCCTATGATCAGCGGTCTCGCCATGATGGCAAGCTGCCGTCCAGCGAGTGATGCGCAGCCAGCACCGATGGCTATCCTCCCCCCAGCGGGAGGTCTCACCTCCATCAACAACCGGAGCTCGGGTGCTTTCATGCTGCCCGCGACGAACTTGAATGCTGAAGAGCTCGCCGATCACATCAAGGGTGACAATCTCTTTGCTGCGGAATATGTAAGTGCGCCAGCACCCGTCCACGCTGGCCTAGGTCCTGTCTTCAACAACACCAGCTGTCAAGGCTGTCACATTAAAAATGGTCGCGGCATGCCCGCCATCGGGGGGCTTGGGCACCTGCGTTCGCACATGCTCCTACGCCTGAGCATCGCTCCCGATCAGCTCGCAGACTTCGGCCTCGAACCTGCAGCCCATGGCGCCCCGACTCCGGTGCCAGGACTGGGAGGCCAGTTGCAAAATCACGCCATTGTCGGAGCCGTACCCGAGGCTTATGTAACGCTCACATGGGAAGAGATCCAAGGACACTATGATGATGGAACGGCCTACACTCTGCGCCGCCCTCGCATCACGTTCAGTGGCTCCCCTGCTGCAGTGGAGCTGTTGCAAAAACCTGGTGTGCTCTGGTCGATACGACAAAGCCCTCCAGTCTTTGGCCTCGGCCTATTAGAGGCCGTGAGCGAAGGGGATTTGCGCGCCCTCGAAGACCCTGAGGATCGCAACCTTGATGGCATCAAAGGTCATCTCAATCAGGTCTGGGATCCAAGCACCCAGCAGATGAGCGTTGGTCGCTTTGGTTGGAAAGCCTCGGCTCCCAACCTGCTCGTGCAATCGGCTGGGGCCTTTGCGGAAGACATGGGTATCAGCAACCCTATCTTTCCAGCGCAGGACACAAGTCCCGATATCGATGCCGAGACGCTCAAAGCGACAGCCTATTATGTCCAAACTCTTGCTGTTCCGAATCGCGACAGCGAGCTGCTCGCCCGATCGGGGCGGGGTGCTGAGCTCTTTGCAGCCCTGCAGTGTGCAAGCTGCCATCAGCCCACCCTGAAGACCAGTGGGACTCATCCCATCGCGGCTCTGCGCGATCAGGTTTTTGCGCCTTATACCGATCTTTTGCTGCACGATATGGGTGAAGGCCTTGCTGATGGACGAGCGGATTATCTGGCCAACGAGCGTGAGTGGCGAACGAGTCCACTGTGGGGGCTAGGGCTCACTCAAACCGTGCTGCCACATAGCGGGTATCTGCATGATGGTCGCGCCTTGACTCTCGAAGAGGCTATTCTTTGGCATGGAGGAGAAGCCGCTAAAGCTCAAGCAGCATTTAAAGCTCTCTCGCTTCAAGATCGCCAGGCTTTGATCGGGTTTTTGCGGTCGCTTTAAGTTCGACTTACGGTGAATGAAGATGTGTATCGGATACGCGCAAAGCAAAAGCCCAACCCTGTCTGCAAACGGGGCTGGGCTTTTTCATGTTTAACGAGCTTAACGCAAAAGCTGCACAAGATGCTCGTGGAACCACTCTCCCGCTACTGGCGAAACTGCCATGCTATCGGCAGATGCACAGGAACTATCTTTGCCCTGGGTCGGTGTTTCGTAGACCGCACTGCCATCGGATTCTCCGGGAGGCTTAATCCAGACATAAGCGTCGATGTTCGGCTCAGGATTGACCTGGGGAGCAGCGCCCAAAGTAGCTTCGCGAACGTTACACCAGTTGCCCCAAACCGTGCGAGCGCGCGGATTGCCGTTCCGACCGGTATCGATGATAAACTTCATCCCGTTGAGGCCGGCCTGCTGAAAATTCTTTTGCAAGAGATCCACGTAGGTCAGCTCATCCATGGCTGGATTGTAGCCGTAGTAAGCGCTTTTTCTACGTTCATCGCTCGGATCTGGTTCACGCAGCGGTGTGTAGTTGGAAACGTTGGTTGCAAAACCGCGTATCAGATGAGCTCCCCCCGCAAGGTCGATCACTTCGCGGAAAACTCGGGCCACTCCCGCACGGTTGTTGTCCCAGCCCAGCCAGCCAGCATGTCCTGCGTCCAGGTAGATCGCGACATTGGGCAGAGCCAGCTTTTGAATCGCATACGCTACGCCTTCTCTATAGGCTTGGAACACACGATCGTTGCAACGGCGAACACCGTTGTTGGTGACGATGTTTGGCAATGAGTCGGGTTCTAAGACCACCGAAATGGCCATCTCAGGATAACGTCGGAAAGCTTCAGCGATGCGATCGATGAACTCACTCTTATACTTATTCAGACCATCCTGATCGAGGTAAAGCTCGCCTGCGGAAGCATTGGCAGAGCAATCGCGTTCGGGCAGGTTATAAACGACAAAGGTCGTTGTTACATTGCGACCACTTTGAGCACGTTGCTCGCGGGCCGCTGTCAGAAAGCGATCGACGACGCCCACCAGCTCGCGATTGACGACCCAGATGCCTGTGCCGCCTTGCTTCTGCATCTGACTGATCTTATCGCTCAGCTCAGGATTCTTTTCCTTGGACTTCTGGAGATTTTCGACAAAATATGGGTTCACGAAAAAATCATTACCGCTGTAGGGGTTTTGCCCGACAACGTTCACTTGGTCTCCCTTGAGCTGGGTGGATTCAGCAGCTTTCTGACCCCCACACTGCA